>JBAYVG010000023.1:0-41767 GCA_041674785.1 Rhodocyclaceae bacterium
CGGAACTGGCGCGCATGCCGGAGATTGCCGAAACGCTGAATACCACTGTGGAACAGTTGGTGGTCGGTACGCCGAGTACCGGCGCCCATGCCATCGATGAGAGCTACACGGTCATCGATATCCACGGCAACGACGAAGACGAAGCGCATGCGCTCTACATGCTGCCGGAGGCGTTGCGTGAGCTGGGTTTGCCGCGCGGCGTAACGGCAATGAAGGTTTCGGCTGACGACATGGACCCGTACCTGCGCCCCGGCGACGTGGTTTTTTACGACCCGCGCGTCAATCGCGTGCACACCAACGGGGTGTTTGTGCTGCGTATCCACGATGCGCTGGTGGTACGCCGCATCCAGCGCGGCACGGTCGATGGCTTGCGCCTGATCTGCGACAACGAACGCTTCGGCAACGAAACGCTGAGCGAAGCCGCACTGGAATCGAGCGGCATCGAGGTCGTCGGCCACGTGGTCGGCAGGTTGCTGGTCGGGCGTTGAGCCTACGGGCTTCCACGCCGTCGATTCTTTACCTGCACGGCTTTCGCTCCTCCCCGCAATCCTGGAAGGCTCGCCTGCTTAGCGAGGCCATGGCTGCACGCGGCCTGGCTGATCGTTTCCACTGTCCGGCACTGTCGCATGACCCCGATCTGGCCATGGCGCAGGCCGAGGCCATTCTGGCCGCCCACTCCGGCGCATTCACGCTGATCGGTAGTTCGCTGGGCGGTTACTACGCGACCTGGCTGGCAGAAAAACATGGGCTGCCGGCAATCCTGATCAATCCGGCGGTGGTCGCGCCGCTGTCGCTGGAAGCCTATGTCGGGCCGCAAACCTGCCTGTACGGCGGCGAAACCTTCACCTTCACCCACGCCCATATCGCTGCACTGCGCGCGATGGAAGTTCTGCAGCTGACACCGGAACGTTACTGGCTGCTGGTCGAGGAAGGCGATGAGGTGCTTGACTATCGCCAGGCGGTGGCGCGCTACGCCGGCGCCCGGCAGACGGTGTTACCGGGCGGCGACCACAGCTTCACGCGGTTTCCCGATTTCGTCCCGCAAATCATTGAATCCTGCGGGTTATAATCGGCCGGATGTTTTTACTTTTCGAAGAAGACGGCGGCTTCAAGACGGGCACCATCCTCGCCGACAACGATGCGTCGTTGCAGGTGGAGATGGTCTCGGGGAAGCGCGCCAAGATCAAGGCGGCAAGTGTTTTGCTGCAATTCAAGGACCCGACGGCGGGCGCGCTGCTGGATGCAGCGGAGCCGCTGGCCGAAAACGTTGAAGCCGAGTTCCTCTGGGAGTGCGCAAGCGATGGCGAGTTTTCTTTTCTTGATTTTGCCCGAGACTACTACGGCCACGAAGCCTCGCCCGTCGAAGCGACTGCGATCCTGCTTGCCCTACACGCAGCACCCATCTACTTCCATCGCAAGGGTAAAGGGCGCTTCAAGAAGGCCCCTGCAGACATTCTTGCAGCCGCTCTGGCCGGTCTTGAAAAGAAGCGTCAGCAAGCGCTCACCATTGAGCGCATGGTCGCGGCCCTGAAGGTCGGCCAGCTTCCGCCTGAATACCCGCCCCTGCTGCGCGACCTGCTCTACAAGCCGGATCGAAACAAGCTCGAAACCAAGGCGCTGGAAACCGCCTGCGCCGATACCGGGCTGTCGGCCGCGCACCTGCTGGCGAAGTGCGGCGCTATCAAGTCGGCACACGATTACCATTTTCAGCGTTTCCTGACCGAGTACTTCCCGCGCGGCATCGGTTTCCCCGTGCCTCCCGACCTCCCGCTGCCGGAAGCCGGTGCCCATCTGCCACGCGCCGATGTGCGCGCCTTCTCGATCGACGATGCGGCAACCACCGAAATCGATGATGCTTTTTCGCTTCAGGCGCTGCCGGGAATCGGCTGGCGCGTCGGCATCCACATCGCCGCACCGGGGCTGGGCATCCTGCCCGGTTCGCCGCTGGATGCGATTGCCCGCGAACGCCTGTCCACCGTCTATATGCCGGGCAACAAGATCACCATGCTGCCGGATGCGGTGGTCGATCGCTTTACCCTCTCGGCCGGGTGCGATTGCCCGGCGGTGTCGCTGTACTTGAGTGTTTCGCCGGAGCTTGAAATTACCGGCCACGAGTCGCGGCTGGAGATCGTGCCGGTGGTGGCCAACCTGCGCCACCACGAGGTCGAGCCGCTGTTCAATGAGGAAACGCTGGCGACCGGCCTGCCCGATTTCGCTTTTCGCGATGAACTGAAATTGCTCTGGCAACTGGCCTGCGCCTGCGAGGGCCGGCGCGGCAAGCCGTCGGCGATGCAGGGGGTGAACGACTACAACTTTGCCATTGCCGGCGACCCCGCCGACCCGGCCAACTGTCGCGTCGAGATCAGCGAGCGCAAGCGCGGCAGCCCGCTCGACAAGCTGGTCGCCGAGTTGATGATTGTTGCCAACAGCACCTGGGGCGGTCTGCTGGCCGAGAAGGGGGTGGCGGCGATTTACCGCGCGCAGACCGCTGGCAAGGTGCGTATGACGACTTCACCGCTGCCACACGATGGTTTGGGTGTGGCGCAATACGCGTGGTCTTCGTCGCCGCTGCGGCGCTATGTCGATCTGATCAACCAGTGGCAACTGATCGCCCACCTCTCCAATCTGGCGCCGCATTTTGGCGCCAAGAGCGACGCCCTGTTCGGCGCCATGCGCGATTTCGACCTGACCTACGCGGCTTACGCCGAGTTCCAGCGCGGCATGGAGAAGTACTGGTGTCTGCGCTGGCTGCAGCAGGAGAGCGTGCACACCATCGAGGCCACGGTGCGCCGCGAATCGCTGGTCAAGCTTGACCATCTGCCGCAGTTGCTGCGCGTGCCCTCGCTGCCGGAATTGCCGCCGGGACAGCGCGTGCGCCTGGCCGTGGAGAGCATGGACGAGCTGACGCTGGATCTGAATTGCCGCTACATGGAAACCCTGAACGCGCCGGCAGCGCTCGAATCCAGCACCGACGACGTGCTCGAACCCGCCGACTGAAATGAGGGTTGCGCCGCCCATGCCCCCACTGCAGCGCATGTCTTCGCCAGACCGCATGCTGTGGCTGGCCATGGGTGCCTCGGTACTGGTCCACGGCGCGCTGTTGTCGCTGAACTTCAGCTTTCCCAATGCTTCACGGGCGGTAAAGGACAAGGCGCTGGAGATCATCCTGGTCAACAGCAAGTCGGCTCGCCGCCCGTCGGACGCGCAGGCGCTGGCACAGACCAACCTGGATGGTGGTGGCAACGTCGATGAAAACCGCCGCGCCAAGACACCGCTGCCGCCTTCGGCGCGACAGCAGGCCGGCGCTGATCTGGAACAGAAGCAGCAGCGGGTGCAGGCGCTTGAAGCGCAACAGCAGAAGCTGATGGCACAAGCGCGCAGCAAGCGGACAACGGCGCCGCAGGAACTGCGCGAAGCGCAACCCGAGCCTTCGCCGACCCTCTCCGGCCGCGAGCTGGCCTCTTCTGCACTGGCCATGGCGCGGCTGGAAGCGGAAATTTCGAAGAGTGTCGAGGAATACAACAAGCGGCCACGCAAGAAGAACATCGGCGTCCGCGCCGATGAATACCGCTTTGCGCAGTACGTCGAGGACTGGCGCATGAAAGTGGAGCGCGTGGGCACGCTCAATTACCCGGATGCGGCCAAGGGCAAGCTCTATGGCAGCCTGGTGCTGTCGGTGAATATTCTCAGCGATGGCACGGTGCAGAAGATCGAGATCAACCGGAGTTCGGGACACCGGATCCTCGACGATGCCGCCCGGCGGATTGTTCAGATGGCTTCGCCCTACGCCGCTTTTCCGCCGGATATCCGGCGTGACACTGACATCATCGAGATCACCCGCACCTGGGCCTTTACCCGCAACGATGCGCTGGAAACACGCTAAGCGACAATGACGGACCAGCCCCTTGCCCGTTACTGCGTTTTTGGCAACCCGATCGGCCACAGCAAGTCGCCGGCGATCCATGCACAGTTCGCACGACAGACCGGCGAAGCTATCCGCTACGACGCCCTGCTGGCGCCGCTTGATGGCTTTGCCGCCAGCGTGCAGGCTTTCATAGCCGCCGGCGGTATGGGCGCCAACGTGACGGTGCCGTTCAAGGAAGAGGCATTTCGCCTGTGCAGTGCGCATTCGCCGCGCGCCCTCCTGGCCGGCGCGGTCAACACGCTGAGTTTCACCGACGGAAAAATTTTCGGCGACAACACCGACGGTGCGGGCTTGGTTCGCGATCTGCAGTGCAACCTGCAGACACCACTGACCGGGCGCCGCATTCTGCTGCTCGGCGCCGGCGGGGCGGCCCGTGGCGCCCTTGGCCCCTTGCTCGAAACACAACCGGCGCTGTTGTGCCTGGCCAACCGCACGGCTGCCAAGGCAACCGGGCTGGCGCAGCAGTTCACAGCACTCGGCCCTATCCGTGGCTGCGGCTTTACGGCGCTGGCCGGTGAAGCTTTCGATGTCGTCATCAATGCCACCGCCGCCAGCTTGTCGGGCGAGGTGCCGCCGCTGCCCGACGGCATTTTTGCTGCCGATGCACTGGCCTACGACATGATGTACGGAGAGGGGGACACCCCCTTCCTTGCCGAAGCACGGCGACGCGGTGTGCGACATCTGGCGGATGGCCTCGGTATGCTGGTCGAGCAGGCGGCGGAGGCCTTTTTTGTCTGGCGTGGCGTGCGCCCGCAGACTCAGCCGGTACGCGACGCTCTGCGCAACGCATGAAGCGCCTGACGATATCGGTCCGCCGCGTCCTGCTGGCGTTGCTGGCGCTGGCGCTGGCCTATCTGCTCTGGCTGTTTGGCTGGGTCTTGTTCTGGGGCTGGTTCAACCTGGACATGACCCGCTTCATGGAAATCCGGCTGGCGGAGCTGCAGGTGAAGCAGGAAAGTGCAACGCTGAAAAAGCAGTGGGTTCCCTACGAACGAATCTCTCCACATCTGAAGCGGGCGCTGATCGCTTCGGAAGACGGCAAGTTCATGCAGCACCCCGGCTTTGACTGGGAGGGCATCCAGGTGGCGATGAAGAAAAACGAGCGCAAGGGCAAGGCCGTGGCCGGAGGCTCGACGATCACCCAGCAACTGGCCAAGAACCTGTTTCTGACGCCGCAGCGTTCGCTCTGGCGCAAGGGCGAGGAGGCCTTGATCACGCTGATGATCGAGGCCACCTGGAGCAAGCGGCGTATTTTCGAGGTGTATCTGAACGTCATCGAGTGGGGCAATGGCGTCTTCGGCGCCGAGGCCGCCGCCCGACATTACTACGGTGTTGCTGCGAGCCAAATCGGCGCGGAGCAGGCGGCGAGGCTGGCCGCCATGGTACCCAGCCCGCGCTTCTACGACCGCAACCGCAGCGCCCCCGGACTGGCACGAAAATCAGAGGTCATTCTGGCCCGCATGCCTTCGGCAGCGGTGCCGTAACAATCGCTGGCGACCAGACAAGGCGGGGTTCTGTCGCACCAGGCGCATTGATCCTTGAAAAAGCTATTAACCACGAAGCGCACGAAGACCACGAAGAGAAACAATACGTTGAAACAACCTTCACCTCCTGGGTGATTGCCGACACCTCTTGTATTTGCCTGAATTTCTTCGCGTGCTTCGTGTTCGCCGTGGTTAACCGAGTTTTCCCAGTTTATAAAATGTCGCACTTCTGTAATTGTTGCGTCGCCGCAAACGATGTACACTCTGCCCCATCTCATTTCCGGAGCGATCCACGTGGACAGTTGCCCGTGTAGCAACTCGCCGGCCTCCGCCGGCACCATGGCAGGATAACAGCCCCTCTCTGGCTGCCATCCTGCCCTTTGCAGGATGGTACGCACTCCGGAAAGCCTCGCGCTCTCCGACCTTTCCAGCGACCATTCGATGTAACCCGCGAACACCTGCGGAATTCCGCTGTGTTCGCCACGTCCGGCCTGCGGCACGACTTCAGTCTGCCGCACGACAGGACTGGAGCTGTTATGAATGTCGTGATTCTCGTTAATGGCAGCGGTGGTGCAGCATGAGCGAAGAGCTGCAACACTCCGACGCTGACGAACTGCAGGCGCATCTCACCGAGGTGCAGGATCTGCTCGCCCGGCATCGGCTGGTGGAGGATCTTGTCCACCGCCAGGAGATGGCACGTGCCGAAGACCCGCAGCACAGCCTGGTCGAGGATCTGGTGCACAAACAGCACCTTGGCCAGTTGCACGCGCGCCTTGACCCGATGCACCCGGCCGACATCGCCTACATTCTGGAAGCCTTGCCGCTCGAGGAGCGATTGCTGGTCTGGGACCTCGTTCGCGCTGACCGCGACGGCGACATTCTGCTGGAAGTTTCGGATGCCGTTCGCGAATCCCTGATCGAATCGATGGCGCCGGCCGAACTGCGGGCGGCCGCCGAAAGCCTCGACACCGACGAACTCGCCGACTTGGCCCCCGATCTGCCGAAAGAGGTGATCGAGGATGTCTTCCGTTCGCTTTCGGCAGAGGAACGCGAGCAGTTACGCGCGGCCATGTCCTACCCGGAGGACACCGTCGGCGCGATCATGGATTTTGAGATGGTTACGGTGCGCGAGGATGTCAGCCTGGAAGCGGTCTTGCGCTACCTGCGCCGCTTCGACGAGCTGCCGGACCATACCGACCAGTTGTTCGTGGTCGATCGGAACGACCGCCTGAAGGGCGTATTGCCGCTCAACGTACTGCTGGTCAACGATCTGGAAATCGAAGTTGGCACGCTGATGCAGACCGACTGCGTCGACCTGCAGCCGGACGACTTTGCCGAGGAGGCGGCGAAGGCCTTCGAACGGTACGATCTGGTGTCGGCACCGGTGGTCGATGACGATCACCGACTGGTCGGCCGCGTGACCGTCAATGCGGTGGTCGACTTCATCCGTGAGGAAGCCGAAAGCGAACAGCTGGCGCAGGCCGGTCTGCGTGAGGAGGAAGACATCTTTGCGCCGGTGATCGACTCGGTGAAAAACCGCTGGGCCTGGCTGGCGGTCAATCTGGTCACCGCCTTTGTCGCCTCACGCGTCATCGGCGCCTTCGAGGGCTCGATCGAGAAGCTGGTGGCCCTGGCCGCGCTGATGCCTATCGTCGCCGGCATCGGCGGCAATTCGGGCAACCAGACGATCACCATGATCGTGCGCGCCATCGCCATGGGGCAGGTGCAGCCGGATGCGCTGAACCGCTTGCTGCGCAAGGAACTCGGCGTGTCGCTGATCAACGGTCTGGTCTGGGGCGGGCTGCTCGGGTTGATTTCGTGGTGGCTGTACGACAGCGCTTCGCTGGGTCTGGTGATGACGGCGGCGATGACGCTCAACCTGCTGCTGGCGGCGCTGGCCGGGGTCGCCATCCCCATCCTGCGCTATCGTCTGGGCAACGATCCGGCAATCGGCGGCTCGGTCATGATCACCGCGCTGACCGACTCGGGCGGCTTCTTCATCTTCCTCGGATTGGCGACGCTGTTCCTGCTCTAATCAGCCGACGGTGTCACCAATTTAAGGCCAACGATGCCGGCTACGATGAGGGCGATGCAGGCGAGCCGCAGCGCATCGCGCGGCTCGTTGAAGAGGTAGATGCCAAGGATCGCTGTGCCGACGGCACCGATTCCGGTCCACACCGCGTAGGCGGTTCCCAGCGGCAAGGCCTTCAGCGCCAGCCCGAGCAGGGCGACCGACGCAACCATGGCGACAACGGTCGCCACCGAAGGCCACAGGCGCGAAAACCCTTCCGTATATTTAAGGCCAACCGCCCAGCCGATCTCGCATAGACCGGCGACGAGCAGCACGCCCCAGGCGAGCGACTGACTCACTTCCTGGCGAACCAGGCGTCGGCAGCAGCGATCGTTTCGTCGATGTCGGCATCGCTGTGCGCCGCTGAGACGAAACCGGCTTCGAAGGCCGACGGCGCGAAGTAGTGGCCGGCATCGAGCATGGCGTGGAAGAAGCGGTTGAAAGCTTCCTTGTCGCACTCCAGCACCGCCGCGTAGGTGGCCGGGCAGTCCTTGGCGAAGTAGAGACCGAACATGCCGCCGACCGCCTGGGCGACGAAATCGACGCCATGCTGCTTGGCGGCTGCAGTGAGGCCGTCGGTCAGGCGCAGCGTCTCCTTCGCCAGCGACTCGTAGAAGCCCGGCTGCTGCACCAGCTTCAACGTCGCCAGGCCGGCGGCCACCGCCACCGGGTTGCCGGAGAGCGTGCCGGCCTGGTAGACCGGGCCGAGCGGTGCAATCTTTTCCATGATCTCGCGCTTGCCGCCGAAGGCGCCGACCGGCATGCCGCCGCCGATCACCTTGCCGAGCGTGGTCATGTCCGGCGTGATGCCGTAGTAGCCCTGCGCACACTGCGGGCCGACGCGGAAGCCGGTCATCACTTCGTCGAAGATCAGCACAGCGCCGTACTGCGTGCACAGGTCACGCATCGCCTTCAGGAACTCCGGCGTCGGCGCGATCAGGTTCATGTTGCCGACCACCGGTTCGACGATCACGGCGGCGATGCGGTCCGGGTGCTTGGCAAAGGCCTCGGCCAGCTGCTGCGGATTGTTGTAGTCGAGCACCATGGTGTGCTGCGCCAGATCGGCCGGAACGCCGCCGGACGATGGATTGCCGAAGGTGAGCAGGCCCGAGCCGGCCTTCACCAGCAGCGAGTCCGAATGGCCGTGATAGCAACCCTCGAACTTGATCAGCACATCGCGGCCGGTGTAGCCGCGGGCGAGGCGGATGGCGCTCATGGTCGCCTCGGTACCGGAGGAGACGAGACGCACCATCTCCATGCTCGGCAGCAGTTCGCAGAGCAGGTCGGCGATTTCGACCTCGGCTTCGGTCGGTGCGCCAAACGACAGGCCACGCGCAGCGGAATCCTGCACCGCCTTGACCACCTCCGGGTGCGCATGGCCGAGGATCAGCGGCCCCCACGAGCCGACGTAGTCGGTATAGCGCTTGCCGTCCACGTCCCAGACGTGCGGGCCCTTGCCCTCCTTGAAGAAGCAGGGAACGCCGCCGACTGAACGGAAGGCACGGACCGGCGAATTGACGCCGCCGGGGATATGCCGCTGGGCGGCTTCAAACAGTTGCTGGTTGCGGGAGCTCATCGGGCTTCTCCTCAAATAATTGCTGATAGGCATGGGCCTGCGCCGAGATATCCGGCGCAGCAAACAAATCGTTGATGACGGCCAGCATGTCGGCACCGGCAGCGATCACCGGGACAGCATTGGCCAGCGTGATGCCGCCGATGGCACAGGCGGGAACACCCAGCTCGGCACGGCAACGGGAAAACAGATCAAGTGGTGCCGGCTGCGCCTGCGGCTTGGTCGGCGAAGGATAAACCGCGCCGAAAGCGACGTAATCAGCGCCGGCAGCAACGGCAGTGCGGGCCCGGCCAAGGCTGGCATAACAGGAGGCGCCCAGGACGGTACCGACAGGCAACGCAAGCCGGGCCGCTGCCAGATCACCGTCGTCACCCCCGAGATGGAGGCCATCGGCGCCAACGCGCAAGGCGAGCTGCAAATCGTCGTTGATGATGAAGAGGGCACCGAATTGCTGACACAAGGCACCCAGGGCCTGGGCCAGCCGCAAACGCCTGCCGGTATCGGTCGTCTTGTCGCGATACTGGAGCAGACGGGCGCCGCCGATCAACGCCGATTTGGCAGCGCCGAGCAAGCGGGCTTCATCCGGATCTTCGGGCGTGATCGCATAAAGACCGGCGAGTCGGGAAGGTTCAGCCATTCGACTCCGGCTCGCTGCCTGCGTCCAGTTCCGGCTCTGCATTGCGCGCCCAGAAAAAACGGTCTGGAATATGTTGTCCCATGCCTGGCCGGAAGCCGTTGGCGAGCGACTGCCACGTATATTCCTGCGCATCGCGGACAGCATCTGCGACGTCCAGCCCATTGGCAAGATTGGCAGCAATGGCTGAAGCCAGGGTGCACCCGGAACCGTGGTAGCTGCCGGAAAGGCGCTCCCACCGGTCGCTGCGAATTTGTCCGTTTTCGCCGTAAAGGGTGTTGATCACCTTCGGCGTATTTTCGTGGGTGCCGGTGACCAGCACATATTCGCAGCCATAACTGATCAGACGCTGGGCACAGTGGGCAAGATCGGGAGGGTCTTCGTCCTCGTCTTCCTCGGCAAGACGCCGCGCTTCCATGCTGTTTGGCGTCAGCACCGTCGTTTGCGGCAGCAACAGTTCACGAATCGCTTCAAGCATTTCTTCGTTGGCCAGCTCATCACCGCGGCCGGAAGCCAGCACGGGATCAAGTACCAGTGGTATGTCCGGGTAATCGGAGACGATCTCGGCAATCACTGCAATGTTCTCGACGCTGCCGACCATGCCGATCTTGAAGGCGGCCACCGGCATGTCTTCGAGGACTGCACGTGCCTGATCCTCGACCCAGTCGGCATCGAGGGCGTGCACGGCTTCAACACCAAGGGTGTCCTGAACGGTAATTGCCGTAACCACGGTCAAGGCATGACACCCCATGGAGGAAAGGGTCATCAGGTCAGCCTGGATGCCGGCGCCACCGGAAGGATCGGAGGCTGCGAACGAGAGGACGATGGGCGGCAGGAGTTGGGCGCTTGGGTTCATGCAGGAGCCAGCCCAGTACAGCCGGGCTTTGACAGTAAAAAGGCTTTGGCTAGAATCGGCAATTCTACCCGATATAGCGTTGGAACCATGCCCCCTCCCAACGAATGCGCTTATCGCACCTGGATGTGCCTGATCTGCGGATGGATCTACGATGAGGCCATGGGCGTTCCGGCCGATGGCATTCCCCCCGGAACGCGCTGGCACGACCTGCCGGCCAACTGGGTTTGCCCGGAATGCGGGGCCCGGAAGGAAGATTTCGAAATGATCGAAATTTGAGACATTTACGGTATAGTTGTGAGGAAATGGTTCGGTGCCAACCCGAAATCAAGCATAAAAATAGCGCATTCAAACAAGTCGGCACCCATGGAGGAAGGAATTGGCTGAAGTTGCTAACCTGCGCGGCGTCAAGGTGATGGTCATTGATGACAGCAACACCATCCGACGCAGCGCGGAAATCTTTCTGGTGCAAGCCGGATGCCAGGTGCTGCTTGCCGAGGACGGCTTTGACGCCTTGTCGAAGATTGCCGACCATCAGCCGGACATCATCTTCTGCGACATCATGATGCCCCGTCTCGACGGCTATCAGACCTGCGCCCTGATCAAGAAAAACACTCGCTTCCGCACCACCCCGGTGATCATGCTCTCGTCCAAGGATGGGCTTTTCGACCGGGCACGTGGCCGCATGGTCGGTTCCGACCAGTATCTGACCAAGCCATTTACCAAAGACAGCCTGCTGCAGGCGGTTGCGAGCTTCGCGCCGCAGCCGGTTCAGTGACCAACTCGCTACAAACAAAACCCCGGAGTAACAGCATGCCAGTCAAAAAAATTCTCGTAGTTGATGATTCCCCCACCGAACGTCATGTCATGGTCGAATTGCTGACCAAGAATGGCTATCAGGTCGTCACTGCTGAAAGCGGTGAAGAGGGCGTCATCAAGGCCAAGGCCGAATTGCCGGACCTCGTCATCATGGATGTGGTCATGCCGGGGCTGAATGGTTACCAGGCCACCCGCACGCTGACCCGCGACGAAGACACCAAGAACATACCGGTGCTGATGTGCACCTCGAAGGGTCAGGAAACCGACAAGATCTGGGGTTTGCGCCAAGGGGCGCAGGATTACCTGGTGAAGCCGGTCAATCCGGAAGAACTGCTGGCCAAAATCGCCGCTCTCTGAGACGGACACGAGCGTGGCGAGAAAAAAAGGTAGCCTCAGGGAGTTTCAGGAGCACCTGGCCGCACGCCTGACCGTTGCCGCACAGGGCAAGGCAAGTGCCGCCCTGCTCGGAGTTCAGGCGGGCAACGACTACTGGCTGCTCAATCTCTCCGATTCGGGGGAAATTGTTCCGCTACCGCCGCTGGCGCCCGTGCCGCTGACGAAGTCATGGTTTTCCGGCATCGCCAACATTCGCGGCAACCTCTACTCAGTCGCTGATTTTTCTGCATTGCGCGGCGGCGAGCCAACGCCGATGAACGCTGCTTCCCGGCTATTGCTGGTCGGCACCCGTCACGGTAGCAATGCCGCACTGCTGGTAACCCGCATGCTCGGCCTGAAAAACCCGGAGACCCTGACTTCCGTGCCGGCAGCAGAAGGTCAGCACCCGTGGGAAGCCGAACACCTCGTCGATGCCGATGGCCGCGAATGGAAGAAGCTCAATGTCCGCGCCCTGCTGGCGGACCCGGATTTCATGGAAATTGGCGCCTGAGGCTTTCAGGCTTCAAGACGACGAACAACACGCACACACAATAGATACTGGAGAAGATTCATGGCGTTTAACATCAAACTGCCCGGTCTCGGGGGTGGCAAGCAATCCGGGCCCGAAGACCAGACCATCGCAGCGCAGACGGTGATGGATATGGGTGGCGCCAAGAAAAAAGGATCCGCACTCGGCTTCCTCAACCAGTACTCGGTCAACAAGCAATTGCAGATTCTCGGTGGTGTGCTGCTGCTGGTGCTGGCAACCCTGGCAGCGCTGGTCATCCACGACAACCGCGAATCGAAATACGGAACGGCCTATATTGCAGCCTCCGGAGAAATGCGAATGCTTTCGCAACGACTCGCCAAAGCTTCCAGCCTGGCGCTGCAAGGCAACCCGGTGGCGTTCAAGCAGCTGAAGGATTCGCGCGACCGCTTTTCGCAGCTGATCGAGAACCTGACCAGTGGCGGCAATATCAACGAAACGAACGTTCCTCCTTCGCCGGATAGCGTGCAGGAACAGTTGAAGTTGCTGACTGAAGAGTGGGATAAGACCAACAAGAACGCCAGCCAGCTGCTGGAGATGGAAAAGAACCTGATCGCCCTCGGTAACGACGTTGCCACCATCAACAACAAGAACCCGCAACTGCTTGAACTTTCGGAGCAGGTCGCCGCATTGAAGCTGCAGGTAGGTGGCGGCACACGCGAAGTCGTGGCAGCCAACCAGCTGGTGATGCTGACGCAGCGGGTGGCGAAGAACGCCTCGGCGCTGCTCGTCGGTGATGCCATCGACCCGGAGGTCGCCTTCCTGCTGGGCAAGGACACCAACACGTTCCGCGACCTGCTGAATGCGCTGTCAAAAGGCAGCGAAACGCTGCGCATCGGCGCAACCACCGATGCTGACACCCGCCAGAAGCTGACCGAACTTGAAGCCAACTTCAAGGAATACCAGGGCGCCGTCGGCGGTATTCTTGGATCGATGCAGCGACTAGTGCTGGCCAAGCAGGCCGGTGCCAACATCTTCCGCGATTCTGAAAACCTGCTGACGACGACAGACAAGCTGGCCGAAGGCTACCAAGGCTCGCTCGCCGAGCGCGCTGCCTTCACCTTGTTCCTGATTGTCCTCGGCATCCTGGCGCTGGCCGTGCTTGGCCTGATGGCCAAGGTTTACCTCGACGATTCGGCGCGCCGCACGGCTGACGCCGAATCGGCCCGCCAGGAAACGGAACGGGTTAACCGTACCAACCAGGACGCCATTCTGCGTCTGATGAACGAACTCGGCGACCTGGCCGACGGCGACCTGACCGTTACCGCGACCGTGTCGGAAGACATTACCGGCGCCATCGCCGACTCGATCAACTACACGATTGAAGAACTGCGCGTGCTGGTCGGCCGTATCAACGACGCAGCCGGTCGCGTGACGCTGGCTACCGAGATCGCCCAACAGACCTCTGCCGAGCTGCTCGCTGCTGCTGAAAAGCAGTCCGTCGAAATTCAGGACGCCGGCCGCTCGGCTCTGGACATGGCCAAGTCGATGAGTGAAGTGTCCTCAAACGCCAACCAGTCAGCGCAGGTTGCGCGCCAGTCGCTGGCCGCTGCCGAAAAGGGTGCCGTCGCCGTGCAGGACTCGATCAAGGGCATGAACGAAATTCGCGAGCAGATCCAGGAAACCTCGAAGCGGATCAAGCGTCTAGGCGAATCCTCGCAGGAGATCGGCGAAATCGTGGAACTGATTTCGGACATTACCGAACAGACCAACGTGCTGGCTCTGAACGCCGCCATTCAGGCGGCTTCCGCTGGCGACGCCGGCCGCGGCTTCACGGTGGTTGCCGAGGAAGTGCAGCGACTGGCTGAACGTTCGGCAGAAGCTACCAAGCAGATCGCGGCCATTGTGAAGACCATTCAGACAGATACGCAGGATGCCGTCTCCGCCATGGAACAATCGACGCAGGGCGTGGTTGAAGGAGCGAAGCTTTCCGACGCTGCCGGTCAGGCGCTGGCCGAGATCGGCGACGTGTCGCGCAGCCTTGCCGGCCTGATTGAAAACATCTCGACCGACACGCAGCAGCAAGCCCAGTCTGCCACGGGTGTGGCCAGCAAGATGCAGGACATTCTGCGCGTGACGGAACAAGCCACGGCAGGTACGCAGCGCACCGCCGAGGCGGTCGGCGAACTCGCCTCGCTGGCAACAGAACTCAAGGGTTCGGTTGCCGGCTTCAAGGTCGCCTGATTACCCTGGTCCCGGAGAGATAAGCCCGCATGAACGCTGCGACGGAATTTGACGTCGGCCCGCTGACCTGGGTCAAGAGCGAGATCGATCTTGCGCTGGAACGCGCCGGGGAGGCGCTGCGGCAGTTTTCTGCCAGCAGCGACGCCACCCAGATCAAGTTCTGCCGAACCCATCTGCACCAGGTGCGCGGCGCCTTGGCCATCGTCGGACTCGACGGTGTCACGCAGTTCACGGAAGCACTCGAAAGCCTGCTTGAGGATTTTGAAGAGCAGAGACTTGTCGCCGACGCAGCCAGCACAGCGCTGGTTCTGGAAGCCCTGAGCGCCGTCCACCACTATCTGGACGATCTGATCAACGGCGAGCCGAACCAGCCATTGCGGCTGATGCCGATATACGGGCGGATCCTTTCTGCCCGGGGTCAGAAACGCATTTCGGCAACTGACCTCTTTTTCCCCGACCTGACCCTCCGCCCGCCGCGACGGGCTGCTGTGCAAACCTTGTCGCGCGGCGAGCTGCAACAGCTTCTTCGCACACAGCGCGCACGCTTTCAGCGCGGCTTGCTGGCCTGGTTGCGCAATCCTAATGATCGTGCCGGGCTGGCCGAAATGCTGGACGCCACACGACGGGTAGAGGCCACACAGGAACTCGCCGCAGCGCGCTCGTTCTGGTGGGTTGCCACCGGCATGCTGACGGCACTCTCCGAAGGCGCCTTGCCGGCCGAGGTGGATGTCAAGCAACTCTGCGCCCGCATCGATCTGCAGATCCGCCGCCTGCTTGAAGGTTCAAAGAACGTTGCCGAGCGACTGATGCGCGACGCGCTTTACTACGTCGCTCAGGCCGATAGCAGCAGTGAGCTGGTCAAGCAGGTTAAAGGCACCTATCAGCTCGCAAGCGCCATTCCGGCCACGGCCAGTCAGACCGCGCCGCAGGAAGCACAACGCCGCCGTCTGCGCGAGACGATCGCTGCCGCTGAAGAGGCATGGAACAAGTTCTGCGCCGGCACGGCACAGGCGCTGCACACCTTCCGTGACCAAACGGCAAACATGCATCAGGCGATCGAGCAGCTGGGGCATACCGACTACCGGCGTCTCGCCCAGGCCATCGCCAATGCCGCCAACTGGTTGGCCGAGCAGCCTTCGCGCCATACCGACGCCCTGGCCATGGAGATCGCCACGGCGATCCTGCTGGCACAGAATGCACAGGAAAACTTCACCCGCCTCGGCGGCGATTTCGCGCATCAGGTCGATGTCATGGTCGCGCGTCTGCATGGTTTCCTGGCCAACAACCCGCCGGAGCCAGGCTCTGAAATTCCGCTGCTCGACGAGATGTCGCGGCAGGCACAGGAAAAACTGCTGATCGGCCAGGTGGCCAAGGAAATCCAGAGCAACCTGGCACAGATCGAACAAGTGCTCGACGGCTTCTTCCGCGATGCCGACAAGCGCAGTGATCTGGCCTCGCTCGAAGGGCCGCTGCGCCAGGTCGTCGGCGCCCTGATGATCATGGGCCAGAACGCGGCCGTCGACACCCTGCGCACCTGCGAAGCAGAGATCAAGCGCTTTGCCGCCGAGAGCTACACCCCGGTCGAAGCCGACTTCGAACACGTTGCCGATCGCCTCTCGGCCCTCGGCTTCTTCATCGACGCCATGCAGCATGGCGCCACCGATTTCGAGTCCTTCACCCGGGCGATGACTGCGACGCCTTCAGAGCAAGAGGAAGAAGCGCCGGAAATCACAGTCGAACAGGAACTGGAACACGCCAAGCGCGAAACACAAGCCTTGCTGATGGCGCTCAAGGATCAGCCGACTGATGCCGGCCTGCGCCAGGAGCTCAAGCAGAATCTGGAAACGCTCAAGCAGGATGCCGATCTGGTCGCCGACAATGCGCTCGGACAACAGGCCAAGGCGGCGCTTTCGGCGCTCGATTCCGGCGACAACGCCGCACCTGCATTCGATGCGGCCATAGCCGGTCTCAAATCGCAGAAGGCCGAGGCCCCGACACCTTCTGCTCAAACCCTGCAGTTGGCACAGGCAGACGAGGAAGAGCTCGACGCAGAACTGCTGGCCATCTTCATCGAAGAAGCAAAGGAAGTCCTCGAAGCCGTCGGTACCAACCTCGCCGCCCTGCGCGAGCAACCGCACAATAGCGAAGTACTGACCAACATCCGCCGCTCGTTCCACACGCTCAAGGGATCGGGCCGCATGGTCGGCCTGCGCGATCTGGGCGAAGTGGCCTGGGGCATCGAGCAGGTTCTCAATCTCTGGCTGCGCCAGGAGCAGGAATTGACCCCCGCGGTCTTCGACCTGATCGATCAGGGCCATCAGGTCTTTTCGGACTGGACCGAGCACCTCGAAAACCACAGCGTGCCGATCCCGGACAGTTCTGCACTGGTCGCCCTGGCAGAATCCCTGCGCATCGGCGGCGAGGCTGCAACCCCCACAGCACAGGAGCCCGTAAAACCAGCCTCCGCTGCGGTAGCTCCGCCCCCGCAGCCACTTTCATCGGCCAGCGATGACGACATGTTCGAAGGATCGACAGCCACTGTCGTTCTGGGCAATTTTGGCTTCGCAGGTGAGGCGCCGGCTGCCCCGGAAACCATTGAAGTCGTCGATCTGCCGCCCTTATCGCTCGAAGAATCGTCTCCGGAAGCTGCAGCCGACGATGAAATGTTCGATGGTGCATCGGCAACCCTGGTGCTCGGACACTTCGGAACATCAGAACCGCCAGCGCCGGTCGAAGTCGTCGAAAGCGTGGACATGCCACCGCTTTCGCTCGATATCGCCCCGCCATCGGACGAGGTTCCCTACGACAGCGCAGCAACCCTGGTGCTGCGGAAATTCACGACCCCGGAACCAAGCGCAGAGCCTGTCGAGACCATCGAATCCATCGATATGGCGCCGCTGTCACTGGATGATGATTTCGGCCTCGAATCACACGGTGCGCAGGCGATCGAACAGCTTGCTGCCGGCGAGGTCCAGGAGCCTTCTTGCACCCCCGAGTTTTCTGGGCTGACGTTCCCGGAATCACCGCCACAAAGCGTGCCGGCGATAGCGGAAGACGAGCTGGCTGCAGAAAACGGGCAGGAGATGGCGCCGGCACCTGAGCTGCTGGCAGAGGAAGCTGCGGAACCGGTTGTGGAATCCGCGCCGACGCCGCAGGCCGAATCTGAATCCGAAGCCGCGGCGCCCGCTACCGAAACTGAAGAAAAACCTCAGCTGAGCATTTCGCCCACACTCTATGAAATCTTCCTCGAAGAAGCACGGGCACACCTGAGCACCCTGCAGCACGAATTTGTTATCCTCGCCGACGACCCGACCCTGCCGACGCCGCACCCGATGGCGCGTGCCGCACACACCCTGGCCGGCATCGCCGGCACGGTTGGCCTGTCGGTGCTCAATCGCCTCGGGGCGACGCTGGAGCACGCGCTGCTGCGTCGCGAAACAACGGATCAGGCCGCCAGCATCGGTGCTATTGAGGTTATTCGCCAGACGATCGATGCGCTTGAGGCAATGGTTGCCAACGTTGCTGAAAAGCGTGAGCCGGACGCTGCGCCGCACCTCGTCGACGCCCTGGAGCAGCTCTACCCGCCGCCGGCACCCTCCGCAGTCGACTTCCCCGAGCTGATCGCCGAAGCCGTGCCGGAAATCGCTGCTGCAGCAACACCAGCGCGCCAGACAGCCGCTGCACCACTTGGCGCGATCCTCATCGATACGCACAACGTCAAGGATGAACTCGACGAGCAGTTGCTGCCGATCTTCCTGGAAGAGGCTGCCGAACTCACCGAGGCCATCACCGAGAATCTGCGCAACTGGCGCACCAGCCCCGATGATGAAGAGCCGGCACGCGCCCTTCATCGTCTCTTCCACACCCTGAAGGGCAGCGCCCGGATGGCCGGGGCCATGACCCTCGGTGAAATCACACACGCCATCGAAACCCGGGTCGAACAAGCCAACAAGGCCGGTAGCGCCCCGCAGGAACTGATCGAGGACATCGAAACCGCATTCGACAGCATCATCCAGATTGTCGAGCGGCTGCAACGCGGAGAATCGCTGGATGCTCCGGCGCCGGCAGAAGCCGATGAAGCGTCTGACGATACGTCGGCTCTGGCCTCGACTGAGCAAGTCTCGGCACCACAGGCGCTCGCAGTCGTCGAGGCAACGGCTGAAGCCGGCGAGGAAACTGCTGCCCAGAAAGCCATGCTGCGCGTTCGCGCCGATCTCATCGACCAGCTGGTTAACGAAGCCGGCGAGCTTTCCATTGCCCGCGCCCGGATCGAAGGCGAAATGATCGGCCTCAAGGGCTCGCTGCTCGACCTTACGGAAAACGTCATCCGCTTGCGTCGTCAGCTGCGCGACATCGAAATTCAGGCTGAATCGCAGATGCAATCGCGTACGGCGGCGGCTGATGAACTGCACGCCGGCTTTGACCCGCTGGAGTTCGATCGCTTCACCCGCTTCCAGGAACTGACGCGGATGATGGCCGAGTCGGTCAACGACGTCTCGACGGTGCAGCAGAACCTGCTCAAGAACCTTGACGACGCCAACGCCGCCATCCTCGCGCAGGCACGCATGAACCGCCAGCTGCAGCAGGAACTGATGAGCGTGCGCATGGTGCCGTTCTCCAGCCAGGCCGAACGTCTGTACCGTATCGTCCGGCAAACGGCAAAGGAACTCGGCAAGCGTGCCAACCTTGAAATCCGTGGCGGCCAGGTCGAACTCGACCGCTCGGTGCTCGACAAGATCGGGGCGCCGCTGGAGCACTTGCTACGCAACGCCGTTGCCCACGGCCTCGAAAGTCGTGACACGCGACTGGCTGCCGGCAAGACCGAAATCGGCGAAGTTTCGCTGACGCTGGCGCAGGAAGGTAACGAAATCATCGTGACCATGGCTGACGATGGCGCCGGTCTCGATTTCGAACGAATCCGCGCTCGCGGCATTGAGGCCGGCCTGCTCGGCGCAGATGAGGCGGCCGACGAAGGTCGCCTGATCAAGCTGATCTTCACCCCCGGTTTTTCCACTGCCACCGAAGTCAGCCAGATCGCCGGCCGCGGCATCGGTATGGACGTGGTCAAGACCGAAATCGGCGAGCTTGGCGGTCGCATCGAAGTCAACTCGGTGGCCGGCAAGGGTTCGACCTTCCGCCTCTATATCCCGCTGACCCTCGCTGTCACGCAGGCCTTGCTGGTCCGCGCCGGCAACCACGTGTATGCGGTACCGTCCTCGATGATCGAGCAGGTACTGGAACTCAAGGAAACGTTCCTTGCCCGCATCCGCGAAGCTGGCGAAGCCGAGTGGCTGGGCAACAAGTATCCGTATCGCTTCCTGCCGCACCTGCTGGGCGACAACACCGCCTTGCCGGAAGCTCGCCGCCAGTACTGGGTGCTGCTACTGCGCTCCGGCTTGCAGCGCGTCGCCGTACAGGTTGATGAACTGCGGGGCAACCGCGAAATCGTCGTCAAGAACATCGGGCCACAGTTGGCCCGGGTGGTCGGTATCGACGGCGCCACGGTGCTTGGCGACGGTCAGGTCGTACTGATCCTGAACCCGGTGGCGCTGGCCTCGCGCTCTCGCGCATTGCACGCGCCGGATATCGCCTCCTCCACCGCATTGCAGGCGCCCGCCGAACCGGCAGAAAGCATCTCGACGCTACCGACGGTCATGGTGGTCGACGATTCATTGACGGTGCGCAAGATCACCGGCCGCCTGCTGGCCCGCGAAGGCTATCAGGTGCTGACTGCCAAGGATGGCGTCGACGCCCTCGAGCAGATGCTCGACATCATCCCCGACGTTCTGCTGGTTGATATCGAAATGCCGCGCATGGATGGTTTCGACCTCACCCGCAACGTGCGTGCCGATGCCAAGCTGAAGCATGTGCCGATCATCATGATCACCTCGCGGACAGCCGACAAGCACCGCAACTACGCCTTTGAAATCGGCGTCAACAACTACCTCGGCAAGCCCTATCAGGAAGACGAGCTGATGGAACTGGTGAGCGAATACACCAAGACCAAGCGCGCCAACTGATCCGGCAGCCACGAGAGGCCTCCCTGTCGCGACGCGTCAGGGAGGCCTTGTTTCATTCGGGGGGCAATTCCAGCTGGGTTTCCAGTCCTGATCCCGTTCCCGAATGCACGCCCTTGACGACACCGTAGCGCGACAATGTCGCTAGCCGTGCCGCTGCGTGGTCGACCATCGGTGCCGGATAATCACGGCCGATGAGCACCCCGCAGCTTTGCTGAACCGCCTCCGGCATGCGCCACGGTGCGTGCACCCACTTGTCTGGTACCGCTTGTAATTCCGGAACATAGCGCCGGATGAAGCTCCCCTGTGAATCGAACTTCTCCGACTGCGTCACCGGATTGAAGATGCGGAACCAGGGCTGTGCATCGCAGCCGGTCGAGGCGGCCCACTGCCAGCCGCCGTTGTTCGCCGCCAGGTCATAGTCGATCAGGCTGTCGGCAAACCAGCGCTCGCCGGCCCGCCAGTCAATGCCAAGGTCCTTGGTCAGAAACGAGGCCACCACCATGCGCAGGCGGTTGTGCATGTAGCCGCTGGCGGCCATCTGACGCATCGCCGCATCGACGAGGGGATAGCCGGTGCGCCCTTGCTGCCATGCCTGCAGCCCCTCGGGCCAGGGCTCCCAGAGAATGGCCTCGTATTCGGGGCGGAAGGCGCGCGCAACAACGTGCGGAAAGCGATCGAGGATCATGAAGTAGAAATCCCGCCAAACCAGTTCCGAAAGCCAGGTCATACCCCCTTCTCCCCCCGTGTGCAGTGCGTGGGCAACCAGTTCGCGGACCGACAGGGTGCCGAAGCGCAGATGCACCGAGAGATAGGAAACGCCTTTCACCGCCGGGAAATCGCGCTGCTCCCGGTAGCGTGGCAGGCGGCTGCGGAAATCATCAAAACGGGTGCGCGCACCGGACATCCCCGGCTGCACACCGATCACCTCCAGATCGACGTCGGCAAAGCCAAGGTCGGCCAGCGTCGGTATCGCCGACGGCGTCGCTAGCGGCGCCAGTTTCCCCGTGGCACTGGCGAAGGTCGGCAGCCCGGTTTCGTGCAGGCGACGCAACCACGCGTTGCGATACGGCGAAAAAACGGAATAGGGCTTGCCCGCCTGCGTCAGCACCTCGTCGCCATCGAAGATGGCTTGATCGCGGAAACTCAGAAACCTTCGTCCCGCAGCATCCAGCGTTGCAGCAACGGCAGCGTCACGCGCCTTGGCCTGGGGCTCATAGTCGCGATTGGCATAGACGTGGCTGGCATTCAGACGTGCAGCCAATCGGGGAATTTCGACCCGTGCATCACCATGGCAGACCAGCAAGCCGCCGCCTCGCGCGCGCAGGGACGCATCCAGTTCAAGCAGCGAAGCATGGATGAAGGCCACGCGACGATCGCTGCGGCTGGGCAAGGCATCAAGAATGGTCGTGTCAAAAACGAAGGCGCAATAGACCGAGCCCGCATCAGACAGCGCGGCAGCCAGCGCCGCATTGTCGACGTCGCGCAAGTCACGGCGGAACCAGACGAGGGAAATACGGGGGGGTTGGCAAGCAAGGGGCATGAAATTCCGATCCTGATTCTGCATTGGCGACTGCCGCGTTTGTCTCAGGTTCCGGCGGGGATTAAAATGCCGGCATGACGTCCGCCACACAATCCTGCAACCTGACCGACCATTTCCTCATCGCCATGCCGGCGATGACCGATCCCTATTTTTCCGGCACGCTGATCTATATCTGCGAGCATAACGAACAAGGGGCGTTGGGCGTGATTGTAAACCGCCCGATCGACATGACGCTGGCGGCACTTTTCGAGAAGATCGAAGTTCCGCTGGAAACCGCCAACTTCGAACGGCTGCCGGTTTACTTCGGCGGCCCGGTCCAGACCGACCGCGGCTTTGTCCTGCACCGACCGCTTGGTGGCTGGCAATCGACACTGACGGTCAACGCCGACATCGGCCTGACCAGTTCCCGCGACATCCTGCAATCTGTCGGCCGCGAAGGCGATCCACGCGAGATTCTCGTCACCCTCGGCTACTCGGGCTGGTCTGCCGGCCAGCTGGAAGAAGAGCTCGGGCAGAACGCCTGGCTGACGGTTCGCGCCCAGCCAGACATCCTCTTCGACCTGCCGTTCGAATCGCGGCTGGCGGCCGCCATGGACGCCCTTGGCGTCAATTTTGCCAACCTGGCCGAGAACGCCGGGCATGCCTGAGGCCGAGGGCACGATATTGGCCTTCGACTTCGGCGAAAAGCGCATCGGTGTCGCCGTTGGCGAAACCCTGCTGCAGCAGGCCCACCCACTGACCGTCATTCGCGCCCACGCCAACGACGAGCGCTTCGCAGCCATCGGCGCCCTGATCGCTGAATGGCAACCCGTGCGGCTGGTCGTCGGCCTGCCAACCTCGCTGGCCGGGGAAGCGCACGGCATGACCGCACGCTGCACGCGCTTTGCCAATCAGTTGCATGGCCGCTTTGCGCTTCCGGTAAGCTTTGCCGACGAGCGCCTGAGTTCGTACGCAGCCGAGGAGCGCCTGCGCGAATCCGGCCACGATGCAAGAAGCGCCAAGGTCCATGTCGATGCCATGGCCGCCCAGCTGATTCTGCAAACCTATTTCGAGACCCGTAACGAACAACGCAACGCCTCGCCCGAGAGCACCGACCACCATGACCCTCAAATCACTTCCTGACGCCGAAGCGCAGTGCGCGCAACTGGCGGAACAGCTCCGACCCTGCGTCGGCCCGGATACGACGCTGATCGGCATCTATAGCGGCGGCGCCTGGATCGCCGAACGTCTACGCCAACTGCTCGGCCTCAAGGAAGAAACCGGGCTCATCGACGTCTCCTTCTACCGCGATGACTTTGCCGAAAAAGGTCTGCATCCGCAGGTCAAGCCAACCTCGATTCCCTTCGACGTCGAGGGCCGGCATATCGTCCTCGTCGACGACGTCCTCTATACCGGCCGGACCACCCGCGCCGCCTTGAACGAGATTTTCGACTACGGTCGCCCGGCCAGGATAGAACTCGCCGTGCTCGCAGATCGCGGCGGCCGCGAACTGCCCGTAGCTGCGCAGTACAACACCTGGGACGTCACCCTCGCCGCCGGCGAAACACTGGTGCTGGCACGCGACGATGCGGGTCGCCTTTCGTGGAGGCTTGACCATGAGTAACCCGGCAGCGCGCGGCCAGAACAATCCGCAGCTCAACGCCAACGGCGAGCTGACCCATCTGCTCTCCACCGAAGGCCTGCCACGAGAAGTGCTGACGCATATTCTCGACACGGCCGCCTCATTCATGGAAGTCTCCGAGCGCGACGTGAAGAAGGTGCCGCTCTTGCGCGGCAAAAGCGTCTTCAACCTCTTCTTCGAAAACTCGACCCGCACCCGCACCACCTTCGAGATCGCCGCCAAACGCCTCTCCGCCGATGTCATCAACCTCGACATCACCCGCTCCTCGACGGCCAAGGGCGAGACTCTGCTCGACACCATCGACAACCTGCGCGCCATGCACGCCGACATGTTCATCGTGCGCCACGCCACCTCGGGCGCGCCCTACCTGATCGCCGAGCACTTGGCACGCGTCGGCCGCCACGACATCCACGTCGTCAACGCCGGCGACGGGCGCCATGCACACCCGACACAGGGTCTGCTCGACATGTACACCATCCGCCACTACAAGAAGGAATTCCACAACCTGACCGTGGCCATCGTCGGCGACATCCTGCACTCGCGCGTCGCCCGCTCCGACATCCATGCGTTGAACACCCTCGGTGCCGGCGAAGTACGCGCCATCGGGCCGCAGACGCTCTTGCCGACGCAGATGGAAAAGATGGGCGTACGCGTCTTCCACGACATGGAAGAAGGGCTCAAGGGCTGCGACGTGGTGATCATGCTGCGCCTGCAGAACGAGCGCATGAACGGCGCGCTACTGCCATCGGCACGCGAGTACTTCCGCCACTACGGGCTGACCCCGGAGAAGCTGGCACTGGCCAAACCGGACGCCATCGTCATGCATCCGGGGCCGATGAACCGTGGCGTCGAAATTGATTCCGAAGTTGCCGATGGCAGCCAGGCGGTCATCCTGCCGCAGGTCACCTTCGGTATCGCCGTCCGCATGGCGGTCATGAGCATCGTGGCGGGGAACTGAACATGACGATCCAGAAAATTTCCATCAAGAACGGTCGTCTGATCGATCCGAAACGTGGCCTTGATGGCATCGATCAGAAACTTGACCTGCATCTTGCCGACGGCCGCGTTGTCGCCATCGGCCAGGCGCCGGACGGTTTTGCCGACGCCCGCGTCATCGAAGCCGGTGGCCTCGTTGTCTGCCCCGGCCTCGTCGATCTCGCCGCCCGCCTGCCGAGTCTGGAGGACGAACTGGCCGCCGCAGTCGCTGGCGGCGTCACCTCGCTCGCCTGCCCACCGGACACCCGCCCGCCGCTCGACGAACCGGGCCTGGTCGAACGCCTTGTCCGCCGGGTTGCCGATGCCGGCCTCGCCCGCGTGCTGCCGCTGGGCGCACTGACCGTCGGTCTCAAGGGCGAAGCGCTGGCTGAACTTGGCAGCCTGGCCAAGGCCGGCTGTGTCGCCTTCTCGCAGGGCTGTGCCCCGATTATCGATACCCAGGTACTGCTGCGCGCCATGCAGTACGCCACCACTTTCGGCTACACGCTGCGGCTGCAGGCGCAGGACAGCTATCTCGCGCGCGACGGCGTCGCCCACGATGGCGAAGTCGCCTCGCGCCTTGGCCTGCCCGGCATTCCTGCTGCCGCCGAATCGGTCGCCATTGCCACGGCCATCGAACTGGCCCGCGCCACCGGCGCCCGCGTGCACTTCACGCGACTCTCCAGTGCGGCCGGCATCGACCTGGTACGTCGTGCGCAGAACGAAGGCCTGGCCATCACCTGCGACATCGGCATTCACCACCTGCACCTGACCGAAATGGATATCGGCTACTTCGACAGCGCCGCACGTTTCAGCCCACCGCTGCGCGCCCAGCGCGACCGCGAAGCGCTCTCGGCCGCCGCCGCCGACGGGCTGGCAGCAATCTGCTCGGACCACACGCCAATCGACGAAGATGGCAAGCAACTACCCTTCGGCGAAGCCGAAGCCGGCGCCACCGGCCTCGAACTGCTGCTGCCGCTGACCCTGAAATGGGCAGAAAACGAAAAATTGCCGCTGGCCCGCGCACTCGCCCGCATCACCAGTGACCCGGCGGCCATCCTCGGCAGCGACGCCGGGCAGCTCGCCATCGGCGCAGCGGCCGATGTCTGCATCTTCGACCCGGAAGCACTCTGGCAAGTCAGCGCCGACGCGCTGGTCAGTCAGGGCAAGAACACGCCGTTCATCGGCTGCGGCATGCAAGGAAAGGTAAAAGCGACCCTGGTTGGCGGCCGCGTCGTTTTCGGCGGCTAAATCAGCAAGCCGGTACCAGACAGCGGACCGAGCCGCGCTGGCCGCCTCAGGCCGGCAGCGGCAGCCTCACAGCCCCTGGTCACCAACGGCCCGGCGAATGTGGGCATAAGACAAGCCCGCAAAAATGCCGCCAACGACCATGCCGGCCAGCACATCGAGCACCACATGCTGGCGGATGGCCACCGTCGACCAGAGGATGAGCAGGCAATGCAGCGCGCTCAACCCGCGCCAGAACAGCGGCGTATCAAGCCGCTGAAAGATCCGGTCCAGCCAGAAAGCCGAAAACACCGCCGTTGCCACGTGCAGCGAGGGACAGGCGTTACCGGCCAGATCAAGCCCCCGGAGCACCGCCAGTTCAGGGTGCGCCTCCCAGTCGATGACAAACACCGGCACCGTCGTCGGAAAAACCCAGAAGAGGGCCAGGCAGAACAGGCACAAACCGGCAATCCACAGACCGTACAACGCCAGGGGGCGAAAGCTGGAAAAAAGCGCCGGCGGCAGCGAAACATAGACCCACAGCGAGGCATACACCGGAAAGGCTGCCGGCGAAAACGGCACCCAGGTATCCGCCAGAATCAGCGGCATCACCGTCGGCGGCAGCAGCGGATGGCGCAGCACCGCAAAATAAGCCGAGAAGAACAACACCATGAAAGCCATGGTTCCGAAGGCCTTGAGCGGCATCAGAACAAGGGCTCGGGCTGCGGCCTGGCGGTACCACGGCAAGGCGGGCGGAAAATTCATCGGCGATCCGGGTTCATCCGTGAGCGGGGCAAGGAAGCGATGGTAACAAAGCTCACCCAAGGAAGCGTCGCAGGAAGCGCCGGGCACCGAAAAACGGGCACCGAAAGCAGCCACCCCCGGAGCTAGAATCTTTGGAAAACAGTCGCTTTCCGATAAAATCCGCCCCCTATGGATTCCATTACCCTCATTCGCGATTTCCTCAAGGATCGCCTCGGCGTCGAAGCGGAAAAAATCGTTCCGGAGGCAGCGCTGGCCGACCTCGGGGTTGACTCCCTGATGATGCTCGAGCTGATGTTCGAGTTCGAAGACCACTTCGGCATCAAACTCTCCCCGGATCTAAAACCGCCGCAGACGGTCGGCGAAATGACAGCGCAGATGGATCAGCTGGTCAGCCAGCAGAAGGGCTGAGACCGGAATCATGCAGCGGCGGGTAGCGATCACGGGCCTCGGCCTGGTCAGTCCTTTCGGTGGCGATCTTGCCGATTTCTTCAGCCGTCTGATGGCAGGCGAATCAGCCATCCGCCACCTGCTCACCGACGACCTGCCGCGCCCCCTCTCCATCCCCTTCGTCAGCTGCCCCGCCTTCGATCCGGAAGCCACGCTCGGCAAACCGCTGGCGTCGATGATGGATCGTTTCGCACAACTCGGCATGGCGGCCGCTTTCGCCGCCTGGGACGACTGCGGCCTGCCGCGTGCGGCGGCTGACGGCAGCGCGCGTGATGGCTGGGGAGTCGCCTGGGGAACGGCGCTCGGTGGCACGCTGGCCTACGAAAAAGGCTACCGCGAACTCTGGCAGAAGGGGCGCGAACGCCTGTCGCCACTGGCCGTCATCCTCGGCATGAACAACGCCGCCAATGCCCACATTTCGATCCAGCTCGGCCTCGGTGGTGTCAGCATGAGCCACACCGTCGCCTGCGCCTCGTCGGCCATCGCCATCGGCGAAGCCTTCCGCCGCGTGCGCAGCGGTGAAGCAACGATCATGGTCACCGGCGGCTCCGACGTACCGCAGGCCTACGGCGTTGCCCGCGCCTGGGAAGCCCTGCGCGTCATGGCCCCTGGCGACGCCGAGACATCCCCCTTTGCCTGCCGCCCGTTTGCCGGCAACCGGCGCGGGCTGGTCCTCGGCGAAGGTGGCGCCGCGCTGGTGCTCGAAGACTGGGACCATGCCGTCGCCCGAGGTGCCCGCATCCACGGCGAAATCGTCGGCTACGGCACCAGTTGCGACCATACCCACCTGGTCCGACCGGAAGCTGCCGGGCAAATCCGCGCGCTCAACGCAACGCTTGCCGATGCCGGCCTCACCGCCGACGATATCGATCACATCAACGCCCACGGCACGGCGACGGCCGAAGGCGATCCGGTTGAAGTCGCCGCACTGAAAGCCGTCTTCGGCAAACGCGCAGCACACCTGCCGGTCAGCGCCACGAAATCAATGCACGGCCACCTGCTCGGCGCCGCCGGTGCCATCGAAGCCATTGCCACCGTGCTGGCATTGCGCGAGCAGGCGGTACCGCCCACCGCCAACCTCGGCGGGCAGGTAGACCCGGCCTGCCTCGGCGTCGATCACGTCATCGAGGGACGGCACAAGCTCAGCTTGCGCGCCGCCCTCTCGAACTCGTTTGCCTTTGGCGGCAGCAACGCAGTGCTCGCCTTCCGCGCCGTTTCCTGAGTCGCGACCAGCGCCCTCAGCCCATCCACCCCAGCTATTTCCCGGAAACCCGACCATGCCCGCAACCACCTCCCCGGAAACCGTCGATGCACTGATGCCGGAAGTTGCCGCGCTGATCGTCGAGGCCCTCAACCTGGACATCGCCGCCGGCGACATCGAAGCCGACGCCCCGCTGTATGGCGAAGGACTCGGCCTCGACTCGATCGACGTGCTCGAAATTGCCCTTGTCGTTTCCAAGCGCTACGGCTTTCAGCTCCGCTCGGACAACACCGACAACGTGCGCATCTTTGCCTCTTTGCGTGCATTGAGCACGCACATCGCCAGTCAGCGGACCCAATGACACCAACGACGACCGCCAAGCTGCGCGGCCTGGCCGTCGTCATTTTCATCGGGGCCTGGGCATTCATCGCCCACCACGGCAGCGCCGGCGGCGGCAACAACGACCTCCACGCCGCCCTCGGCATCGCCCCGATCGGCCTGTTCCTCGCCCTGCTGCTCTGGCGCCTGCCCTCGCTGCCGTTGCGCATCGCCGCTGGCCTGACCGGGCTGGCGGGGCTAGCCGCGCTGTGGCCACTGGTGCGGCAGAACATCCCGCTGCTCTACTACCTGCAACACCTCGGCGCCCACCTCGCGCTCGGCACCTTTTTCGGCCGCAGCCTGATCGGCCCGGATGAAGCGCTGATCACGCGTATTGCCCGCAGCATCTACGACGGCACCATCTCCGCACGCAAGGTGCGTTACACACGCCAGGTCACCATCCTCTGGACCGCCTTCTTTTTCGGCAATGCACTGCTCTCCACCGGCCTCTTCCTCTTCGCCCCGGCAGAAGTCTGGTCAATGCACGCCAACCTGCTCACCTGGCCTCTGGTCGGCCTGCTGTTCGCTGCCGAACACCTGTGGCGCATGCACGCCCTGCCGCCCGAGGAACGGCCCGGCCTGTGGCAAATCATCAGCACCTTCCGGCGCCACTCACAGCGGCGAGACCCCGCCGCACCGCGATCATGAGCCAGCAGCCGCTACTCGACCGCAGCCGTAGCGCCAGCGATATTTTTGCCTGGTGCCCGACGGGGCCGGTAACGGTCGGCGAGTTTCTTGCTGCCGCCCACTGGCTGGCCGAGCGCCTGCCTGCGGGCGACTGGCTGCTCAACCTGTGTGAAGACCGTTACCGTTTTGCCGTCGGCTTCGCTGCCGGGCTGCTCGCGGGCAAGACCAGTCTGCAGCCGTCATCGCTGACGCGGGAGACGCTGCATCAGCTGGCTGCCGACTACCCTGGCGTTGCCTGCCTGTGCGACGGAGATATCGACACCGGCGCGCTGCCGCGCATACCGTTCCCGCATTTGCCGACCCTCGCCCCGTGCACGGAAATTCCCGGCATCGACACCGCGCGGGTGGTCGCCATCCTGTTCACATCCGGCTCGACCGGGCTGCCGCAGCCGCAGCGCAAGACCTGGGGAAAACTGATCAGGAACGCCCATGCCGGCGCGAGCGTCCTCGGCCTTGATACGCACCCGCACAACATCGTCGGCACGGTACCCATCCAGCACAGCTACGGTTTCGAATCGACCTTCCTGCTCGCCCTGCACGGCGGCTGCCCGATCTGGTCCGGCAAACCGTTCTTCCCGCAGGATATCGCCGCCGCACTCGCAGCCTTGCCCGCACCGCGCCTGCTGGTAACGACACCTTTCCACCTGTCGGCGCTGCTGGCGGCAGACATTCAGCTGCCGCCGATCGACCTGCTGCTCTCCGCCACCGCACCGCTCAGCGCCGACCTTGCCGCACGTGCCGAGCAGCGTTGCGCCACCCGCGTTCAGGAAATCTACGGCTCCACCGAAAGCGGCCAGCTGGCCAGCCGCCACACCGTAGACGGCCCCACCTGGAAACTTCTGCCCGACATCACCCTGACGCAAAAAGACGGGCAGACCTTCGCCTGCGGCGGCCATGTCGAAGACGAGGTCGCACTTGGCGATCTCATCGAACGGCTGCCGGACGGCAGCTTCCTGCTGCAGGGGCGCCACGCCGACCTGATCAACATTGCCGGCAAGCGCACCTCGCTGGCCTACCTGAACCACCAGATCAATGCCGTGCCGGGAGTCGTCGATGCCGCCTTCTTCCTTCCCGACGATGGCGATGGCGCCGGCAACGAAGACAACACCATCCCCCGGCTCACCGCCTTCGTCGTTGCGCCGACGCTGGCGCCCCCGCAATTGCTAGCGGCACTGCGCCAGCGCATCGACCCGATCTTCCTGCCGCGCCCGCTCCTGCTGGTCGACGCCCTGCCGCGCAACAGCACCGGCAAGCTGCCGCGTGCGGCCTTGCAGGCACTCTATGCCGCACGCGTGCGCCATGCTCATGACTGAGTGCGAATTTTTCTGGACGGTCGCCGCTGACCACCCGGCCTTTGCCGGCCACTTCCCCGGACAACCCATCGTCCCCGGCGTGCTCATCCTCGACCATGCGCTGCACTGCGCCGCACAGTTGCACGGAGCACCCGGTGGGCACTGGCAGATCGGCAATACCAAGTTCCTCAGCCCGGTCGGACCGGGCGAGCGCCTGACATTCACGCTGCAACGCCGCCCCAGTGGCGCCATCGCCTTTGCCGTGCGTGCGGACAAGCGCGATATCGCCAGCGGCAGCCTGACCCCCTGCGCATGAACCCGCCCTCGAAATCACCTGCCACCCAGCCCCCGCCCCCGTCAGCCGAATCCGCTGACGACTGGCGGCACCAGCGCGAACGCAGTTCGCCGGCCATCCTGGCGTTGATGGTCTGGATCTCGCTGACCTTTGGCCGCAGCATCAGCCGCCTGGTGCTGCACGGCATTGCCGCCTACTTCACACTCTTCGCCCCGCGTGCGCGCGGCGCCAGCCGCGCCTACCTGAGCCGCGCGCTCGGCCGGCCAGCGGGGCTCGCCGACATCTACCGCCACGTCTTCAGTTTCGCCAGCACCATCCACGATCGCGTCTACCTGCTCAACGACCGCTTCGACCAATTCGATATCGAAGTCGTCGGTGCCGAGGCGGTACAGGATGCACTGGCGCAGCAGCCGGGCGCATTGCTGATCGGCGCCCACCTCGGCAGCTTCGAGGTATTGCGCGCCGTCGCGCGCGGCCCTGCCCAGCTCAAGCTGGCGATGCTGATGTATGCGGAGAACGCCCGCAAGATCAACGCCACGCTGCATGCGATCAACCCGGCAGCAAGCGCCGACATCATCCCGCTCGGCCAATTCGACTCGATGCTGCTGGCCCGCGACCGTCTGGAACAGGGTTACCTCGTCGGCATGCTCGGCGACCGCAGCTTGGGCGGCGACACCACCATCCCCTGCGATTTCCTCGGCCAGCCGGCAGCATTTCCGCTGGGCCCCTGGCGCATGGCGGCCATGCTGCGGCGGCCGGTATTCTTCATGACCGGCCTCTACCTCGGCGACAACCGCTACCGCATCCACTTTGAAACGCTGGCCGATTTTTCGCAGACGCGCCGCGAAGATCGCGACGCCGCCATTCACACGGCCATCACCACCTATGCGGCGCGACTGGCGCACCATTGCCGGCAGGCACCATACAACTGGTTCAACTTTTTCGATTTCTGGCAGAAGCAATGATTCTAGAAAAAGCTATTAACCACGGCGGACACGGCGAGCACAGCGAAAATACAACGGCTTGCATTAGTTTGATGTATCACCCAATGGGTGGCGTGCGGCAAACCAGCAAACCAAGGATTTTCGCCGTGTCCGCCGTGTCCGCCGAGTCCGCCGCATCGCCGTGGTTTGAACTGAGGTTTTAAGGATGATCAAGCGCCACACCCTCCACTTCGGCATCGCCCTGCTTGCTGCGAGCTTCGCACTGCCGGCCTTCGCCGCCTTCGACGTGATCCAGCTGATGAACGATCTGGCGCAGCACAAGGGGGGGCGTGCAAAATTCGTCGAAAAGAAATACATCGCCCTGCTCGACAAGCCGGTCACCGCCACCGGCGAGATGATCTACGTCGCCCCGGACCGGCTCGAAAAACGCACGCTGACACCGAAGCCGGAACTGCTGATCCTCGACAAGGACACGCTGAGCATCGAGCGCGACAAGCAGAAGCTGACGATCAACCTGGCCACCCAGCCGGAAGCGCTGGCCTTCGTCGACAGCATCCGTGGCACGCTCTCCGGTAACCGTGCCGCGCTGGAGAAGAACTACCTGCTGCACCTGGTGGGCACCACCGACAAGTGGGAACTGACCCTGCTGCCGAGCGATCAGAAAATCGCCGCACTGGTCCAGCGCATCACCGTCAGCGGCAGCCGCAACCAGATCTTCAGCATCGAATATCTGCAGGCCGACGGCGACCGCTCGGTGCTCGCCATCACCCCCGTCGCCGAGAAGAAATGAAGCGCCCAGCCGTTCTCGCCCTGACGCTCTGGCTGCTGGCCATGCTGGCCGGCGCGACCATCGTCTGGAACAGCCGATTCGTTGCCGACGTCTCCTTCTTTCTGCCGGCCAAGCCGAGCGCCGCGCAGCAGGTATTGATCGACCAGTTGAAGGAGGGCGCCGTCTCGCGCCTGCTCATGCTGGCCATCGAAGGCGGCGATGCCGGCCAGCGTGCCGCCGCTTCACGCGACCTGCGCGCCCGCCTGGCCCCGCTGCCGGCATTCGTCTCGGTACAGAACGGCGAGTCCAGCAGTTTCACCACCGAGCGTGACCTGCTCTTTCGCCATCGCTACCTGCTCAGTCCGGCAGTCAGCGCCGATCGTTTCAGTGTCGACGGCCTGCGCCGCGCAATCGGTGACAGCATTGATCTCCTGGCCTCGCCCGCCGGCATGCTGGTCAAGCCCTTCCTGACCCGCGACCCGACCGGCGAACTCGTCGAACTGCTCAGCCGCCTGAACGCCGGCAGCCAGCCCAACAGCAACGCCGGTGTCTGGGCCTCGCGGGACGGCGAGCGGGCCATGCTGCTGGTGCAGACGCGGGCACTGGGCTCCGACACCGACGGCCAGGAAGCGGCCATCGCCGCCATTGGCACCGCCTTTGCCGCCATCCAGAAGACCCCTGGCACGCCGGCGCTGACGCTGCAACTTTCCGGCCCCGGCCGCTTCGCCGTCGACGCCCGCGCACTGGTCAAGCACGATGTTTCCCGTCTGTCGCTGATCGCCACGCTGGCCATCATCGCCGTCCTCTTCTTCGTCTACCGTTCGCCGCGTCTTGTCGCCCTTGGTCTGCTGCCCGTCGTCAGCGGTGCGCTGGCCGGCATCGTCACCGTCAGCCTGGTGCACGGCACCGTCTTCGGCGTCACTGTCGGCTTCGGTGCAGCGCTCATCGGCGAAGCGGTCGATTACTCGATCTACTATTTCGTCCAGTCCGGGCAGGTCGGTGTCGCCACCTGGCGGCAGCGCTTCTGGCCGACCATTCGCCTCGGCGTGCTGACCTCGGTCGCCGGCTTCGGTGCGCTGCTTTTTTCCGGTTTTCCCGGCCTCGCCCAGCTCGGACTTTTCGCGCTCACCGGTGTCCTGACCGCAGCGCTGGTCACGCGTTTCGTGCTGCCGCATCTGGCCGGCACCACCAATGCGCGCGACCTGAGCCACGCCGGCCGCGCCCTGCGTGGCGCCATCGGCGGGCTGCAACGCCTGCGCTGGCCAACGCTGGCGCTGGCAGTTCTCGCCATCACCTATCTCGGCGCGCAGCGCAACGATCTCTGGCACAACAACCTCTCGGTGCTATCTACCGTCAGTGCCGAGGACGCCAGGATCGACGGCGCCCTGCGAGCCGACCTCAGCGCACCGGATTCGCGCTATCTGGTCATCGTCACCGGCAAGAGTCGCGAGGCAGCGCTGCAAGCCGCCGAACGGACCGGAGCAGTGCTCGACCGCCTGATCGCCGACGGCATCATCGGCGGCTACGACAGCCCGGCCCGTTTCCTGCCCAGCCAGAAGATGCAGGCCGCCCGCCGCGCCAGCCTGCCGACTGCGGACGAGCTGCGGCCGCGCTTGCGCACGGCGCTGGCCGAACTGCCGCTCAACGCCACCCGCCTGGAACCCTTCCTGGCTGAAATCGAAGCAGCACGCCAGGCGCCGGATCTGACCCGCAGCAGCCTCGATGGCAGCGGCCTGGCGCTGGCGGTCGATGCCTTGCTGCTGCAACGCGAGAAGGATTGGAGCGTGCTGCTGCCGCTACGCCCGGCACAGTCACTTTCCCCGTCACCGACGGCAACGCCGGCCGAGTCGCAGCTCGCCATACCGGTCGCCAGCGTGCGCGCGGCGCTGGCTGACAGTGATGCGCTTTTCATCGACATGAAAGACGAGTTCGACACGCTCTATGGCGATTACCTCGGGGAGGCCGTCCGTCTTTCGGCTGCCGGCTTTGCCGCCATCACCCTGCTGCTTGCCGTCACACTGCGCTCGCCGCGCCGTCTGGCCGCCGTGCTGCTGCCGCTGGTGCTGGCGGTCGTCTTCGTCATCGCCGGGCTGCATCTGGCTGGCCAGTCGCTGCACCTCGTGCACCTGATCGGCATGCTCTTCATCGTCGCCGTCGGCTCCAACTACGCCCTCTTCTTCCACAGCCGGGCGGGCTTGCCAGACAGCCAGACACTGACTGCCATGGCCGTCGCCAGCCTGACCAGCGTCATCGGCTTCGGCACCCTCGGGTTGTCGTCGGTACCGGTACTCAACGCCATCGGCGCCACAGTCGGCCCCGGCACCGTGCTGGCCTTGTTGCTGACCGCCATATTCGTACGCCAGGACGAACAGGAATGAGCGCAGCGCTCGCCCGTATCGATCTCAAAGGCGGTGGCGAAGACCTGCTCGTGCTGCTCCCCGGCGCCTACATGCAGCCGGAAGATTTCGTGCAGGCCGGCTTCTTCTCTGCCGTCACCACACGCCAGCTGTCGCTGGATCTCTGCATCGTCGCGCTTGATGTCGCCACGATCACCGCCGGCGATGCGCTGCCGCAGCTGCAGCACCAAATCCTCGCCCCGGCCCGCGCCAACTATCGTCGCGTCTGGCTCGGCGGCATCTCGCTTGGCGGCCTGCTCGCCCTGTGCCAGGCCGCCGACCAGCCGGCGACGGTCGACGGCCTCTGCCTGCTGGCCCCTTACCCCGGCAGCCGGCTGACCGGCAATGCCATCGCCCGGGCTGGCGGGCTCGATCGCTGGGAGGTGTCGGCCGAGCAACTGAGCGACCCGGAATTCCGCGCCTGGCGCTGGCTCAAGGCGCCGCCGCCTGCACTACCCGTCTTCGTCGGCTACGGCACAGAAGACCGTTTCGCCGAGGGCATGCAGCGCATCGCCGAGTGCTTTCCGCCGGCCGCTCGCCGAGCGGTCCCCGGCGATCATGACTGGCCAGCCTGGCAGCAGCTGTGGGAATATTTCCTCGACCTCGGCCACTTCAACTGATGCCATGCCCCGCCCCTGGATTCCTTCGCCGACACTGAAAGCCAGCTTCGCGCTGCATGGCGCCGCTGCGCTCGGCACGCTGGCTGCGCCGGCACTGTGGCCGTGGGCGCTGGGCGCACTCGCCGCCAACCATGGCGTGCTGACCATCGCCGGCCTGCTGCCGCGCTCGACCCTGCTCGGGCCCAACCTGACCCGGCTGCCGGCAACAGCAGCGGCGCGCGGCGAAATGGCGCTGACCATCGACGACGGCCCTGACCCGGAAGTAACGCCACGGGTTCTCGATCTGCTCGACGCCGCCGGCGTCAAGGCCAGCTTCTTCTGCATCGGCCAGCGTGCCCGTGAAAATCCCGCGCTGTGCCGTGAAATCGTTGCCCGCGGGCATCGCGTCGAGAACCACAGCGACGCACATTCAAAGGCTTTCTCGTGCTTCGGCCCGCGCGGCATGCAGGCGGATATTGACCGGGCACAGCAAACGCTGGCTGACATCACCGGCGACGCCCCACGCTTCTTCCGCCCCACCGCCGGTTTGCGCAACCCCTTCCTCGACCCGGTGCTGGCCGCGCTCGACCTGCGTCTGGCCAGCTGGACACGGCGGCCGTTCGACACGCGCGAGGGCAACCCGGAGATTGTTCTCGCACGTCTGACCAGAGGGCTCGCCGGTGGCGATATTCTGCTGCTGCACGATGGCCATTCGGCGCACACGGCCACCGGGCAGCCAACCATTCTTGCCGTTCTGCCGCGGTTGTTGCAGATCGTTGAAGAACAGCAACTGAACCCCGTCACGCTTGCCGACGCCTGCCCATGACCAACTCCACCTTTCTCCCGACCCTGCTCGACGCTGCCAGCCGCCCCTTCCGCAGCGGCGGCCATTTCGCCTACCACTACGCGCGCGGCAAGCTCTCCTCCGACTGCATTTTCCGCGAGCTGCTGCGTCAGGGCATCTTCCCCGCTGAAGGCCATTTCCTCGATCTCGGCTGCGGCCAGGGCAGCCTGTTCTCGTGGCTGCTCGCCGCACGCGACCTCTACGAAAATGGGCAGAGGCGGGAACAGGGGCGGGGGCAATGGCCGGCCGACTGGCCGCCACCACCGAAGCCGCTATCGCTACGCGGCATCGAGCTGATGCAGAAGGATGTCGACCGTGCCCGGCAGAGCTTCGGCGCCGATCATCCGCTGGTCGACATTCGTCAGGGCGACATGTGTGCGGCCGATTTCGGCAAGGCCGACGTGGTCACCATTCTCGACGCGCTGCACTACTTCGATCATGAACTGCAGCGCGACGTGATCGCCCGCATCCGCGCCGCCCTGCCACCCGGCGGCCTGTTCCTGACGCGCGTCGGCGACGCCGATGCCGGCCTGCCCTACCACCTGTGCAACTGGGTCGATCACGCCGTCACCTTCGTACGCGGCCACCGCCTGCCGAAGCTTTACTGCCGTCCGGTTACGGAATGGATGGCACTGCTGCGCGAGCATGGTTTCACCGTGACCACGCTGCCGATGAACGAAGGCAAGCCTTTCGCCAATGTGATGCTCGTCTGCAAGGTGCCGCGATGAACCTCCCGATTTCCGATCTGCCACTTTTTCTTTTCGGCACCGCGCTGCTGATCTGGTTTTCCTGGAAGCCGCTGCGCCACCCCGGAAGCCATGGCTTCTACCGTTTCTTTGCCTGGGAGGCGATCCTCGCGCTGGTTGTTCTGCACCGCGACTACGCAGGTGGGCAGATCATTTCGCAGACGCTGCTGATCGTCAGCATCCTGTTTCTGGTGCTCGGCTACAGCGCGCTGCTGCGGCGCGGGCACGCCGGAAACGAAAGGCAGGACGGTGCGCTCTACAGTTGGGAGCGTACGACCGCGCTGATCACCGGCGGCATCTACGGCCTGATCCGCCACCCGATGTACGCCTCGCTGCTGGCACTCGACTGGGGCATGTTCTTCCGCGCCGTGTCGCTGCCTGGTTTTGCCCTTGCGACCACCGCCAGTATCCTGCTGCAGCGCACGGCACAGGCAGAAGAGAAGGAATGCCTCGCCTACTTCGGCGAGCCCTACTCCGACTACATGCAGCGGACGCGCCGCTTCATTCCCTTCCTCTATTAAAATCGCCGCATTCATCCACTACCCCGACCAGAGAGCCCGACGTGACCCCGCTGCTGCTTTCCGCCTACACCGCCAGCACCTGCCTAGGCCGTGGCCTCGACGCCACGCGCGCAGCGCTGCTGGCCGGGCGCAGCGGCCTCGCACCCTGTGCCTTCGAGACAGTCCAGCTCGACACCTGGATCGGCGAAGTTGCCGGCGTCGATGAGCAGATCCTGCCGGCCGCATTGCAGCACTACGACTGCCGCAACAATCGCCTCGCCCTGCTCGGCCTGCAGACCGACGGTTTCGACCAGGCCGTGCGTGCAGCGATTAACCGCCATGGCCGCCAGCGCGTCGGTATCTTCGTCGGCACCAGCACCTCGGGCATCCTGCAGACCGAGCTGGCCTACCGCCGGCGCGACCCGATCACCGGCGCGCTACCCGACGATTTCAACTACCGTTGCACGCACAACTCCTTTTCGCTGGCCGAATTCACCCGCGACTACTTCGCCCTCGAGGGCATGGCCATGGCAGTCTCGACCGCCTGCTCGTCGAGCGCCAAGGTCTTTGCCGCAGCGGCCCGCCAGCTCGCACTCGGCACTATCGACGCAGCCATCGTCGGCGGTGTCGACACGCTGTGCCTGACCACGCTCTACGGCTTCGCCTCGCTCGAGCTCACGTCGAACCGCCCGTGCCGCCCCTACGACGCGGCGCGCAACGGCATCTCGATCGGCGAAGGCGCAGCCTTCGCACTGCTCGAGCGGGCCGACGCAGCAACTGCGGGAGCGGTGCTGCTCCTCGGCACCGGCGAATCGAGCGATGCCTACCACATGTCGGCCCCCCACCCGGAAGGCCTCGGCGCACGCATGGCGATGGACGCAGCGCTGCGCTCGGCCGGGCTTGCTGCAGACGATATCGGCTACATCAACCTGCACGGCACCGCGACGCCAGCCAACGATGCTGCCGAGGGCAAGGCTGTTGCGGCACTGTTCGGCGACCGCGTGCCCTGCAGTTCGACCAAGGGCGCCACCGGGCATACGCTGGGCGCGGCTGGCGCGGTGGAAGCAGTGATCTGCGCGCAGGCCCTGACCGACGGTTTTCTGCCCGGCAGCCCCGGCACCGAATTGCTCGACCCGGCGATTACCATCGACTACCGCCTGCGCACCAGCCCCGGAACCCCGCGCCGCGCGCTCTCGAATTCCTTTGGTTTTGGCGGCAGCAACTGCAGCCTGATCTTCGGGGTTGCCCCATGAGCGTCTCGACAAACACCCCACTCACCGCCTGGATAGAAGGCATCGGCTTCATCGCCCCCGGCCTGCCGGATTGGCCGAGTGCGCGCACCGTGCTGCGCGGCGAGCAGCCGCTACTGCCGGCACCGTCGGTGCTGCCGATACCGGCATTGCTGCCGCCGGCCGAGCGCCGGCGCGCCAGCCGCCTGATCAAGGTCGCCCTCGCTGTCGGCCTCGAAGCCGCCGCGCATGCCGGCGCTGATGTCGCGACGCTGGCCACCGTGTTCGCCGCCTCCGGCGCCGACGGCCATAACTGCCATGCGTTGTGCGAACAGCTGGCCAGCGACGACCGGCAGATTTCACCGACGCGTTTCCACAACTCGGTGCACAACGCCGCCGCCGGCTACTGGGGTATCGCCACCCGGGCGATGGCGCCGTGCCAGGTGATCTGCGCCTACGACGCCGGTTTCGGCGCCGGCCTGATCGACGCCTTGGGCCAAGTGGTGGTCGACGGGCAGCCGACCCTTCTGATTGCCTACGACAGCGAATACCCACAACCGCTACATGCCAAGCGGCCGCTACCCGACGTGGCTGGCGTCGCACTGTTGCTGGCGCCGGCGCGCAGCGAACGTTCGCTGGCCTGCATTTCCGTCACCGCGACTAGCAGCACCGCCGACACGCTCACCGACCCGGCGCTCGAAGCGCTGCGCAACGGCATTCCGGCACTGCGCGCACTGCCGCTGCTGGCACGCCTGGCGCGCGGCGAGACCGGCAGCGTCTGTCTCGACTACCTGCCACCGATGCAACTGGGCATCACCGTCCAGCCATGCTAGACCGCGCCGCCATCGCTGCCCGGATTCCGCATCAAGGCAGTATGTGTCTGCTTGATGCCGTGCTCGACTGGTCACCTGAAACGATCCGCTGCCGTGCCGTCAGCCATCGCGCACTGGATAACCCGCTGCGCGCCGAAGGCCGGCTCGGTGTGGCCTGCGGCATCGAATACGCTGCGCAGGCCATGGCCGTGCACGGCGCGCTGATCGCCGGCAATGGCACGCGACCTCGCCAGGGTTACCTGGCCAGCGTACGCAGCGTCGAACTTTTCGTCAGCCGGCTTGACGACATCACCGAAGATCTCGAACTTTTTGCCGAGCGCCTTTCCGGCGACGACAACAACGTGCTCTACCAATTCACGGTGCGCGCCGACGGCCGCGACCTGCTGCGCGGCCGCGCCGCCGTCATCCTCGACTCGGAGAAATCATGAAGCGTGCTCTCGTTACCGGCGGCAGCGGCGGCATCGGCGCCGCCATCTGCCGCGCACTGGCCGACGCCGGCCACGAAGTGCTGGTGCATGCCAATCGACAGATCGACAAGGCCGAGGCCCTCGCCTCGGAAATTCGCGCTGCCGGCGGCCAAGCCAGCGCGCTGACCTTCGACGTCACCGACCGCAGCGCCACCGAGGCGGCACTGACGGCAGCCCTGGCAAACGGGCCGATCCAGATCCTGGTGAACAACGCCGGCATCCACGCCGACGCCATTTTTCCCGGCATGTCTGGCGAGCAGTGGGACTCGGTCATCGACGTCTCGCTGAACGGTTTCTATAACGTCACCCATCCGCTTTCAATGCCGATGATCCGCAGCCGCTGGGGCCGCATCATCAACATCTCCTCAGTCGCTGCCCTCACCGGCAACCGCGGGCAAGTGAACTACTCCGCCGCCAAGGGTGCGCTGCACGCCGCCACCAAATCGCTGGCCCTCGAACTCGCCAGCCGCGGCATCACCGTCAACGCCGTCGCCCCCGGCATCATTGCCACCGACATGATCGAAGGCAGCTTCGACGCCGACAGCATCAGGAAGCTGGTGCCGATGCAACGCGCCGGAACGGCACAGGAAGTCGCCGACCTTGTTGCATTCCTCGCATCGGAAAAGGCCGGCTATATCTCAGGGCAGGTGATCTCGATCAACGGGGCGATGATCTGAAGAAGTTGGCGAGGGCGGGCAATGCCTCTTTGCTGCAGACATGCCAAACGGGTACTATCGGCCAGAGACGGACGATCACTGTTACGTTTCAAACCACTGGTTTCTGTAAGGCGCGCTTCCGGCGGATAGGTCACTTTTGACGCACACAGCGGTAAAACGCCGTGTTTAACCGCCGTATACGCTGGCCGATCTGGAAGAAAAATGAAGAAACACATTACCAATCAGAACATTACCCACGCCTCGTGCGCCAGCGTATACGGCGCGGCTCCAGCGTATACGGCGTTTTCGCCGTCTACTTCACGTTAGGCCGTTATGACGACCAGTAGCGCCGAGCAAGTTTCTTTGGATGATGTGGCATCTGATAGGAGGAAGTTTTCTGATGCGCATGCGTATTTGAAAGCCCGCGCTCCTTTGGAGTGGTTGATGGGTGGTGCTGTTTTCTCAGTTGGGTTCGGAATGGTCGTTTGGTTTCTGCACCCGGCGTCTCCGCTAGCTATCTACATTGGCATTGTCATCACTTCCTTTTTTATTAGTGGTTTCGCTGTCTATCTGAACGCGAGACAGGTGGCCACCTGGTACAAATCCAAGGAAGCTGAGCTAGACAGTGTAGAAAGTCGAATTCGCGCTGGTGAAAATGTCCCTCGGCCTAACCCATCCATCAACACGGATGCTGCGCGATGAAGCCGCGCAGCGCCGGTTATGTCAGACGTTGAAGCTGTAGAAAAACGTACTTTTCATCGGATTCCTACCAAAAAATGGCGCGGGTTTTTCCGAGCCATTTTGCTTTAGAGCTTTGAAGCTGACAGCCCCCAGTAACCTTGTTCGCTGAAATCAGCCGATACTCCCCCGC
>JBAYVG010000024.1:0-41667 GCA_041674785.1 Rhodocyclaceae bacterium
CGAAGATGTCGTTGTTGCTGATCGCGATGTCGCGCAGGGTGCCGTCGAATAACTTGGCGAATTCCGGCGCGTTCTGGCGGCCAAACAGGTGGGCGATGAAATGCTCAGGCTTCAGGCGGGCGGTATCCGGCCCCATCTGCATTTGCAGCATTTCCAGGTCATCGGCACTCATGGCCGCGATGGCGGCTTCCCAGCTTTCGGCTTTGGCCAGATCGGGCCGGATTTTCTTGGCCTCGAAGGCGAACTTGTCGTTGAGAAACTTGTAGAGAAAGACCTGGGTGATGATCTTGAATTCGTTGCCATCATTGCCCAGACCGTAAGCGGCACAAATGGCCTTGAGGCTGTCGATCAGCTCACGGGTGCGTTGTTCAAAATGTTGCGTTACCAAGAGTGTGCTCCCGTGTTACCGCTGCCGCCCATGCGGGCGCCAGCGGAAAATTCATTCATGTATTCGGCCACCACCAGATGGTTGATGCTGCGGCTGGCGTCCGGGGTGAGATTGATGTGCTGACGGGTGACGAACTCGCCGATCACGATGGGCTGCATCATGCGTTCGAAATAGCTTTCGTTATTCAGCAGTTGGGTGTTTTGCAGCACTTGTTCGTCGGCTTGCTGTTTGACGCCGTTGAGGGCTTCAAACAGGTGGCGCTCGGTTTGCGTGCCGCCAGGTATAACTGCGCCGTGCTCATGCAGGCGCTTGTGAATGCGCGTGTATTTGGCATCGCCCTGGTATGTGGCGCGCAGCTGGTTGTTCTGGCGGTTCAGCTCTTTGACCTTGTCGTGAATGGCCTTTAGCGCGCCGATGTTGGCGGTCATCTCTTCCTGGCTGACTTCGCTGAGCTTCTTTTTCTTGAACAGCCGTTCCAGCTCTTCGCGCAGGGTGACGAACTTCGGGTCTTGCTGGTCAAAGTTGTCCGCCAGCGCTTCGCGCGTCTGACGCAGGGTGTTTTTCAGCTGGTCGGCCAATACCAGTTCCTCTTCCCTGATCTTGGCGAATTTGAAGATCACCTCTTCCAGCGCGACATTGAGCAGGTTGCTGGTGTCGGTGGCCGATTCGATGGTTTCTTTCAGGTTAAGCAGGTCGAGGTGGTTGCACGTTTCGCGGTAGAGCTGGCCCAGCTTGTGAAAATCAAGCTGTTGCAACTGCGCGTAATCGCCCTGCAGACGGATCAGGTTGTAGAGGTTGCGCGCATCGGTCAGTGCTTTTTTGAGCGCCAGCACGGTGGCGCGATCCTGAATCTGGCTGAGCTGTTTTGAGAACTCTTCAGCGTTTTCGATATTGAAGCTGAAGAGGATGTCCTTGATGGCTTCGATTTCATGCGTGATCTCTTCGGCGGACTTGAACAAGTTGGAATAGTGCTCAATCTCGTCGCCCAACTCGGATTGCAGTTCGTCAAAGTAGTCTTTGTTGGTTTTGTCGAATTCCTTGCGGATGTCGGCAAAGTCGACCACGTAGCCGTAGCGGAAATCCTTGTAGGTGCGGTTGACGCGGGTGAGTGCCTGCAAGAGGTTGTGCGCCTTGATGACGCGGCCCAAGTAGAGCTTTTTCAGGCGCTTGGCATCAAAGCCGGTGAGCAGCATGTTGTAGACGAACAGGAGGTCGATCTTGCCGGCCTTGAAGTCTTCCACCCATTGCTTGCGCTCGTCCTTGCTGCCGATGTCGTGCAGGATCAGCGCGGCGTTTTTGACGCGGTTTTCCAGCAGGGTGCGGGCGGCGTAGCTGTCAGGCTGCGCGGCGGCGATCATGGCTTGCGCGGAGTCATGCGCGGCGTATGCAGGTGAAGGCTTGCCGGCATAGACCGTATTGAAAATCTCGAACATCTGTTTGGCTTGATCGGCGCTGTCGCAGATCACCATGCCGCCGATGGTGGCGTCGCCCAGGGCGCTGCGGCTTTTCTCGAAGTCACGCACGATGTAATCGAGCATGGGCTCGACAAATTTCGGGTGCGAGTAGATCAATTTCCGGTCGATATCGCCTTGCTGCAGCTGGATGGCGGCAAGCGCTTCTTGAAGTGAGATTTTGTAGTTGGTGGCGATCTCTTCGCGGATCAGGCGCAGGGTGTAGCCATCGGCAATCGAGGCGTTGTAGTAATACTTGTGGATGTAGTCGCCAAACAGGGCGCGCGAGTTGTAGTCGTCGCCCAAGAGCGGCGTGCCGGTGAGGCCGATCTTGATGGCGTTGCGGTCGGACTGGCTGAGGTTGGCCAGAAAGCTGCCCTGCGGGTTGTAGCTGCGGTGCACCTCATCAAGAAAATAGACGCGCTGGATGCTGAAGTCGTAATCCTCGGCGCGCACCACGTCCGGGTCGTCCTGAAATTTCTGGATATTGACCACGGTGATTTCAGGCTTGCCGCTGTGGTTGTGCAGCACCTGCGTGGTTTTGATGTCGCGGGCAAATGCTTCGCGGCTGTCGATGGTATGCACCACCAGCCCGCGACAGGAAAATTCACGCTGTGCCTGCGTGGCCAGATCAAGCCGGTCGACGATGAAGTAGAACTTCGGAATCACCCCTTGGCGCTGGAAATAATCCGTGAGAAAGCGGGTGTTGTAATACGCCAGTGCAGTTTTGCCGCTGCCTTGGGTGTGCCAGATGATGCCCTTCTTCACCCCGGCATCGAGTTTCTTCTCGATGGCCCTGGTGGCAAAGAGTTGGGGGTAGCGCATCACATGCTTGTGCAAGCCGTCGCTTTCGTTCACATAGGCCAGCGCAAAACGCAGCAGGAAGGCCAGACGCTCACGATTGAACAAGGAGGTGCAGATGCGGTTGGTTGGCGTATCAGGTGATTTGTTGCTCTGAAACTCGGGGCTGTGCTTGATGACGTTTAGGTTGTTGTCGCGCAGCACTTCGTTTTCGAGGGCGTCATCTTCATCCGCCAGAAGCTGGGCCAGGTCGAGCGCTTCTTCTTCGCGGAAATAGTTGAATACGGGCGAGTCATAGGATGGACTGGCATAGAACGCGCCTTCGATGGGCTGCGGCGAGCCATCGTCGTACTCCATGTTGTTGGAGAAGACCATCAACTGGGTGATGTTGATGAAGCGCCGGAATTTTGGATTGCGGCTGCGCGTGATGATGCGGTTGCGCTCGGCCAGCACGCCTTCGCGGTTGTTCGGCTTCTTGACTTCGATGAAGGCCAGCGGCATGCCGTTGATGAGCAAGGTAATGTCGGGCCGGAATTCATCGTCGCCGCTTTTGCAGGTCAGTTCGGTGACGACATGGAAGCTGTTGTTGTCGAAGTTCTCGAAATCGATCAGTCGAATGCCCGAACGTTCCGTGAGCTTTTCGTAGAAGGCCTTGCCGAGGTCTTCGTTATCCAGCAGGAGTTTGACGTCGACCAGCAATCGGGTGACGTCTTCCGCACTTAAATCAGGGTTGATGCGAGCGATGGCTTCATTGAAAAGTTTGGGGAAGATATTGGTTTCTTCGTCCCAGGCGGCATCCTTCAGGGAAAGATAGCGGTAGCCAAGCCGCACCAGATGCAGGATGCAGGGAATCTTGACCCGTGAGTCTTCGCTGAAAACCATCAGAGATGCTCTCCCTTATTGCTCTTGCTACGTCGGGTTATTCGAATCTTCATCCGGACGACCGGCATGCACCTATTCATCGACCTCGGAGAGCTGGAATTTCCACAGCCGGCCGATCTTGTGCGCGGGCAAACCTTTGTGTTCACGCCAGCGGTAGATGGTGTCCTTTACAACGCCCAGATGACGGGCAACATCAATGGCGGTGACCCACGGTTCGGCATTCATGGCTTGGCTAAGGCTGAACACTTAAAGTCGTTTCAAATCGTCACCAGTCTAACAGATGCTTGTTTTGGCGACCGGCCGAGCAAGTCCTACCTTTGGAGACGGACAGAACACGAAGCACGCGGATAGCAAATGTTCTTAATCGCCCCCGCTTTTCGTAGTCAGGCACGATCGCCGGCTTGAAAACTCAAACCTGCCACACATTGCATGGTAGATAACTGGCTGCTTCGGCCGACTAGCCGAAATAGATCACCCAGCAGGTTTCAGAGTGGAGCTACCCGTCAGGCGTTCGGTCTGGAGGATGTATCCGGCCGCTCCTGTTCGCTGGCCTTGGCGCCCCGACTTCCCACACGACTTCGCCTGGAAGGTGTTGCGCAGCATGCCCGCACGCTTGATGAGCCGCGCCGTGTCGAGCGCACGCTTCTGTTCAGGCTGGTCAGCCAGAACTGAATGCCGGGTGTGCAGCCGCTGTGGCGCGCAGGAAATTCCAGATGGCACGTAGCCGGCGCAGGTGTCGGCGCTCGCGACCAGCGCGACCCGTTCTGGGCCGGGCGCGAGGTAAAGATCTAGGCTGGCTTGATGGTGACGGTGCGCTGCGGCTTCTGCCCGGCGCGCGCCCGCAACTGGCCGCAACCGCCGTCGATGTCTTGCCCGGCCGAGTCGCGCAGCTTGGTCAGGATGCCGCGTCGGTGCAGGATGCGCACCATCTCGGTGGCGCGTTCCCAGTCCGGGCGCTGGAAGCCAAGCCCCTCGTTGCTGTTGTAGGGGATCAGGTTCATCACCGCATACTTGCCGCTGAGCAGGCGGACGATGCCGTCGATTTCGGCGTCGCTGTCGTTGATGCCGGCTAGCAGCGTCCATTGATACTGGATCGGGTAGCCGGTGGCGCGGGCGTAATGCTCGCCGCGCTCGACCAGTTCCTCCGGGGTCATGCGCGGTGCTCGCGGCAGCAGTTTCTCGCGCAGCGCCGCATCGCAGGTGTGCAGCGACAAGGCCAGCGCAGGCTTGACCATGCCCGCTTGCAAGCGGCCCAGATGTTCAAACACGCGTGGGTCGCCAACGGTGGAAAAAACGAGATTCTTGTGGCCGATGCCGCCAGCCGTGCCGAGCAGTTCGATGGCCTCGAAGACGTTTTCCATGTTGTGCGCGGGTTCGCCCATGCCCATGAAAACCACTTTCTTTACGGCCCGGCGCTGGCGGCCGAGCACCACCTGGGCGACGATTTCGGCGCTGCCGAGTTGGCGCAGCAGACCGTCCTTGCCGGTCATGCAGAACAGGCAGCCGACCGCGCAACCCACTTGCGTCGACACGCACAGGCCATCGCGCGGTAGCAGCACGCTTTCCACCGTCTGGCCGTCGGCCAGTTCCACCAGCAGGCGCGCGGCATTGTTTTCGCCAGCGTGTTCTGAACGTACCGAGGCCAGTGCTTCGAGTTCGGCCCACAGTGCCGGCAGCGCTTCGCGCATTGCCAGCGGCAGGAAATCCTTGGCCTTGCGTGGGCCGCTATCGAGTGGCCGCACACCCAACCAGGCGCGCAGCACACGGTCTTCGTGGCAGGGCTTGGCGCCAAGCTCGCGCAGGCGCTGGCGAAGGGTTTCGATACGCACGGCCGGGGAAAATTTGCTTAGGGTTTCAGGCCGCAGCGAGCCGCCACAGCGAAGTCTGCTCGGCAACGCGGGCCAGGTGTAGCGGGTCGGTAATGTCCGCCGCCTTCGCGTGTCTGGGGCGGATGTCGTGGCGCTGGATGAGGCGCAGGCCGCCCTTCTCGAACAGCGTCAGCAGTTCGGCGCGCGTGCGCAGGCCGAGGTGTTCGGCGAAGTCGGAGAGGATCAGCCAGCCTTCCCCGCCGGGACTCAGGTGCTCCTTCAGCCCGGCAAGAAAGCCACGCAGCATGCGGCTGTCCGGGTCGTAGACCGCGTTTTCGATCGGCGAGCTGGGTTTGGCCGGCACCCAGGGCGGGTTGCAGACGATCAGCGGCGCTGTGCCTTCGGGGAACAGGTCGGCGGCGATCACGGCCACCTGCTGGCCAAGGCCGAGGCGGCCGATGTTGTCGCCGGCACAGGCCAGCGCGCGCGGGTCTTGATCGGTGGCGACGACGTGCGCGATGCCGCGTTTTGCCAGCAGCGCGGCGAGCACGCCGGTGCCGGTGCCGATGTCGAAGGCCAGCGAATTTTTCTGCAATGCCGCTGGCAGCGGTGCTGCGGCGACGAGGTCGATATATTCACCGCGTACTGGCGAAAAGACGCCGTAGTGCGGGTGGATGTTGTCACCCAACGCCGGGATGGGCACGCCCTTCTTGCGCCACTCGTGCGCGCCGATCAGCCCCTGCAGTTCGCGCAGCGAAACCACCGAGGTTGGTGTGTCGACATTCGGCGGCCCGTAGGCTTCGCTGCACGCTTCGCAGACTTCCGGCGCACGGCGCAGCGGCACGCTGTAATCGGCATTCAGCGGCACCAGCAGCATGCCGAGCGTGCGCGCCCGCTGCGCCTGCGCCATGCGGTGCTGGTGGAAGGCCTCGGTCATCGAGGCCGCGTGCTTCTTCTTGGCCGGTTTCTTGTCGATGCGCCGGGCCATCGCCTGCAGCAGTTGTCGCGCGTTCTGGAAATCGCCGCACCAGAGCAGCGCCATGCCCTCGCAGGCCAGCCGCCAGGCCTCATCGGCCTTGGTCTGGTCGTCGGCAAGGATCACGCGCTTGGCGGGGGCGACCCCGGCTTCCGAGCGCCACAGCGCGCTCTTCGCTTCGCCGTTTTCTTCCCAGTGCAGGGTCTGGGGTGTGATGCTCATCGGCTGGCTTTCTTTGGTTTTCGTGCCCGCACGGCTGCGGCCAGCGCTAATTGCGCCCACGGTCGCATGCCGTTCGGTGTTTCCATGGCTTCCTCGGGCACCGTCCAGTAGTTCATCGTTTCTGTCCGACCATCCTTGCGCGCATAGCGGAAGGGTTCGCCGCCGGCAGCACGATACTGCTCGGCGCTCTCGGCGTCGGCTTTCAGATAAAGCGTTTCACTGGCGATGATCGCGAAGAAGAGGTCGTCGCAATAAAAGCCCCAACCGCCGAACATGGCCTTGCTGCGGATGCCGCCGAGTGGTGCGAAGAGCTCGGTTGCGTGCGTGACAAGTTCAGGGATGGGGCGGGGCATGCGGCGGATCAGGCGAGTTTGAGCCGCTTGCAGATTTCCGTCGTCAGCGCCGCCTGGTTCATGCAATAAAAATGCAGACCGGGGGCGCCGCCCTTGAGCAGTTTCTCGCACAGTTCGGTGACGACATCCAGCCCGAAAGCCTTGATCGATTCGGCGTCGTCGCCGAAGCCTTCGAACTTCTTGCGCATCCAGCGCGGAATTTCTGCACCGCAGGCATCCGAGAAACGGGCGAGCTTGGAGAAACCGGCGATCGGCATGATGCCGGGAACGATCGGGATGTCGACGCCACGGGCGCGGGCGGCATCGACGAAGTGGAAGTAGGCATCGGCGTTGTAGAAATACTGCGTGATCGCCGAGTTGGCGCCGGCCTTCACCTTGCGCACAAAATTGGTCAGGTCGTCCTCCGGCGAGCGCGCCTGCGGGTGCCATTCCGGGTAGGCGGCCACTTCAATGCTGAACAGGTCGCCGGTTTCGGCACGGATGAACTCGACCAGCTCGTTGGCGTAGCGGAACTCGCCGGCGTCGCCGGTGCCGGAAGGCAGGTCGCCGCGCAGGGCGACGATGCGGCGGATGTTCTCGGCCTTGTATTCGTCGAGGATGCTGCGGATGCTCTCGCGCGTTGAGCCGATGCACGACAGGTGCGGCGCGGCGGAGAGACCTTCGGCGGCGATTTCGCGGACGATGGCGAAGGTGCGCTCGCGCGTCGAGCCGCCGGCACCGTAGGTAACGGAAAAGAATTCAGGTTTCAGTTCGGCCAGCTTGGCGCGCGTGACGCGTAGCTTGTCGACGCCTTCTGGCGTTTGCGGCGGAAAGAACTCGATGGAGATTTCGGTTTTGCTCATGCGAAGTCCAGTGTCGGTCATTCCGGCGAAAGCCGGAATCCAGTGCGTTGTGCCGCGTTTTTCGGCGTTGCTGGACCCCGGCTTTCGCCGGGGTGGCAGGTTGCCAACGGGCGGTGCTTAGGCGGCGCCATTGTTTATTGCGACTTCCCCGGGCGTGGTACCAGCGAGGTCAGCGCCCAGGCCACGATGCTGTAGGCAATGGCACCGAGAAAGCCGGAGAAAAAATCGTCGACGCGGAAGCCGGACAGAATTGACCCGACGAACCAGAACAGCAGGCCGTTGATGACGAAGATGAACAGCCCCAGCGTCAGTAGCGTCACCGGCAGCGTCAGTAGCACGAGGATAGGCCGCAGGACGGCATTGGCCAGGCCCAGGATCAGGGCGGCGATCAATGCCGAGCCGAACGAATCGACGTGGATGCCAGGAACAAGGTAGGCCACAGCCAGCAGCGCGCCAGCGTAGAGCAACCAGAACAGGAGTGTGACCATGGTTCTACCTTTGTCCTTTCCCGCTGCTTAGTAGCGGTAATGCTCGGCCTTGTACGGGCCTTCCTTCGGCACGCTGATGTAGGCGGCCTGTTCGTCGGTCAGCTCGGAGAGCTGGGCGTTGAGCTTCTTCAGTTGCAGACGGGCAACCTTCTCGTCGAGGTGCTTGGGCAGCGTATAGACGCCGACCGGGTACTTGTTCGAGCCTTTCTGCGCTTCGGTCCACAGTTCGATCTGGGCGATCGTCTGGTTGGCGAACGAGGAGCTCATCACGTACGACGGGTGGCCGGTGCCGCAGCCGAGGTTAACCAGGCGACCCTTGGCCAGCAGGATGATGCGCTTGCCGTCCGGGAAGATGACGTGGTCGACCTGCGGCTTGATCTCTTCCCACTGGTACTTCTCGATCGAGGCGACGTCGATTTCGTTGTCGAAGTGGCCGATGTTGCAGACGATGGCCTGATCCTTCATCGCTGCCATGTGGTCATGGGTGATGACGTGGAAGTTGCCGGTGGTGGTGACGAAGATGTCGGCCTTGTCAGCGGCGTATTCCATGGTCACGACGCGGTAGCCTTCCATCGCCGCCTGCAGTGCGCAGATCGGGTCGATTTCGGTAACCCAGACCTGTGCCGACAGGGCGCGCATGGCTTGCGCCGAGCCCTTGCCCACGTCGCCGTAACCGGCGATCAGGGCGACCTTGCCGGCGATCATCACGTCGGTGGCGCGCTTGATGCCATCGACCAGCGATTCGCGGCAGCCGTAGAGGTTGTCGAATTTAGATTTGGTGACCGAGTCGTTCACATTGATCGCCGGGAACTTGAGGTCGCCGCGCTGGTGCATCTGGTACAGGCGATGGACGCCGGTGGTGGTCTCTTCGGTGACGCCCTTGATCTGCACGAGGCGGGTCGAGTACCAGGTCGGGTCGGTGGCGAGCTTGGCCTTGATCGCGGCAAAGAGGATGGTCTCTTCTTCGGAGGAAGGCTTGGCGATGACCGACAGATCCTTTTCAGCCTTGGCGCCGAGGTGCAGCAGCAGGGTTGCGTCGCCGCCGTCGTCGAGAATCATGTTCGAGAAGCCGCCGTCGGCCCATTCGAAGATGCGGTGGGTGTAATCCCAGTAGTCGACCAGCGTCTCGCCCTTGACGGCGAAGACCGGGATGTTCTGTGCGGCGATGGCAGCGGCAGCGTGATCCTGGGTCGAGAAGATGTTGCACGAGGCCCAGCGGACTTCGGCGCCGAGCGCGGTCAGCGTCTCGATCAGCACGGCGGTCTGGATGGTCATGTGCAGCGAGCCGGTGATGCGCGCGCCCTTGAGCGGCTGTGCCTTGGCGAACTCTTCGCGGATGGCCATGAGACCCGGCATTTCGGTCTCGGCAATGCGGATTTCCTTGCGGCCCCATTCGGCGAGGCTCAGGTCGGCGATAACGTAATCAGTGAATGCTGCCACAGTAAGGCTCCTTGATAACTGTGGCCGGGGAGGGGAGCTGGATGGGTGTCGCGGGGGTGCTTCTGCGCGGCTCACCTTGCCCCCTGCGCCCGGCAGGGGTTGTCAGTGAGCGCCGTTTTGAACCGAGCCTGGGGGGTGTGTTCCCCTGCAGCGCTCCTCGGTTAAGCGGCGGATTATACGCTGGTTTTTGCTGATTTGCCGAGCCGGGCGGCGAACTCGTCTGGTAGCAGCGGGTGGGCGAAGTGGTAGCCCTGCATGGCGACGCAGCCGCGCGCGAGCAGAAACTGCCGTTGCTCGCCGGTTTCGACGCCTTCGGCAATGATTTCCAGCTTGAGGCTGGCGGCGAGGCTGATGATGGCATCGACAATCGCCGCATCGTCCGGGTCGCCGGGGACGTCGCGGACGAAACTGCGATCGATCTTGAGGCGCTGGATGGGCAGCTGTTTCAGGTAGGCCAGCGAGGAGTGGCCGGTGCCGAAGTCGTCGATCTCGATGGTGACGCCGAGCGCGCGTATCTGATTGAGAACGCGGCTTGCATGGGCCACGTCCTCCATCACTGCGCCTTCGGTGATCTCCAGCGCCAGATAGCCCGGTGGCAGCCCGCTTTCGCGCAGGGCGTCGGCGATATCCGCCAGCAAGTGATTCTTGCGGAACTGGATGGGTGAAATATTGACCGCGATGCGCAGGTTCGGCCAACCAGCCAGATGCCAGGCTTGCAGCTGCCTGCAGGCGGCATGCAGTACCCAGCGCCCGATACCGTCGATGAGGCCGCGTTCTTCGGCAATCTCGATAAATTTCCCGGGCAGCAGCAGGCCCAGCTCCGGGTGCTGCCAGCGGAGCAGGGCTTCGGCACCGACGATGGCGCCGGTTTCACCGTTGACCTGCGGCTGGTAGTGCAGGCAGAACTGTTCGCGTGCGAGTGCTTCGCGCAGCAAGCGCTCCATCGCGGCCAGTTCGAGTGCGCGGGCGTTCATGTCGGCGGTGAAGAACTGGAAATTGTTACGACCGGATTTTTTTGCGTGGTACATCGCGATGTCGGCGTTGCGCGTCAGCGCCTCGCTGTCGGTGCCGTCATCCGGCCAGACGGCGATGCCAATGGAACCAGTGATGTTGAAGGTGTGACTGTCGATGTGCAGTGGCTGTGCAATCGCTGTGATCGCTGTATCGGCAACGCGGATGCAATCCTGCATGTCGCGGATGTTGGTCAGCAGGATGACAAATTCGTCGCCACCAATACGCGCCAGCGTGTCGGACTCGCGCACACAGTGGCGGAGACGGGCGGCCATCTCGACAAGCAGAGCATCGCCAGCGGAGTGACCGACGGTGTCGTTGATGAGCTTGAAAAAATCGAGGTCGATGAAGAGTACGGCAAGCTGGGTCTTGCGCCGCGTTGCCGCTGAAATGGCCTGCTGCAGGCGGTCCTTGAGCAGCGCGCGGTTGGCCAGCCCGGTCAGGGTGTCATGGTGCGCCAGGTGCTCGATATGCGCCTCGGCGACTTTGCGCGCGCTGATGTCTTCAACAAAGCAGAGGACGAATGCCAGCTCTCCGTCGAGCTCGACGGGCTGGAAGTGCCAGCTGAACGTTGGTACGCGGTTGCTGGTGGCGAAGCGGTAGGGGCTTTCCAGTTGCACCGTCTCGCCGGCAATGGCCCGCCGGATCGATTTGCCGAGCGCGGTGTCTTCAGCTTCGGCGAGCACCGAGCGGCCAACGATCTGCTTGCGCGGCGCACCGGCGTACTCGGCAAATTTTTCATTGCAGTCGAGCAGTTTTCCATCGCGATCAAGCAGCCAGATGCCGATCGGTGCCTGTTCGAAAAGCGCGCGCAGTTTTGTCTCGCCTTCACGCAGGGAACGCGTCATCCGCCGTGCCAGGGTCTCGGCGCGTGCGCGCGTGGTGGCCAGTGACCAGACAATGACGAAGAGCAGCAGGCTGACCAGCGCACCTCCGGCCAGCAGCCGCCCGGAGGCGACCTGGCCGCCAGTATTGGCGTCGAACGCCGGCAACGCGGCATAGTCGATCAGCCAGGTACGGCCGCCGATTTGCAGCGGGCGTGTGCGCCGATAGTGGCTGCGGCTGAAATCGAAGTCGGGGTGGCTGGCGTGGAACAGGTCTTCCGTGCGGGCCTCCGGTGCGTCATAGACGCGCAGGGCAACGTCGTCGGGTACTTTGCCGAGCATGCCGAGCATGAGTGCGTCGATACGGAAGCCGGCAGTGACATAGCCGAGCAGTGCGGCACGCCTTCCTTCCACCGTCACCGGCGCGCTGCCATTGCGGTACACCGCCTGGTACATCAGGAAGGCTGCCTGCGGCCTGGCCGGGTCGTCGATGACCAGGCTGAGCTTCGGGGTGATGCGATTCTCGCCGCTGTCGCGTGCCGCTATCAGGGTCTCGCGCCGGGTCTGGTGCGCCCAGCTGTCGGAACCGATCACCGGCATGTTCGCTGGTGTGCGCGGTTCGACGCCGGTAACCACGGCGTACTCCTTGCGGACGCCGGGCGGGCGTATGGAAAACCCCGGCTCGTCCTTGCGCACGGCTTGTTCGATGTGGTTTCGCTCGGCATGGGGGAAGTGGCGGATGTAGACCACGCCCGTCATGCCCGGATAGTTGTCAGTGATGCGCAGGGTGTCGTAAAGGCGTGTGAGTCCCGCTCGGTCGGGGTGGCCGGTGGCGCCGATGTAGGCCTGGCCGCCACGCAAAACCTGGGCGTAGGCAGTCAGTCGGGCCTGGATGGTGGCGTGGACTTCGTCGCTGCGGGCTTCGAAACGGGCCTGCGTCAGCCTGTCGGCGTTGTTCTTGCTGACATGCCAGCCAAACAGCGACAGGCAGGCGCCAAGTGTGAGCGCAAGCCAAGCCATCCAGCGTTGCGGATGCAGTGCACTGGTGGCGTCCCTGCTCGGGGTGTTGAGGAAATCAGCGGACACCGTGGCTACCGGGGGAGACCCGCACGATCAGCTTGCTGCTCACGCCATACCGTCGGCCGCAGCACCGGCCCAGAGCGTGTTGAGATCGGGGATCTTCCACTTGGCCGGATCTTCCCGCCCGGCAATCTTGTCCTGTACGCCGGGGTGTGAAAGGTCGATTTCCTCGGGGCGGATACGGGCGTTGGCCTTGGTTGAGAAGAAGACCTTGACCCGAGGGGTCAGCAAGGATTTCTCCGATTGTTCGGTGACCACGCCGAGCCGTCCCGATTCGAGCCGAACCAGCGAGCCGATCGGGTAGATGCCGACACTTTTGACGAAGGCCTGGAATACCGCTTCGTCGAAGTGTCCCTTGGCCCATTCGGCCATCTTGCGTAGTGATTCTGCCGGATCCCAGCCGGCCTTGTAGGGTCGGTTGGAGGTGATGGCGTCATAGACGTCGCAGACGGCACCCATCTTGGCGAAGAGGCTGATTTCCTCGCTCTTCAGCCGGTGTGGGTAGCCGCTGCCATCCGTTTTTTCGTGGTGGTGCAGGCAGACGTCCAGCGCGATGTCGCCAACGCCACTGCCTTGAAGCAGCGCTTCATGGCCCAGTTCCGGGTGCTTCTTGATGATGGCGAATTCGTCGTCGGTGAGCTTGCCCGGCTTGTTCAATATCTCGTTTGGCACCAGGGCCTTGCCAAGATCGTGCAGCAGCCCGGCGAGGCCGGCTGTTCGTGTCTGCTGCTCGTCGAGTCCGAGCTGGCGGGCGAGGGCAATCATCAGCGCGCAGACGGCCACCGAGTGCATATACGTGTAGTCATCGGCAGTTTTCAGCCGTGCCAGGCTGATCAGCGCGCCGGGATTGCGCAGCACCGAATTGGAAATTTCTTCGACCAGCGGGGCGCAGTCTTCCGCTGAAACGGCATTGCCCATGCGCGCTTCCTGGAACATCGAGACAACCGCCTGCTTGGATTTGGCGCAGATGCGCGCGGCACGGGCGGCTTCGTCACGCATCGAGACGCGTTGCTGCGCTGTCGGTGCTGCTGCGGTGGCGGCCTCGCCGAGCTCGCGTTCGACCTCTGCTTCGCTGGCTTCGCGGCTGACGCCTTCAATGCTGTCGATGCCCTTGCTGGCATCGATCCAGACTTCCTTGATGCTGCTGGCGCGAATGCTGGCGAGGTCGGCCGGGTCCTTGAGCACGAATTTGGTGCGCCAGAACGGATGCTCCATCCACGAACCACAGAATTCGTGCAGGTGCATGCCGAGGGTGAGGTGTTCGACGCTGATTTTCTTGAGCATGGGCGCAATTATGCGCCGTCTCGGCACCCCGGAAAAGACAAAGGAGGCCGAAGCCTCCTTTGTGTCTACAGTGTTTCTTTGTCGGTGAGCGCTTACAGATTTGCGTCAGCGCGGAGTGCTGCAGCCTTGTCCGTGGCTTCCCAGGTGAACTCCGGCTCGTCGCGGCCAAAGTGGCCGTAGGCGGCGGTCTTGGAGTAGATCGGGCGCAACAGGTTGAGCGACTGGATGATGCCTTTCGGGCGCAGGTCGAAATGCTTGCCGATCAGGGCGACGATCTTGTCATCCGAAATCTTGCCGGTGCCGAAGGTGTTGACCATCAGCGAGACTGGCTTGGCAACGCCGATGGCGTAGGCCACCTGCACTTCGCACTTGTCGGCGAGGCCGGCAGCAACGACGTTCTTGGCGACATAGCGGCAGGCGTAGGCTGCCGAACGGTCGACCTTGGAAGGGTCCTTGCCGGAGAAGGCGCCGCCGCCGTGGTGCGCAGCACCGCCGTAGGTGTCGACGATGATCTTGCGACCGGTCAGGCCGCAGTCGCCGTGCGGACCACCAACGACGAAACGACCCGTCGGGTTGACCAGGAAGCGGGTGTCGGCGGTGATCATGTCCTTTGGCAGCACCGGCTTGATGATCTCTTCGATCACGGCTTCGGTCAGCTGGGCGTGCGAGACATCCGGGCTGTGCTGGGTCGAGACGACGACGGTGTCGATCGAGACCGGCTTGCCATCGACGTACTTGACCGTCAGCTGCGACTTGGCATCCGGACGCAGCCAGTTGATACGGCCGTCGCGACGGACTTCGGCCTGGCGCTGCATGAGGCGGTGCGCGTAGTGAATCGGGAAGGGCATCAGGGTTTCGGTTTCGCGGCAGGCGTAACCGAACATCAGACCCTGGTCGCCAGCGCCCTGGTCGAGGTCCAGGCCCTGACCTTCGTTCACACCCTGCGCGATGTCCGGCGACTGGGTGTTGATGGCGGTGAGGATGGCGCAGGACTTGTAGTCAAAGCCGATGTCGCTGTCGGTGTAGCCGATGCGGCGTACGGTTTCCTGGGCGATCTCGCGGTAATTGACGTGGGCCTTGGTGGTGATTTCACCGGAGATGACGACCAGGCCGGTGGAAACCAGCGTTTCGCAGGCGACACGGCCGGTGGGGTCGACGGCCAGGATGGCGTCGAGAACGGCATCGGAAATCTGGTCGGCTACTTTGTCGGGGTGGCCTTCGCCAACGGATTCTGAGGAAAAGAGGTATTCGCTTGCCATTTGATCTGCTCCTGAAACGACCCTTGTTTGTCGGCGTTACCGACCCCGGGTCACGGGCAGGCGACGCTTTAGCAGTATTTTCGAAGGGTGAAACCTGATGTTTTAGCCCCCCGGCTCGCCCTGCAAGTTGTCCTATTAACTCGGCGAGACGATAATTGTAGCCTTTTTCCCGATCGCTGCAAGTTCATAGGCCGTCCATGCGCTTCCTGTTTCGACTCCTTTCCCTGCTTCCCCTGCCGGTAATTCACCTGCTGGGCGGGCTTGCCGGTGTTGTGGCTTACCTCGCGTCGCCGACCTATCGTCGGCACCTGCACGAGAACATGGCGGGTGCGCTGGGGGCGGTGGACGCTGCACGCTTTCGCTGGGCGGCAGTTGCTGCTGCCGGACGCATGAGCCTGGAGTTGCCACGGATCTGGCTGCGGACGCTGGAGGAGGCTGTGACGATGGTGGCCGAAGTCAGGGGGCAGGAACTGGTTGACGCCGCCCGCGCTGCTGGCAAGGGTATCGTCTTCGTCACGCCGCACCTTGGCTGCTTCGAAATCACCGCCCAGTATCTGGCGACGCAGGCGCCGATCACCGTGCTCTACCGGCCGCCACGGCAGGCCTGGCTGCAGGAGATGATCGAGCGCGGCCGCCAGCGCGCCAGTCTGCATCTGGCACCGGCCGATCTCTCCGGCGTGCGTGGATTGTTGAAGGCGCTGAAAAAGGGGGAGGCAATCGGCCTGCTGCCGGATCAGGCGCCGAAGGTCGGTGAGGGGCGCTGGCTGCCGTTTTTCGGCCGTCAGGCCTATACGATGACGCTGGCGGCCCGCCTCTCCGAGACGGGGGCGACCGTCCTGTTCACCTGGGGTGAACGCCTGCCCGGCGGAGCCGGCTACCGCATTCACTTCAGTGCCCCGACAGTGCCGCTCGAAGGTGATCTCGAAGCGCGCGCCGTGGCCATCAATCGCGAAGTCGAAGCGCTGATCCGAGCCTGTCCGGGGCAGTATCTCTGGGGTTACAACCGCTACAAGCGGCCGAAAGGCGTCGAGGCGCCGCCGGCAGCCGACGCCGGCAAGGCGCCAGGGACGGCCTGATGCAGCTGGCGTTCTGCCTCTACAAGTATTTTCCGCACGGTGGCCTGCAGCGCGACTTCATGCGCATTGCGCTGGCTTGCCAGGCGCGTGGGCACACCATTCGCGTTTATACACTCGAGTGGCGGGGCGATGTGCCGGCGGGCTTCGAAGTGATTGTGGTGCCGGTGCGCGCGATCACCAATGTCCGCCGTTACGCCAGATTTACCGACTGGGTGCAGCGTGATCTGGCTCAGCGGCCCGCCGAGCGTGTGGTCGGCTTCAACAAGATGCCGGGGCTGGACGTCTATTTTGCTGCCGACCCTTGCTACGAAGACAAGGCGCGTACCTTGCGCAATCCGTTCTACCGGCTGTCCGGGCGCTACCGGCATTTCGCCGCTTACGAAAAAGCGGTGTTTGCGCCGGAAGGCCGCACTGAAATCCTGATGATTTCGCAACTGCAGCAACCCTTGTTCGTAAAACACTACGCCACACCAGCGGTCCGCTTCCATCTGCTGCCGCCGGGAATCTCGCGGGATCGCCGGGCGCCGGAAAATGCTGCCGAGATACGTGCCGCCTTCCGTGCCGAGTTTGGCTTGGCCGATGCCGACCGCCTTTTGGTGCAGATTGGCTCCGGTTTCAAGACCAAGGGGCTGGATCGCAGTCTGGCCGGGCTTGCGGCGTTGCCGGAAGCGTTGCGCCAGCGCACTCGGCTGATCGCCATCGGTGCCGATGAGCCGTCGGCCTTCAAGCGCATGGCGATCTCACTGGGCATCGGTGAGCGCGTCGACATCCTGCAGGGGCGTGATGACATACCGCGTTTTTTGCTCGGTGCCGATCTCCTGATCCACCCGGCCTACAACGAAAATACCGGTACTGTGCTGCTCGAGGCGGTAGTTGCAGGATTGCCGGTTTTGACTACCGCGGTCTGCGGCTATGCGCACTACATCGAGGCGGCTGGCGCCGGCATCGTACTGGCGGAGCCTTATTCGCAGGCGGCGCTCAACGCGTCGCTGGCACACATGCTCAGCGACGACACGGCGCGCCGGCAGTGGCAGGCGAGTGCTCTGGATTTTGCTGCGCACGCCGATATCTACGACAACGCCGAGGTGGCGGCCGATATCATCCTGAAAGGGTGCACGTGAGCGAGGCGGTGAAAGATCCGGCATTGTTTCTCGATGAGCCCTTCCAGTCACTGTGGGCCGGGCAGGACCCCTTTGTTGCGGTTGAGGCATTGCAGGGCAAGGTCTACCGTGAGCTGGAGGCGCGCCGCACGCTACGCGTCGAAGTGGCTGGCCGTGCCTACTTCGTAAAGATCCATCGCGGGGTGGGTTGGGGTGAAATCGTCAAGAACCTGGCTTCGTTTCGCCTGCCGGTGCTTGGCGCGAGTAATGAGTGGCGTGCAATCAAGCGTCTGGAGACGCTCGCTGTCGACACAATGCGTGCGGTGGCCTACGGCGTGCGGGGCGGTAATCCGGCGACGCAGCACTCATTCATTGTGACCGAGGAACTGGCGCCAACGATCAGCCTTGAGGATTTTTGCCGTGACTGGCCGACCCGGCCGCCCGCGCCACAATTGAAATGCGTGCTGATCGAGCGCGTCGCGACGATGGCGCGGCGCATGCATCAGGGGGGTGTCAATCACCGCGATTTCTATATCTGTCATTTTCTCCTGCACCTCGACCCGGCACCGATGGCAGACAGTCTCAAGCTGTCACTGATCGATCTGCACCGTGCGCAGATCCGGGTGGCAACGCCGCGCCGCTGGCGCGACAAGGATCTGGCATCGCTCTATTTTTCGGCGCTCGACATCGGGCTGACGCGGAACGATTTTCTGCGTTTCCTGCGGGCTTATTTCGCTGCGCCGCTACGCGATATCCTGCGCGATGAAGCTGGCCTGATAGAGCACCTGAACCGTGAAGCGGCTTGGCTGTTGCGGCGTTACCAGAAAAAATTCGCCCCGAAGGTGGCGGCATGATCGACTGGACGTTCAATCCTGAGTTTCACGGTCGTGACGCCGAGCGCCTTTTCGGCAGCCTGGCCGCCACCTTCACTGTGAAGGGGGAACCGATTGCCAAGGCGCCGCTGTCTAGCGTTGAGCGTGTCGTCGCCGATGGGACGCGTTATTACGTCAAGCGCTATGTCGGCAACGGCAAGAACGCGGTACGTCGCTGGTTCGGTCTGCGCGGCCTGATTGCGCCCCAGCGGGTGGTCAAGGAGTGGGAGAACCTGCTGCGCTTCCGCGCATGGGGTATTCCGACGGCGACGCTCGTGGCCTATGGATTGGAGCGCGTGCGTGGTGGCTTCGTGCGCGGTGCGCTGGTTACTGCGGAAATCGCCGGAACCGCCGACATGGGGACGATGGCCAACGAGAACGATGTGCGTCTCGACGACCGGAAGTGGATGGCCGAGGTAATGCGGCAAGTCGCGAGGTATGCGCGTCTGCTGCACGATGCCGGCTTTGCCCACAATGACCTGAAATGGCGCAACTTGCTGGTCGATCGCGGTGAGTCGCCCACGGTTTTCCTGATTGACTGTCCGAGCGGCGGTTTCTGGCGTGGACCGATGCTGCGCTATCGTATCGTCAAGGACCTGGCCTGCCTCGACAAGATCGCCAAGCACCGGATGTCGCGTACGCAGCGCTTGCGCTTCTATCTCGACTACGCCGGACATAGACATCTGACTGTTGCCGACAAACGACGTATTCGTCGCATCCTCAGGTTTTTTTCGGGGCGGGAATGAGCGACCTTCTGCCAGCGCAGCCAGCAACGACTGATGCGAGCCAGTTGCGTGCCGCCGGGCGCCACCCTGTTGTCCCTTTTCGTGTGGCCCTGGACGGCGGGCAAACACTGACGATGTTGCGCCTGCTGCGCGTGTTGCCAGGCAAACGCATCGTCGGCGAGGCCGACTATTCAGGTAAGCGTGTTCTTGCCAAGCTGTTCGTTGCAAGTGGCAGCGAACGGCACTGGCAGCGGGAATGTTCAGGCCTTGCTGCACTAAGGGCGGGCGACTTGCCGACGCCTGAAGTGTTTGCGGCTGCTCCGCTTGCCGGCGGTGGCCACGCGATTCTCACCGAGTTTGTTGCCGATGCCGAGTCGCTGGATACGGTGTGGAGCCGCACAAGCCATCTTGCGGTTGGCGACGCGGCTGCGCTGGCGGTGCTCGCTCCGGCGCTGGCGATGTTGGCGCAGATGCATCGGGCTGGGATGGCGCAGGAGGATCTCCACCTGGGAAATTTTCTGCGTGCCGCCGAGGTGTTGTTGGTGATCGATGGTGATTCGGTGAACACTTTCGAGAAGCCGCTTGCGGCAATGCCGGCAGCAGGCAACCTGGGAATGCTGTTGGCACAACTGCCTGCTGCTTGGGATGCGGCCTGCGGCGCGCTGCTGAACATCTACAAAGAGGCCGGAGGCACAGCAGTGATCAGCGAAGCTGACTTGCAGGCCGAGATCGATCGCGAGCGTCGCTGGCGGCTCAAGGATTTTCTGGGCAAGTGCGTGCGCGATTGTTCGTTGTTTGCGGTGAGCAAAACAGCCACGCGTTTTTCTGCGGTGTTACGCCAATCGCTGGATCAGCTGGCGCCTCTGCTCGCAGACCTGGACCGGGCACTGGATGTGGGGATTCGTCTCAAGTCTGGCAATACCTGTACGGTGGCGCGTGCGGATGTTCCCGGTGGTGAGGTGGTGATCAAGCGTTACAACCTGAAGAGCGTCAGCCATGCGCTCTCGCGATTCTGGCGCCCGAGTCGGGCGTGGCATTCGTGGCGTGAGGCGCATCGGCTCCGCTTGTTCGGTGTCGCCACGCCGCAGCCGTTGGCGTTGGTCGAGGAACGTTTCGGGCCGATGCGTCGGCGCGCCTGGCTGGTCACCGAATTTTGTCCGGGAGCAAATCTGGCCGGACATTTGTCGGCCGATTGTGAACCTCCCATGGCTGAAGCGGCAGCGATCACGACCTTGTTTGTAACGCTGCATCGGCTGCGCATCAGCCATGGTGATCTGAAAGCGACGAACCTGCTCTGGCATGCCGGGAAGATCTGGCTGATTGATCTCGATGCCTGCACGCAGCATCGTTCCGATGCGGCCTATCGCAAGGCCTGGGCGCGGGACAGGGGGCGCCTGTTGCGTAACTGGCCGGCAAGTTCTGCACTGGTGCAGTGGTTACAGAAAACGCTGCCGGCTGCCTGAGTCAAGCTCCGGCAGCGGCTTCGCCGTCTGTTGCTGTTGCCTCCTCGAACTGTACGGCGTGCAAGCGTGCGTAATGACCGTTGGCGGCCAACAGTTCTCTATGCGTACCGCGCTCGACGATTTGACCCTGGTCCATGACCAGGATGAGGTCGGCCCGCTCGATGGTCGACAGGCGGTGTGCGATGACCAGCGTGGTCCGCCCCTTCATCACCTGATCAAGTGCTGCCTGGATGTGACGTTCGGATTCGGTATCCAGCGCCGAGGTGGCCTCGTCGAGGATCAGGATCGGAGCATCCTTCAGTAGTGCCCGTGCGATCGCCAGGCGCTGGCGTTGGCCACCGGACAGGAGGACGCCATTTTCGCCGACCAGCGTGTCGAACCCCTGTGGCAGGCGATCAATGAATTCTCTGGCAAATGCAGCTTCGGCGGCACGCTCGATTTCCGCACGCGGTGACTGGGCGAGATCGCCATAGGCGATGTTGGCGGCGATGGAGTCGTTGAACAGTACAACCTGCTGGGTGACGAGTGCCACATGCCGGCGCAGGTTGCGTAGCGTGTAGTCCTCGACATCGACTCCGTCGATCAGAATCTGGCCGTCCTGGTGATGGTAGAAGCGCGGAATGAGTCCGACCAGCGTTGACTTGCCGCTGCCCGAGCGTCCGACGATGGCGACCATTTGGCCGGGTTCGATGGTTACATTGATATCGTTCAGCACCGGCAATTCGCTGCTCGGATACTGAAAACTCAGGTTGCGGATTTCGATACGGCCACTGACGCGCTCACGTTCGACAGTGCCGTGATCGACCTCGGGTTTTTCGTCGAGCTGCGCGAAGATGCTTTCGGCGCCAGCCAGTCCTTTCTGGATCGTGCCGCTGACTTCCGAAAGCTGACGGATTGGTTTTGGCAGCATGCCGGCAGCCGAGATGTAGGCGACCAGATCGCCAGCCGATGCGTCGCCGCGCAGGAGCAGTACGAAGAAGAGGATCACGGCCATGGCCGAGAAGGTCACCAGTTGCAGTGCAGGGGTGAAGGTGGCACCGGTCTTGACCATGCGCAGTTGCTTGGCATTGTTGTCGTCGCTTGCTGCCTTGAAGCGTCGCGATTCGTAATCTTCTCCACCGAAGCTGCGCACGACCCGGTAGCCCTGAATGGTTTCCGAGGCGACGTGCGTCAGATCGCCCATTGAGGCCTGGATCTTCTTGCTCTGCTTGCGGAATTTCCGGTTGGCACTGCCAACCATGATGCCAATGACCGGCAGGATGGCCAGCATGATCGCTGTCAGCTTCCAGTTCATCCACAGGAGATAGCCGAACAGGAAGGCGACAGTCAGGCCTTCGCGGATGAGTACTTTGATGGCATCTGTTGCCGCGCCGGTGACCATGGTCACGTTGTAGGTGATTCGCGAGATCAGGTGACCGGAGTTCTGTTGATCAAAATAGGCATTCGGCAGACGCAGGAGGCTATTGAACAGCGCCTGACGCAGGTTGTTCACCAAGCCAAGCGAAACGCGAGCCAGATAATAATTGCCGAGAAAGGAACCCACGCTACGCCAGACGATGATGATGACGAGAAGGATTGGTACGCCGTACATCAGTTGCACGTTGCCGATCAGAGGCAGGGGGTGGTGGGTCGCATCAGCCGGCGCCCCGAGGCCATCGACAAAATACTTGAGCACTGCCGCCAGCATCGGCTGTGACGACGCAAAAATCATGTAACCAACGAGACTGATGGCAAAGAGCCCGATGAACGGGCGCAGATAGCTCAGCAGGCGAAGGTAGATCTTTAGCGAAGAGGCTTGCTTGGGGTTGATTTGCTGCATGCGCAGGGGCTTTCCGATGCGATTGGCGGGCCTGAAATCCGGACGCTGGAGTTTAGCATGTCGCATTCTGCATGCTTCGCTTGCCCACAAGACGGTAAACTAGCGGTTTTTCCGGCGGGCAGACCCTTGAAGAGATTGAAACAGCAGGACTACCTTGCCTTGCGCGAGGGCGCTGAGGTGCTTGAAGTCGATCACCATGGTGAAAAAGTACTGCGCCTTGCCGACGGGACGATCCTTAAACTCTTTCGCCGGCGGCGGCTGATTTCCTCGGCAGCTCTTTTCCCCTATGCCTGCCGCTTCGCTGACAACGCGGAGGCGCTGGCCCGGCTGGGTATTCCGGTGCCGGAAGTTATCGAGGTTCTGCGCATCCCGTCGATCGCTCGTGACGCCGTCCACTATCGGCCGCTCGCCGGTAAGACCCTGCGCGAATTGATGCGCGCCGGGCTGTCGTCGGAGCGTAGGCAGGCACTGAGGACTGCCTTTACCCGATTGGTCATCGGCCTGCACGACAAAGGTGTCTATTTCCGCTCGCTACACCTCGGCAATATCGTGTGCACGCCGGATGGCCACCTTGGCCTGATCGATTTTGCCGATCTGCGCATTCATCCGTGGTCGCTCGGAAAATACCTGCGCACGCGTAACGTGCGGCGCATGCAGGCGATGGAGGAGGAGCGTGACTGGCTCGACTTCGACGCCATCGTCAACGGTCGGCAACCCGAAGTCGCTCGGCGCTGATGAGCAACACTCCGAATCTGCACCTGCGCTTCGCCGGCGCCCTGTTTCGCTACCTTTGCCGTGGCAGACTGCGCTTTCCGGGCGGGCATCGGCCTCCAGCCGGGCACATTGTTCCGCAAGCCTTTGCCGGTGTCGGTGTCGCAGCAGCCGAGGATGCCGCGGTCGACGATTGGCTGCTCGCCCGTCTGCATGAGGCCGGCATCTGCCACGTCCGCCTCGATTTCACCTACGGCGATGCCGAACGACCTGCCGCCCGCCTGCTCGAACGCTTGCTCGGTGAATCGCTTCAGGTGACGCTGCACCTGGTGCAGCCGGCCGAGCGTGCGCGAAAGATGGAAGTCAGCGATGAGGCTGGCAACGAATGGCAGGATTTCGTCAGGACAACCCTGGATCGTTTTGGCGCCCGCGTTGAGATCATCGAGATCGGTTCGACGGTCAATCGCAAGCGCTGGGCGGGCTATACGCTGGCCGGTTTCCTTGCCATGTGGGCGATTTCCTGGCGTGAGGTGCGCGCACGCGGGCTGACCTTGGCCGGCCCGAGCGTCACTGATTTCGAGCCCCCCTGGAATGTCGGTTTGCTGGCGCTGCTGCGCGAACGCGGCCAGTTGCCTGACCTGCATACGGACAACCTGTTCTCGGAGCGGTGCACCGAGCCAGAGCGTTTCGATCACAAGATCCTCGGTCATCGACTGGCGTCGCTGCACAAGTTCAATCTGGTCAAGAAGGCCCGACTGCTTGGCCGCATCGGTGCAGATTTCGACGTTCCCCGCCTGTTCTCCCCATCTGCCTTCTGGACGCTGCCGCGCATCGAGCGCCAGCTTCCGGACAGCGAACAGAAGCAGGCCGATTACCTGGTGCGTTACATGGTGCTCTGTGCCGCCTCAGGGGCGCTCGAACGCGCTTGGTGGGGGCCTCTGGTCTGTCATCGGGAAGGGCTGGTCGATGAGGGGGGGTTTTCTTATCCGGCCCTGGAACGCATTACCCACTACGCCGGTGTGCGTGGCCAGCTGTCCGATCTGCGTGCTCGCCCGGCGCTACGTGCCATCGGCGCATTTGCCGAGCTGATTCCTGGCAGCCGCTACGGAGGGCGCCTGAATGCCTCCGAACAACTGGAGGTGCATGCTTTTCACTCGGCGACAGGATTGGTTCACGTCGTGTGGACAACCAACGGCCGGGCAGCGGCGCTGCAGGATATCTATAGCCCGGATGATCTGCGTACTGCGCTCTGCCGCTGCCGCGATGGCGAGATCCTGCGCGAACGGCCGACTTTGGCAACTGAAGCGCCGCTTTACCTGCTCTGGCCTGCGGGGCGCCTGGTTGAAGTGCGCGCCGACGCTGGCATTCTGAAGAATGTCGCGCTTCACCGGCACGTTCCGGGCAAGACGCATTTCTTCTTCAGGGAAAATGGCTGGCGCGGCATCGTGCTTGCCTGCGACGCAGCAGAAGCAGCCCTACTGCTGGAACAAATCCATCCCGACCGGATCGGTCCGCCGGCGCGAGAGGCAACGCTACGCCACGCGCGCAACGCGATCTGGACCATGGAGGACCCGCGCACCGAGGGTGGGAAGCTGGTTATAAAACAGCCGGTGAAAATGCATCTGCACAAGAAGCTGCTCGACCGCTTCAAGCCGTCGAAAGGGCTGCGCAGCTGGAATGGAACCAGCGAATTGCTACGTCGAGGTGTTGCCACTGCACCTCCGGTGGCCTGGTTCGAGAAGGAGGGCGACGTCAGCCTGACGCAGAACTACTACCTCTGTGAGTATGTTCCCGCCGAGTTCACAGCGCGGGAGCTGATCGGGGCGTTTGCCGGTGGCGCCGAGCGCTTCATCGGCTTCGCTGAGGAGGACGCCTACCAGCAACTTTGCGACTATCTGCTGATAATGCACGGACGCGGCATACTTTTCCGCGATCTCTCTGGTGGAAATATCCTGATCGACAAAACTGAGGGGGGGAATCTCTCGTTCTCGCTGATCGACACCGGGCGTATTCACGTTTTCCGCGGGCCGCTATCGTTGCGCCAGCGCTTCGCCGATCTGGTGCGTATCTGCAACAAGTTGCACCCTCAAGGGCGCGGGAAGTTCCTGGCCATCTACCTCTCGGCGCTGCGTAAGCCGTTGCGCTGGTGGCACCGCTGGCCGTTTCTTCTTTACGATGCGAAGGTCGCTGCCAAGCGGCATATCGGCCGCAAGGCATGGAAGCGTCTGTTCGCAGCCTCCCGGAAGTAGGTCGGTGGCTCAGCTAGATTCCTCGAGCAGGATTTTTCCGAAGCGGCGGTAATCCTGGCTTGTTGGTGGGCGGAAATGGCTTTTCAGCATGGCTCCGACGAAAAGTGGGAAACATCCTGCTTCCCGCTTCCTGATGCGATTCCAGAATCGCCGCAGATACCAGCGGAAGTGTCGCTGCAGTTCATCGTCCGGTATCAAGCTAGGATTGGTCTCGATGAATTTCGCATAGGTGACGAAAAAAGCGCCAAGCATCTTCTGTCGCTGGCGCAGCGAATTTCCGGGGTGCTTGCGGTAGCTGGCGAGCACTTCCGGAACACGGGCGATGGCGTGACGGGTGGACAGCCTCAGCCAGCAATCTATGTCTTCCAGCGGCAAGGTTCGGTCGAATCCTCCGATCGCGAGGAAGGCATCACGACGTAGTGCGACCGATGGATTGGAAATCAGGTTGTGGTGAAACAGCCAGCGGTAGGCTGCAGGATCTGGCCCTGGCGGCGCATGCCGATCTGTCCGGCGGACTGGCTGTACGGTGCCATTGCTGTCGATGGTGTTGGTGTCGGTGTGCACCAGGGCCAGTGTTGGGAGGTTCCATTCAGTGATTGCAGCCTGTATGCGCGCCACCTTCTCCGGGTAGAGCCGATCATCCGAGCCGAGCAGGTGAACCCATTCTCCGCTGCAGGCCTCGATGCAGGCATTCGAGTTGGCGCTGACGCCGCAGTTTTCTCGCCGCTCGAGGACGATTCGGCGGAATCTGTCGCGATGCGCAGCCAGGAATCGTTTGGCGATCTCGAAAGTGTCGTCGGGAGATCCATCATCGATCAGCACCAGTTCCAGTTCGGGATAGGTCTGTGCGCAGACCGAAGCCAGGCAGGTCTCTATGTATCTGGCATGCCGGTAGGCGGGGATGGCGATGCTGACCAGTGGCAGACTCATCGTTCTCCCTCGCTGGCACGGCGGGCAATGATCACGGCGTCTCCATTACGCAATTCGAAGCGTTGGACGACGCGCAACCCGGTTTGCTGTAGCCACGATTCCCACGGCGGGTCCTTGCGCGAAATTTCCAGTACGAACAGGTCGTGGTTTCCTGTAGTGGCCGCCTTCCCGATTTCGTCACGCCGGTTCCGCTCCTGGACCAGTTTGTTCGACCAGCCCGCATGGTAGGCAGTACGACCGCTGTCGATATAGATTCTTGTCGTACCATCGACGTTGGCGGCCAGCCACTTTCCAGCGTCCACGAAATGACCCTTGCCTTGGCCGGTCGAGATGACGTTTGCGGCAGCGAGCGAAATGCAGACGGCAACGACTGCCATCCGCCAGCGAGGGAAGCGACGTGAGAGGAGGAGTAACCCGCTCGCCACGAAAGGGGTGGCCATCAGCAGAACCAGGCCGGTATAGCGCCCGGCGAGGAATTGCAGATCGAGCACGAAAACCGCCAGCACCAGTGCATGAACAATTGCGCCCCAGGCAAATAATGGATGACGCTGGAGCACGGCACGCCCTTCGCCGGCAACGAACAGGTAAGCGAGCGGCAGCAGCAGCAAACCGAATTTCTGGATGAGCTTGATCGGTACCAGTGCCAGCGAACCGAACAGCAGGATTGTTCCGGCCTGGCCACGTGCGTATTCGATCAGGGCGCCGGCGAGGGCTGCTGACTTGGCGTCGAAGTGCGAGACCCGCAGACGTCCAAGGTCGGCTGCGATACGGCCGTCTGTGAGGCGGCCTCCGAGGTAGGCCGAAACCAGCAGCGCCCCGCCCAGCGTCGGAAGCAGCCCGATCATAGCCAGGCGGCGCACGCGTTCGCCCTGCGGGGCAGAGAAAATCTGCCAGGCAATCAGGGCCGGGAAAAGTGCCAGAGCCTCCGGGCGAAACAGGGCTGCAGCGCCAAGCGCCGACTGGATGGCGACCGAGCCAAGCCAGGAGGGGCGCTCATCCCAGCGACCGGCAATCCACCAGGCCAGCATGACGAAGAACCAGCAGCCAAACTCGCGCAGCAACTCATTCCGGTATTCGTTGACGCCGGGTAAGGCAAGTACCGTCAGGCAAGTCATCCAGGCTAGCTCGGGTGAGCGCCGGGAAATGCACGACACCATCAAGGCGCAGGCGCCCGCCATGAAAATTGCGTTCAGCAGGTAAGCGGACGTTTCCAGCCCGAAGCCGGTTAATCTTGAAACGAGCGCGATGGCAATCGACAGGAAGGGCCAGGCAAAAAGCGCTTTCGCCGCAGCAAACCCTCCATCGAGGAAGGCCTGGGCAGTTCCGATGTAGAGCATGCCGTCGCGATTGATCGTGCTGCCGAGGCGAGTCACCAGTGACAGCAGCAGGCTGCCGGCGAATGCAACGGTGACCGGGGTGAGCCAGCGAGGAAGGGGTTTCGGGATGAGCATCGGATCTCTACAGGGTCAGTGCCGGGAGCATTTGGCCAGCGATGCGTGCGGACCAGGTGTGCCGCGCACGGAAAGCGGCCTGTCCGGCTGCTGCGATGGCCTCGCGTGCCGCTGGATTTTCTAGATAGTAGCGTACCTTTTCGGCCAGTTCTGCCGACGAACGAAAGGTCTCGATTTCCTCGCCGATACGGAACAGGCTGGCAAGTTCGTCGCAGTGGTCGGTCAGCAGGAAGCAGCCGGCGGCAAGTGCCTCGAAAATGCGCAGATTGATGCCGGTTTCAGCGCCGTAAAAATCGGTACGCGTGATGTTGAGCACGATTTTTGATTGTCCAAGCAGGCAATGAAGTTCGTTGCTCCATGCCGGTTTGTCGACGATGCGCTTGCGCAGCGCGTTTGAAATGAGCGGGAAGTTGCGCTGCCAGCGATTGCCCCGGATCGTCACGTGCTCGCGGATTCCTTCGAGCAGGAAGATGCGGCGCAGGTCGCAGCTGCCGATGAAGAGTACGTCGATTGGCTGATCATCGCGCGGCACGTTGATCAGCTTGGCGCCAAACGGAACGAAGGTGGCGTTCAGCCCGCAGGTGTCGCTGAAGAAGCGGGTCGTTACCTCCGAGCACGAGAGGATGCGGTCGTATGCTGGCAGTTCGTTCTCGACGAAGAAGATGAATTCGCGCCGCCGCCCATAGAGATTGCACGTGTCCGTGTCGTAGAGGGCCAGGCTCGCGTTGAACTCGTCGGCAAGCTGGCGCAACAGCTTCGGATCGTAGAATTTGTAGACGAAGCCGATGACCAGGATGTGGCTCGGTTGCTCGCGTGCGACCAATTCGCGCAGATCGTCGCCGATCAGCTTGGGTAGGAAGTAAAAGTGATCGCTGTCATGCCCCCGGTTGCGCAGCTTGGCGTAGGCCGAGTGTGCGGCATAGAACGGTCGCCTCGGCTGCTGCAGGCAGTCGACATGGATAGCGTTGATGCCGAGCTCACCAAAGGTCTCACACACCTCGCGGCCGAGCGGAACGCCTCCGATGCCATCAAGTATGAGTATCTTGCGCGGCTGTTTGCTCATAGCACCTTGCTCAAGGCAGCCAGAATGGCACGTGTACCGAGGAAAGGTTTCCAGATCGGTTCGCCGAACCATGGCAGTGTCAGGCGTGGGCAGACAACGGCAGCCGGCCCCCAGGCAGGGCGCCAGTGGAAGTGCGGATTGCGCTTGCGGTAAAGGGTAACCACCGGCACTTTGAGGAAGGAGGCGAGGTGACCGTTGCCGGAATCGTTGGCAATGACGGCGCCGGACTCGTAGAGGTAGGCCGCCAGCGCATCGATGCCTGGAAAAACTGGCGTCTCGAAAATGTTCCCCGGCAACTTTGCCCAGTAGTCGTGATTGGCTGGCGCTACGACGATCTTCGGATCGTAGCCGCGGTCCTTCAGTGCATGGCATAGGCGCATGAACGACTGCGGAGGCCAGTTCTTTTTCACCGGCCAGGCCGAATCCGGACTGACGACGATGCGCTGGCGATGTTGTCGATGCTGCAGACCCGCCGGCGGCGTGACCGTGACGTTCTGCGTCACGTGGCGCAGGTGCATTTTTTCGCGCAGGTAATGCAGCGTGATGTCCACGACACTCTCGGTCTCGAAATCACGGAAGCGGATTGAGCCGCTGCAATCGAGCAGGTCACGCAGTGCCGTGAAGGTGGACGCATCCCGGGTGTTGCGGATGCGCTCAGTGTGGTCGTGCCGCCAGCCTTTTGGTGTTTTTTGGCAGATAAGAACCCACTTCTTGCGCAGTTCGTCGGTCGTTTGCGCATCCATCCGGTTACGGAGAAACTGCGGTGGACTCATGATGACCAGGTCGTAGCCCGAAAAAGCTTCGTCGAAGTGCTCGGGCGCCGGATACGGCAGGATATTCAGTTGCGGCAGCCAATGCCGGATCTGGTAGGCGATATTGCCGAAATAGGTGACGTTGTAGCCGTTCAGGCGGAGATTTTCCGCCATCATCAGATAGATCAGGCCGTCGCCGAGCGAGCTGAAGGCGACCAATGCGATACGGGCCTCGCTGCGGGCGGTGACCACCACGGTCTCGTCGCTCATGGCGTGGCCTCTGGCCTGCTGAGCGCTTGCTGCACCATGGGCAGCGTGAAAAAGCGCTGGCGAGCGGCTTCGTCAGAGAAAGCCGACTCCAGCCGCTGCGCCGCGTCCGTGCACGATGCTCGCCGAGCGTCGACATCGCGGCAGCAGAACGCGATCAGCTGTTTTGCCAAGCCTGCCGCATCGCGTAGCGGGAACAGCATTTCAGTGTGTGCCACGACTTCCGGGGCGCCACCGCAGGCTGTCGCAATCACCGGCACGTTGGCAGCCATTGCTTCGAGCAGCACCATGCCGAAAGGCTCGTGGTCGGAGCTGAGTACGAACAGATCGAAGGCACTGAACAGGCCCCGTACGTTTGGCACCTGGCCGAGCAGGCGAACGCGATCGCCGATGCCGGAATCGGCGATCTGCCGGCGCAGCGCAGCTTCGAGCGGGCCGCTGCCGACAATGGCGAGGAGCGTTCCGGTTGGCAGGTTTGGCAGTGCTTTGGCAAAGCCGGCAATCAGCGTCGCCTGATCCTTGTCTGCATGCAGGCGGCCGACATTACCAACGACGAGGGCTTCGGTCGGCAACCCCAGCGCCTGCCGCGCCGCCTCGCGCGAAACGACTGCAGCGCGGGCTGCGTCGACATCGAGCCGGTTGTGCAGTGTCTCGATGCGGTCCGCAGGCCAGTCTGGCAATTGCTTGCGGATGTCGCCGCGTACGGCATCCGATACGCCGAGCAGCGACAGGCGTTTCCGGAAGGCGTTGGCAAACCAGCGGCGGGGCGCCCGTTTGTAGTCGCCAAAGGCGTGATGAACGCCGATGACCGGAAGTTTGGTCGCCAGGCAGGCAATGTAGATCGGCTTGAAACGGTGGGCGATGACCAGCGAAAAATCCCGGCTAGCTGCAATTTTTTTCAACGCGCGGATGGCGGCGAGCTTGAGCCCGCTCACCTCCTGACTGCGGTAGTTGAGAAAAATGACCTCGTCGGACGCCGAATTCTGGTTCGCCGCATCGCTCGGCTCACCCGTCAGATAAACGGTGAGCACCTTGTACGGACTTCCCTTGAACAGCGCCGCATACTGGCGCGCGACGTCAAGGAAGGGGCCGTAATGGCAGTGGCAGAACTGCAGTATCCAGCGCTCGGCCAAATCCTTACTCCGTCAGGGCGGACTTCTTTACCACCAGCACATCCTCCATGACCAGATATTCCAGGTCCGAGCCGAAGAACATGTTGAGCGCATCCGTTGGCGAGCAGATCATCGGTTCGCCGCGCCGGTTGAGCGAGGTGTTGAGGGCAACACCGTTGCCGGTGAGTTTTTCCAGTTCGAGCATCAGGTCGTAGTAGCGCGGATTGAACTCGCGCTTGAGTACCTGCGCGCGCGAGGTGCCGTCTTCGTGCACGACTTCCGGCACGCGCGACTTCCACTCCTCCGCAACCTCGAAGGTGAAAGTCATGAACGGTGCCGGGTGTTCGTTGCCGAGCATTTTCGGGCCAACGGTGTCGAGCATGCTCGGGCAGAAGGGGCGCCAGCGTTCGCGGAACTTGATCTGTTCGTTGATGCGATCGGCAACGCCGGCCGCACTCGGGCAGCCTAGGATCGAGCGGCCGCCGAGCGCGCGCGGGCCAAATTCCATGCGGCCCTGAAACCAGGCGACCGGATTGCCGTCGACGAGCACCTTTGCGATACGTTGCGGTACGTCGTCGATCTTCTGCCACTGCGGCTTTGACGGATGGCGTGCGCAGGCGGCGATGACATCCTCGTTGCTATAGGCCGGGCCGAGATAGACGTGCTCCATCTTCTCGACCGGCACGCCACGCTGCACGGAGACGTAAGAGGCCGCGCCAATCGCCGTGCCGGCATCGCCGGAGGCCGGCTGCACGAACAGCTCCTTCAGGTCCGGGCGGGCGATGATCTTCTGGTTCAGCTTGACGTTCAGCGCGCCGCCGCCGGAGAAAGCCAGCTTGCCGGTTTCCTTGAGGGTATCGCCGAGGTAGTACTCGATCATCGAGAGCGAGAGGTCCTCGAACAGCTTCTGCATGCTCGCCGCATAGTGGATGTAAGGGTCGTCGGCGATATCGCCGTGGCGCATCGGGCCGAGCCAGTCGATCAGCTTGGGCGAGAAGTAAAAACCTTTGCCCTTTTCCTTGTAACGCCGAAAGCCGATCACATTGGCGTAGTCGGTGTTGACGATCAGCTCGCCATTCTCGAACTTCGCCAGTCGAGAAAAATCGTACTTGTTCGGGTCGCCGTAGGGTGCCATGCCCATCACCTTGTACTCGCCGTCGAGCATCTCGAAGCCGAGGTATTCGGTAATCGCGCCGTATAGGCCGCCCAGCGAATCCGGGTCGTAGAATTCCTTGATCTTGTGGATCTTGCCGTTCTCGCCATAACCGAAGAAGGTCGTCGCGTACTCGCCCTTGCCGTCGATGCCGAGGATTGCCGTCTTCTCGGTGAAGCCCGAGCAGTGGTAGGCGCTGGAGGCGTGCGCGAGGTGGTGTTCGACCGGCACGATCTCGATTTTTTTCAGGTCAAAACCGAGCTGCGCGAGGCACCATTCGATGCGCTTCTTGTAGCGGAAATATCGGCGGTTGCCGGTGAGAATCGCATCCAGCGCGCGGTCCGGTGCGTACCAATAGCGTTTCGCGTAATGCCAACGTGCCTTTTCGGCGAGGCTGATCGGGGCAAAGGGGATGGCAACCACATCCACGTCGCCCGGTTTGATGCCGGCGAAGTCGAGACAGAACTTCGCGGCCTCGTAGGGCATGCGGTTCTTCGCGTGCTTGTCGCGGACAAAGCGTTCCTCTTCGGCGGCGGCAACGAGCTTGCCGTCGATATAGAGGGCGGCCGAGGGGTCGTGCGTCAGTGCGCCGGAAAGTCCAAGTACAGTCAGTGCCAAAATCGGGTCTCGTGCAGTCGTTTTGCCGGAGGGTTGCCGGCGCTAAGCGCGCAAGTATACCTGTCCGGCGGCATTCTTCGGTAAATCAGGTGCTTGCGCCGGATTGCCGATGTGCCAGGAGCAGCCTCTGCCATTCCTCTTCGGACCATACCCGCTGGTGCCGCTTCAATTGTTCCAGATCATGGCGGGCGGCCTTGCCCGGCAGCAGTGGCTTGCGCAGCTTTTCCAGATCGATCAGCGCGACGGCCGGCCGCTCTCCTTCCCAGCGCACCATGATGTGCTTGTCGTAGAGGCAGCTGTGCTGCCAGCCGGCGCGGTGCATGATGCCGAGCATGCGGCCGGTGGCGCTGGCCAGTGTCGAGCGTGCGGTGGCATCCAGCCCGGTCTGGGTGTCCAGCGCCAGAAACCCGGCCAGTTCCTCGGTGACCAGCACCGCTTCGTAACCTTCTGCCGATTTGCGCTCGCCGTGGAAAACCGGTTTCGGCACGGTCAGGCCGAGTGCCTGCAGGTGGCCGATGTTGACTCGTTCGCGGCTTGCCGTCGGCCAGCCGAAGGGGTGGTCCAGCGTGCGGCACAGGTGGTTGCACTGTTTCTTGATGTAATAGAGGGTGTCGCCGATGCGCAGGCGCATCATGCCGCTCCAGCCATTGCGCCGGTGATTCGGTTCTTCTACCCAGGCGCCGGGGGCGTTCCACCAGCCGTCAAAATCGCTGGGTAATACGACAGGGGTTTCGGCGCTGGCGGGGTGGTTCATGGCAAGGCTTTCATTCATGCGGAGACGGATTTCTTGTAGGGGCGCTCCTCGCCCGGCGGCCGGGTCTTGAACCGGCGGTGCACCCAGTAATACTGCTCGGGCATGGTACGCACCACGTCCTCGATCCACGCATTCATGCGCCGGGTGTCCGCGGCCACGTCCTCTGTCGGGAAATTTTCCCATGCCTCGCCGAACTCCACCAGATAGCCTTCGCCGCCCGGCAGCATGCGCGTTACGCAGGGTACAACTACGGCGTCGGCCAGCCGCGAGAGCCGCGAGAGTCCGGTAATGGTCGAGGCCGGCACACCGAAGAAGGGTACGAAGAGCGCATCCTTGGTCCGGAAATCCATGTCCGGCAGGTAATAGAAGGGGCGGCCGGATTTCATCGCCTTGACGCTGGCGCGCGGGCCGTCGCGGCGCGACAGCAGCTGCTGGTTGCCGAAACGGCTGCGGCCGGCCAGCAGCAGGCGGTTGAAGACCGGGCTGCTCTGCTCGGCGTAGATGCTGACGATGTCGAAACGCATGGTCACCGCCACGCCGCCGGCGTCGAGCCCGACGAAGTGCGGCGCCAGCAGCATCACCGGCCGGCCGGCGTCGCGCAGCGCCTGCACCTTGTCTTCGCCGCTGACGCGGATCAGACGCATCAACCGTTCGCGGGAGGCCCACCAGAACAGGCTGCGCTCCAGCATGCTGCGTCCGAGTGCCTGAAAATGCGCCTTGGCCAAAGCCTCGCGAGCGGCGGCGTCGCGTTCCGGAAAGCACAGCGCCAGATTTACCTGCACGATATGCCGGCGCTTCTTGGCGAAGCGGTAGAGCAGCAGGCCGAGACCGCGCCCGAGCGCTGCCAGCAGCGGCAGGGGCAGGAAGTGGAGCAGCCAGAGGAGGGCCACAGCGGCGTGGGAAAACATGGGAGGCGAGATTGAAGGCGAAATGGAGAGCAGGCTTGGCAGGGGACCGGGAGAGGCCGCAGTATCTCCGGCATCGCTGCCGGGGTCAAACCGGGGGCGGGGGGGGCTCGCAAGGCCGGATGATTGCCCTGGCCGCTGCCGGAACGGATAATCCCCCGGTTCCCACAGGATGCTTCGCCATGCCAGCAGATCTCCAGATCCAGCCAGTGTCTGTCGCCGACGTCGAGGCCGTTGCCGCCCTTGCCCGCGAAATATGGCAGCACGCCTATGCAGGGATCATCACGCCGGCGCAGATCGACTACATGCTGGCCCAGCGCTACAACGCAGCCCGCCTGTGCGAAGAACTGGCAAGGCCTGGCTGCTGGTGGGATCAGGCTTTTGTTGATGGCGTACGCGTTGGTTTTTCCTCCTGCTACCTGACGGATGTTCCGGGCGAGATCAAGCTGGACAAGGTCTATGTGCACCCGGCGCAACAGCGCAGCGGTATCGGTGGCGCACTGATCGACGGCGTTATCGCGCATGGCCGCCAAGCGGGCTGCAATACGCTGATCCTGGCGGTCAACAAGCAGAATGCCAAGGCCATAGCGGCCTATGAAAAGCGTGGTTTTTCCGTACGCGAGGCGGTTCGTGTCGATATCGGCGGCGGATTTGTCATGGACGACTTTATAATGACCCGATCCATTGCGCAGGTGCCATCAATCGTAGCCATGAAACTCAAATTTTCTAAAATGCACGGGCTGGGCAATGACTTTGTTGTGCTCGACGGTTTTAGCCAGCCGCTTGATCTCTCGACGGAACAGCTACGCCATCTGGCCGACCGCCATTTTGGCGTCGGCTGTGACCAGATCCTGCTCGTCGAGAAGCCCTCTCAGCCGGGCGTCGATTTTCGCTATCGCATCTTCAATGCCGACGGCGGCGAGGTCGAGCAGTGCGGCAACGGTGCCCGCTGCTTCGTGCGTTTCGTGCACGATCAAGGCCTGACCGACAAGGCCGAAATTCGCGTCGAAACAATGAGTGGTGTGATCGGGCCGCGCCTCGAAGTCAATGGTCTGGTGACCGTTGATATGGGTGTTCCGGTGTTTGACGCCGAGCGCATCCCCTTTGTCAGTCCGTCCAACGATGTCGTGCAAAAACTGATGGTCGGTGACCGCGAAGTGATGATCACCGCCGTTTCCATGGGTAACCCGCACGCCGTGCAGGTTGTGCCGGATGTCGACAGGGCGCCGGTGGAAAAGGATGGCCCGCAGATCGAATCTCATCCGCGCTTTCCGCAACGGGTTAACGCCGGTTTCATGGAAATTGTCGACCGGCACACGGTCCGTCTGCGCGTTTATGAGCGGGGAGCAGGGGAAACCCTGGCCTGCGGCACCGGGGCCTGTGCGGCCGTAGTCGCCGGAATCAGTCGCGGGCTGGTTGACTCGCCGGTATGTGTCGAGACGCGCGGCGGAGAATTGAACATTGCCTGGAATGGGGCAGGAACGCCGGTGCTGATGACCGGGCCGGCAGTTACCGTATTTTCTGGAGAAATCGAGTTATGAAGGCTGATGAGGTAGCGCATTACCTGCAGAACAATCCGCAGTTTTTCGAACACTATGCGGATTTGATGGCGCAGATTGCCATCCCGCATCCGCACAGCGGCCGCGCCATCTCGATCACCGAGCGGCAAATGCTGGCGCTGCGCGACAAGAACCGTCAGCTGGAAGCCAAGCTGGTCGAGTTGATCGGTTTCGGCGAGGACAACGATGCCATCAGCGAAAAGATGCAGCGCCTCGCCGTTGCGCTGATCACCGCCTATACCTTCCAGGCAGTGATTCACACCCTTGGCTATCACCTCAAGGAAGACTTTTCCATTCCGCAGGTGGCCGTGCGTTTGTGGAGTCTGCCTGCCGGCGAGCGCGACGATCTGCCCGAATTCGCGGCAGTCAGCCAGGAACTGCAGGTTTTCGCAGAAACACTGACGCACCCCTTCTGTGGATCTACCTCAGGCTTTGAAACTTCAACCTGGTTCGGCGAGGCCTCGGTCAATATCCGTTCGCAGGCACTGATCGCGTTGCGGTCAGGCGGCGGCACTATCGGCATGATCGCCCTTGGGGCCTACGACATGGAACGCTTCTATGCCGGCATGGGCACCCTGTACCTCGATCGCCTGGGGGAAATGGCCTCGGCAGCCATCGCGCGGACACTGGGAACGGCATGAATCCCGAAGCCAGGGGAATCGATGCCAACATCGATACCTGGCTGGCTGAACTCGCCGGCCAGCGCCGGCAGTCGGCACACACCATCGCCGCTTATCGCCGCGACCTTGCCTTGTTGAGCGAGTTGGCAGGGGAAACGCCCTTCCCGGCCTTGCAGGTACACCACATTCGCCGCTTCGTTGCCCAGTTGCATTCGCGGGGGCTCGCCGGGCGTTCGCTGGCGCGTGTGCTGTCGGCCTGGCGGGGCTTCTATCGCTGGCTGGGTCTGCGTGGGCTGGCCGTGCAGAATCCCGTGGCGGGTGTGCGCCCACCGAAGAGCCCGAAGGCGCTACCGCATGCGCTCTCACCGGATGAGGCCAACGCCCTGCTCGAAAGCACTGGCGACGATCTGCTCTCGCTGCGGGACCAGGCCATCTTCGAGCTGTTCTATTCCTCCGGTTTACGCCTTTCTGAACTGGATGGGCTGAACATCGATTGTCTTGCCGATGTCGCTGCCGGTGAGGTTCGCGTCCTTGGCAAGCGCAGCAAGACGCGTATCGTTCCGGTGGGCGCCAAGGCGCGCGAGGCCTTGTTGGCGTGGGCCACGCGGCGCAGCGAACTGGCCAGGCACGACGAACTGGCACTGTTCGTCGGGCGCACTGGTGGCCGACTTTCGGTACGCGCGATTCAGGGCCGGCTGAAGCGACGCGCCTTGCTTCTCGGCTTGCCCATGCACGTGCATCCGCACATGCTGCGTCACTCGTTCGCCTCGCATGTGTTGCAGTCCTCCGGCGACCTGCGGGCAGTCCAGGAAATGCTTGGCCATGCCAGTATTGCCTCGACGCAGGTCTACACCCATCTTGATTTCCAGCATCTGGCTAAAGTCTACGACGCAGCACATCCCCGGGCGAAAAAGAAAGCCGGGAGTGCCTGAGGTAGTGCTGTCAAGGGCGCTTATTCCGTAAATATCAGCCGCATCCGCTCCTGTAGCGACAGACCAATCCACCACGCCTGTGCTCCCCTGAATGAGCGGTAGCCGATCTCGGTCAGATAGAAAAAACGCAGGTTTGGCACCCAATGCGGTTCATCGCTGGGCGCGCACCAGCCTGCACGGAGCAGGATTCGACCAACGACATTGGGGAAAGACGTACCGGGCACGAGCAACGGCCGCATGCTTTGCTCGTCTTCCCAGCTGGCGCTGTTGCGCAGGGACAGGAACCAGGTTTCGCGTTTGCTGGCACTTTCGAAATGACCGTTAAGGGAGGGGATTTCTTGCTCCACGACCATCGCCTCGCCCTTGGCCATCGCACGCAAGGCTCGTAAAAGCTGGTAGCGCGTGCCTTGCGGCGCACCGATTGTCGCCGGGTCAAGCGGGGCATCCATACCGATGGAAGGTGGGCTGTACAGGCCGTGCGGCCGCTCCGCGCTCAACGCTCTACCGGGTTGGCGGACGATGCGGTACAGGTGTGCGGTGGCAGCAAGGATGAACATGATCGACCCTCCTCATGCCCAAGCATAGACGCGCTTTTGACAAACTCAAGCGTGGAATTCACGCAGGGTTTTCAGGTGATTTCAGGCGTGCTCCAGGCGGACATTTTCGTGATGCTTGCGTATCACTCAGGCGCACCCCAGCGGTACTTCCTCGCAAAACACGATGCGTTTTACTCAGGCGCACCCCAAGAGTACTTCCTCGTGACACGCGTTGCGTATCACTCAGGCGCACCCCAAGAGTACTTTTTCGCGATACGCGTTGCGTATCACTCAGGCGTCTTCGCCGATTATTAGTTTGTTTTCGCCGTCGAAGCGGTAAGCCGGAATCACCAGATTGGCCTGTGCCGGTCCGACCTTGAAAACGCGGCCGGCCAAGTCGTATTTCGAGGTGTGACAGGGGCAGAGGAAGTGATCGCCGTTGAGTGCCGGCGTGCAGCCCTGATGCGTGCACAGGCCGATGGCCACAAACCACTGCGGGCGCAGCGAACGATGCGGGTTGCGGCAAGCGGTCGGTTGCAGCGAGGTTTTTGACGCCGGGTCGGCGAGCTGGTCTTCCTTGCTGCCGAGTGCCGCGATGCTCTCCGGGCTGCGCCGCAACACCCACACCGGCTTGCCCTGCCATTCGACGGTTTGCAGCTTGCCTTCCGGCAGACGGGACAGATCGACGGACAGCGGGTTGCCATGGGGCCAGCTTTTGGCCGCGTGGTGCTGCTGGGACAGGAAAAGCGTTCCCCCACCCACGGCACAAGCACCAGCCGCGATGACGATGCGCCGCCGCTGCCCTTTGCTGACGGGTGACGGATTACTCTCCATGGTGTTTCCTCCCAAGCCGCTAAGCCCTCAGCGTAAAATGGCCGGCATCATGACGCAACTACTATTGAAACCGGGCCGGGATCGGTCGCTTTCCCGCCGCCATCCCTGGATTTTTGAAGGTGCCGTTGATCGTGTCGAGGGTCGCTTGCGGCCGGGCGATACCGTTGAGGTGCTCGATGCCGCCGGCCGTCGACTGGCCAAGGCGGCGTGGAGTCCGAAGTCGCAGATTCGTGCCCGGGTCTGGACTTTCGATGCCGATGAGATCATCGACGATGCCTTCTTCAAGCGTCGCGTTGCTGCGGCCCTCGCGCGTCGCGAAGCGCTGCCCGAGGTGGCGGGGCAGGATGGCATGCGCCTGATTCACGGCGAATCCGATGGCTTGCCCGGCGTCATTGCCGACCGCTATGGCGATACGATCTGCCTGCAACTGACTGCTGCCGGCGCCGATAGATGGCGCAAGGCCATCGTTGGCGCACTGGTCAAGGTGACGGGTGTTGCCCGTATCTACGAACGTTCTGATTCAGATGTGCGCAAGCTCGAAGGCCTGGAGCCGACCACCGGCTGGGTGCACGGCGAGGCGCCGCTGGAGGCGCTGTCGATCGACGAGAACGGTGTTCGCCTCGGGGTGGATGTCGTCGGTGGTCACAAGACCGGCTTCTACCTCGATCAGCGCGACAACCGCCTGCGTACGCGGGCGCTGGCGAAAGGGAAATCGGTACTCAACTGCTTCTGCTATACCGGGGGTTTTTCATTGCAGGCGCTGGCTGGCGGCGCCGTGAGTGTGCTTTCGATCGACTCTTCCGGTCCGGCGCTGGCCGGCGCGCAGGCGAATATGGCGCTGAATCCCCAACTCGATGCCAGTCGTGCCGAGTGGCTGGAAACCGATGTCTTCGAAGCGCTGCGTACCTTCCGCAAGGAAGGGCGCCGGTTCGACCTGATCGTTCTCGATCCACCAAAATTCGCCCCCTCCTCCGCCCATGCCGAACGCGCGGCACGGGCCTACAAGGACATCAACCTGCACGGTTTCCGGCTGCTCAATCCCGGAGGCTATCTGCTGACGTATTCCTGCTCCGGGGGGATCGGGCTGGAATTGTTCCAGAAGATCGTGGCCGGCGCGGCCGTGGATGCCGGGAGAGATGCCCGCATTCTGCAACGCCTGTCGGCCGGCCCCGATCATCCGGTGGCGCTGCACTTTCCCGAAGGCGAGTATCTGAAAGGCCTGCTCGTGCAGGCTGATTGACGCAGCGTCCGCTACGAACATCACAGCAAAATGAAGATGAACGAACATGAGTGAAAACGACATCCCGCGCGGCACTTCAGCCCATTCACCGGATCTCAACTGGAGCCAGGTACGCGAAACAGTCCTGATGCTGGAGCTGGCCGCCGGCCAGATCGAGGCGGCGATGCGCGACAGCGGTTCGTCGGTCGAGGTCTTGACCGACTCCTTTACCAGCGTGGCCGAGACCCTGCGCACCATCAGCGACAGCGCTGCTGCCCTGCCAGAAAATGATGCGTGTGCAGAAGTGCGCCAGACGCTGCTTGGCGCTGCCGAACAGGTGTCGGGGCGCGTCCATCAGGCGATCATTGCCTTCCAGTTCTACGACAAGCTGGTGCAGCGACTGGGGCATGTGACCCACAGCCTGGATGAGTTGTCGAATCTGGTCGCAGATCAGCGGCGCCTCTTCAACCCACAGCAGTGGGCAGATCTGCAGACGAACATTCGTGCCAAATACACCACGCCTGATGAGCGTGAAATGTTTGAGGCCGTCATGCGCGGCGTCCCGGTGAGCAAGGCCATCGAACAGTATGTTGACGCCCTGAAGCACAAGCCGAACGACGATATCGAACTGTTCTGAAAGTGTCGAATACGCCGCTATTTGCAACCTTGTTGCAAATAGCGGTTCGCTGTGTTGTAATCCGGCGCCATGCCGGAACACATCCCTCCTTCCTCCAGTGCGGCCAATCTTGCCGAGCGCATTCGCGCAGTCGGTGCGCGTGCCACGCCTGCCCGCATCCGCGTTCTTGAGCTGCTGTCGGCGGCACCGCTGCCGCTCTCCCATCACGATGTCGAATCGGCGCTTGGTGCGGGTAGCCTGGATCGAGTGACGCTCTACCGGGTGCTCGACTGGCTGGTCGCGTCCGGGCTGGCGGTCAAGGGCGCCGACGAGCGCCGTGTCTGGCGTTTCAGCCTGGCCGGTGGCGGTACGCATGGCAGCCATGCCCATTTCCATTGCGAAGGCTGCGGCCGGGTCTTCTGTCTCGACATGCCTGCGCCATCGCCGCCCCCGCTTCCCGGCGGCTTTACGCTACTGCGAGCGGCACTCGATCTTTCCGGGCGCTGCGCGCAGTGCAACGGTGTGCCGGCATGAACACAGTACCGATTCCTGTCACCATCCTCACCGGCTTCCTCGGTAGCGGCAAGACGACACTGCTCAACCGCATTCTGAGCGAGCGCCATGGCGAAAAAATCGCCGTCATCGAAAACGAGTTTGGCGAGGTCGGTATCGACAACGAACTGCTGCTGTCGGGCGAAGAGCAGATCGTTGAAATGAACAACGGCTGTATCTGCTGCACGGTGCGTGGCGATCTCGTGCGCATCCTCGGCGAACTGATGCAGCGGCGCGATGCCGGCGAGCTCGCGTTTGCGCGGGTGATCATAGAAACCACCGGGCTGGCCGAGCCGGCGCCAGTCGCCCAGACCTTCTTTGTCGACGAAGCAATCTCGCAGCGCTATCTGCTCGATGCCGTGGTGACGTTGGTCGATGCCGTGCATGCCGGCAAGCAGCTTGACGAGCATGATGCGGCCCAGGCGCAGGTCGGCTTTGCCGACCGCCTGTTGCTGTCGAAGACCGAACTGCTCGACGCTGAGCAGTTGAACGCGCTGCAGGAGCGTCTGGCCGCGATGAATCCGCGTGCAACGCAGCAGGCAGTGCATTTCGGTGAGACGCCGCTGGCTGAAATTCTCGATGTGCGTGGCTTCAACCTCAACGCCGCCCTCGAAATCGATGCCGGCTTTCTCGCCGGTGCGCACCACCATCACCACGACAGCATCGGCTC
>JBAYVG010000025.1:0-40484 GCA_041674785.1 Rhodocyclaceae bacterium
ATGGAAGTGTTTCTTGCGCAGATCATCGACGGTGACCCCGTGCCGACATTCGTGCTTGATGCCGATCACTGTGTTACCCACTGGAACAAGGCCTGTGCGCTGATCTGCGGCGTTGCCGCGAACGAGATGGTGGGTACCCGCAATCAATGGAAAGCGTTCTATCCCGAGGCCCGGCCGGTGATGGCCGACCTGATCGTCAACGGAAGCCTGGAAGCTCAACTCGATACCTATTACCACAACACCTTCCGTCGCTCCGCCGTGATACCGGGGGCCTTCGAGGCAGAAGCGTTTTTTCAGCATATTGGCTCGGGGGGCTGCTGGCTGTTTTTTACGGCAGCCCCGTTATTCGATGCCGAGGGCAAGCTGGTGGGGGCCATCGAGACGCTGCAGGATGTTACAGACCGACATCGCGCGGAAGACAAATTGCTTGAGCACCAGAATCAACTTGAGCAACTGGTGGAGAAGCGTACCCGCGAGCTGGCTGAGGCCAATGCCGGGCTGGCACGTGAGCATGCCGAGCTGAGTGAACTGCTGCACAAGTACGACAGTGCGCAGCAGCAACTTCTGCAATCGGAGAAACTGGCCGCCATTGGCCAATTGGCGGCCGGGGTTGCGCACGAGATCAACAATCCTGTCGGCTTCGTCAATTCCAATCTGGGAACGTTGAAAACCTACATTGGCCGGCTGCTTGATGTTGTTGCCGCCTACGAGGCGCTGGAAGCGGGAGGTGATCGGGCGGTCTTGGAAGCGGCAAAGCAGAAGGCTGATCTGGAATTTCTGCGTGAGGATTTGCCGGCACTGGTGACCGAATCGCAGGATGGGCTCGGGCGGGTGACGAAGATTGTCCAGGATCTGAAGGATTTTTCGCGTGTCGACCAATCCGGCCGCCAGCTCGCCGATCTCAACAGCGCGATGGAGAGCACGCTTAATGTTGTCTGGAACGAAATCAAGTACAAGGCGGAGGTCGTCCGCGAGCTTGGCGATATTCCCGAGGTCGATTGCGTACCGGCGCAGATCAATCAGGTGTTCATGAATCTGCTGGTCAATGCCGCACACGCGATCGAGCAGCGAGGGGTTATCCACGTACGTTCGGGGATTGCAGATGGCGGTGTCTGGTTCGAGGTTGAGGATACGGGTATGGGCATGTCGGAAGCGGTGATGAACCGGATTTTCGAGCCGTTCTTTACCACCAAGCCGGTGGGCAAGGGGACAGGGCTCGGACTGTCAATTTCCTACGACATCGTCGTCAAGAAACATGGCGGCAAGCTGGATGTTTTCAGCGTCGAGGGGCAGGGAACCCGATTCCACATGTGGTTGCCGCTGACACCGGTCGAGGCGCCTTGAACTGGGCCAGAAAAGCGATCGCACAAAAGAAAATGGCCACATTGCTGTGGCCATTTTCTTTGTATCTGGCGCGCCCGGAGAGATTCGAACTCCCTACCCCTTGGTTCGTAGCCAAGTACTCTATCCAGATGAGCTACGGGCGCGTTGAAGAAGCGGCATTATACGGACCACTTCAGTTTTTGCCAAGTTTAATGCTGAAAAAACTTGGCGGAGACGGAGGGATTCGAACCCTCGATACGAGTTTTAGCCCGTATGCTCCCTTAGCAGGGGAGTGCCTTCGACCTCTCGGCCACGTCTCCGGAAGGGCGCGATGATAGCTGTTTCACCGCGCCCGGTCAAACCGATGCTTGTGCGAGCTCAGGCCTGGTCGAGGCCGAAGGTTTTATGCAGAACGCGCACAGCGAGTTCCAGATATTTTTCGTCGACGACGACGGAAATCTTGATTTCGGAAGTGGAGATCATCTGCAGGTTGATGCCTTCTTCGGCCAGTGCGCGGAACATCTGGCTGGCGACACCCGGATGCGAGCGCATGCCGACGCCAACGGCGGAGACCTTGCAGATCTTGTTGTCGCCGACGATTTCGCGCGCACCGATGTGGCTCTTGACGCTTTCCAGCACGCCCTGCGCCTTGGTGAAGTCGCTGCGATTCACGGTGAACGAGAAGTCCGTGGTGCCATCATGGCCGACGTTCTGGATGATCATGTCAACGTCGATGTTGGCATCAGCGATCGGGCCGAGGATCTGGTAGGCGATGCCCGGACGATCCGGAACGCCGAGGACGGTAAGCTTGGCTTCGTCGCGGTTGAAGGCGATGCCGGAGATGATCGGTTGTTCCATGTTCTTGTCTTCCTCAACAGTAATCAGCGTGCCTTCGCCTTCGTCGGTGAAGCTGGAGAGCACGCGCAGTTTTACCTTGTACTTGCCGGCGAATTCGACCGAGCGGATCTGCAGCACCTTGGACCCGAGGCTGGCCATTTCCAGCATTTCCTCGAAAGTGATGGTGTCGAGCTTGCGGGCCTCGGGTACGACGCGCGGGTCGGTGGTGTAAACGCCGTCCACATCGGTGTAGATCTGACACTCATCCGCCTTGAGGGCGGCGGCCAGTGCGACTGCCGATGTGTCCGAACCACCGCGACCGAGCGTGGTGATGTTGCCGTTTTCGTCGGCACCCTGGAAGCCGGCGACGACGACGACATGGCCCTCAGCCAGGTCCTTGCGGATCCTTTCGTCGTCAATTGAAAGGATGCGTGCCTTGGTGTGGGTGCTGTCGGTCAGCACGCGCACCTGCGGGCCGGTGTAGCTCTTGGCCTTGCAGCCTTCCTGGATGATGGCCATGGCCAGGAGGCCGATGGTCACCTGCTCACCGGTGGAGGCAATGACATCCAGCTCGCGGGCATCCGGGGTCGGCATGATTTCCTTGGCCAGCCCGATGAGGCGATTGGTTTCACCCGACATTGCGGAGGGAACGACCACGACATCGTGGCCCATGGCTTTCCAGCGGGCGACTCGCTTGGCCACGTTTTTGATGCGGTCGGGCGAGCCGACCGAAGTGCCGCCGTATTTCTGAACTATCAGCGCCATTGGTGATCCAAAAGGTTACGGTGAAAGACCGCAATTCTATCTCATCGGAGGCTTGAAAAGTAAGGGTATTCTGCGATTCAAGCGGTTTTTGGAGCGTTCGCGTTATCCCGTTTGCACATGCTACTTGCAAATTTATTCACATTGACTATACTGCGCCATGTATTACTTAGGTAATAGATCGTGAGTCACGCGATCGGCAGGGGGTTGTAGGCAGGATCCCCAGATAACTACCCTTGTCAGCGAAAGGACAGCCATGAGCAACGTCAAAGCAATCGAGAAAGTCGACCCGCGCGAGATTCGTCGCAAACTGGGCCTGAACCAGCAACAATTCTGGTCGAAGATCGGTGTCACCCAGAGTGGTGGCTCCCGTTACGAAAGCGGCCGCAACATGCCGAAGCCGGTGCGCGAACTGCTGCGCCTGGTGCATGTCGAGCAGGTCGATATCCAGCGCATCAAGCGCGAGGATGTGGATGTCATCGAATATCTGAAAAGCAGTGAAGCCGAGCTGTTCAAGACCCTGAAAAAGGCCGCCAAGGCCAAGGTCAAGAAGGTCGCCTGAGGAGGTTCTCAGGCTAGAGGCTGAGGGCCACCGTGATTCCCAGTGCGGAGATGCGGGTGGCGAAGGCCGCGAGTTGATCCTCGGGGAGGCTGCCGAGTCGGGGCGCTTCGGGCTGCAGTGAAGGGCGTGCAAGACCGTAAAGGTGCACGCCCTTTATTTTTGTGCGTACCGGATCGACAAACCCAAGGTAGGCCGATACTTCCTTTTCGTCCGGTGCTTTTCCGTCGACTGCAAACCAGCAGGTTTGCAGCCAGGTAGGCGCCAGTTCGGTACAGGTCTGGAGGTTGCGCAGTATTTTTTCCGGGTCGAGCGCGATCTGGTTGACCGCTGCCATGCCGGCAGCTGTTGCCCTGTCCACCTTGAACCAGACCTCTCCGTTCACCTCGCCGATGCGCTGGATCCCTGTTCTGACAGCCGCCCGGTGCAGCAGGCTGCCGTTGGTGATCAGGCGCAGCTTGACGGTAGGTGGCAGGCTCAGCTCCTGCATCACGGCGATGGCAATAGCGATGGCCTGCGGAAATTCGGCGGCACTGGTCGGTTCGCCATTGCCCGAAAACGCGACGTCCATCAACGATCGGGCGCCTTCCGGAACCTCGCGCACCATGAAATCGCCGTGCACGATGTCATGCAGTAGCGTACGCAGTTCCTCGGCAAGCAGCGCCAGGTCAATTGGCGGCGGGCCGCCACGGGTGAGGTTGGGGACCTGGCAATAGACACAGGCCCAGTTGCAGGCGTTGTTGGGGTTAAGATTGACGCCGACCGAAACCCCGCCCGCGCGGCGCGAGATGACGGGGTACACATAGCGGAAGCCGCTGTAGTCGCGGCGATGGTCGGTGGTCGATAGCATTGGTTGTGGCTGCAGGGTGAGCGATGTCCCCGATGATATAATCCCTGCCTGATTTCCACACGGTTTTCCCCATGCTTATCACCCGCCGCCTCGAATTCGACGCCGGTCATCGCATCCCCGATCACAAGAGTCAGTGCCGGCACCTGCACGGGCACCGCTACGCGATCGAGATTACCCTTTCCGGCGATGTCATTCGTCAGGATGGTGATGCCGCCAACGGCATGGTCATGGATTTTTCCGAGGTCAAGGCGCTGGCCAAGCAGCACGTGGTCGATGTCTGGGATCACGCCTTCCTTGTCTATTCGGGCGATACGGTCGTGCTCGGGTTCCTGCAGACCCTGCCCGACCACCGCACGGTGGTACTCGATTGCGTGCCGACCGCCGAAAATCTTGCTGCCACGGCCTTCCGCATCCTCGACCCGGTGTACCGTGATACCTATGGCAACCACCTGCGCCTGCAACAGGTCCGGCTCTACGAAACACCCAACTGCTGGGCCGACGCCACGCTCGCCTGAGCGCGTTCGGCTATCCGAGCGCCCGCAGTACCAGTACCGCTGCCGCGAGCAGCAACAACGCATAGCCGGCCACCGCATAGTCTGAGCGCAGCGGGGGCTCTGACGGCGCCTCCGGGTCTACGAAATCCTTGGGAAACGGCCTTGGGCCCACCGGTACGATCTGCCGGTCTGCCGGTTTTTTCGGCACGCGTGCGTGATATTCCCGACTGTTCACGATCGCGTAATTGCCCCGGGCCCGGCTTGAAGGTAATTGCGGAATGCGCACCAGCAGCAGCGCATCGATATCCTCTGCCAGCATCGTCTCGAAAGTTGAGAGCTGCCGCTGTGCCGTACCTTGTGCCAGATGCAGCAGGTCGGCGCCGATTTCCTCAAAGGCCGCCGCCGGGTAGAGGCGCGTCTGGTCCTCGGTGAAATAGTCGAATACCGCCTTCCCCTTTCTCAGGCTTGCCGACGTCAGTGCGGCTACCGGCAGCCCGATGATGGCTTTCAGCCAACCTTCCGGGCCCCGTGCAGGTACTTGCCAGTCCAGCGTTCTCAGGGTGCTGATGGTGATGCCGGCGCAGTTGGCGCGCGCATGCTGATAGCTGAACTGGTGGCGATAGAACTGGTTGTAGATTCGCCCCAGTGCCGACTGGATGTGGGCTGCCGTGCGCTGTTCGCGCAGCACGGCGACCAGCATGCAGGAGGGGCGGTACCACGCCTGTCCGGAATTGAGGTCGGCGAAATAGTTGTCGAGCGGTACTGGCGCAGCGATGATCCCCTTCTCGCTTTCCGAGTCCAGTGTGTAGTAATTGGCAACCAGCCAGTCGTTGATCGCACCGTCCTTGCCGATGTAGCCGGTCGCTGCCGCGAAATGACCGCCATGCGCTTCGTCGTCATCGCCCTGCGCACCATTGAGGATGAAGGCCAGCACCGCGCGCCCGGCGTACGAGTTTTTCGCATCAGTTTTTTGCCACAGATTCTCAACGCTGAAGGTGCTGCGAGCACCGCCTCTATCCTCTGCGCGTACGCGTTCGCGCAATGCCAGTGGATCGGCAGCAAGCGGCCGTTGGCTGGGTGTTTCCGGTAGCCGGAAATCCTCTGGCCACAAGGTTCTGGCAATGAAGTGCTGGCCATTCCAGTGGCCACGAACATGTAGCGATCGCTGGCTGAAAAAAGCGGTGCTCAGTTCGTTGAAGTAGGAGCGGTTGAGCGGGTGACGTGGCGCCAGCGCCAGCGGTAGTGTGGCCTTGTCGCAATGTAGTTGCGTCCCGTCTGGCGCGAGCTTCGCTGCGGAAAGCTGCTGATCGGCGCCAGTCCATACCAGCGGCGGATAGTCCAGTGCCGAACCCGGTGGCGTCGCAGCATGCCAGCCGGCAAGGTCGGCGTAGGCGCCATGCGTGCGTGAAAAGCCTGCGACCGGCTGCCCCTGCAGCGGTACGGCGATCGGGTCATGGCGGAAAAACCAGAGCGCCTGGGGGATGGTTTCGCAGTCTTGGCACAGCCCGGTGGTCAGACGAAAGCTGGCCGCAGGCAGCAGGCCGAAGCGACCCTCATTGGCTGGTCTGAAAACCTCGGGAGAGGGCGTGTCGGTGGCAAGAGGCATGGCGATGGCCGCAGTTCGTTGAGGCGAAGCATAAACTGCAATTGCCGGAATCGGCGCTTCCTTGAACCATCAGGCGCGACGACGCTGGAAAATTTCAAAGAGGACGATACCGGCCAGCATGGCCGCAACAAAAACGAATCCTTTTGTAGCTCCTGTGCCGAGCAGGGTGAGCGCTGGTCCCGGGCAGATGCCGGCCAACCCCCAGCCGACGCCGAACAGTGCGCTGCCCGATACAAGCCGTTTGTCAATTTTTCCAATGGCAGGAAGCTGCATGGGGTTTCCAAGCAGCGAGGTTACCTTGCCGCCGGCGGCCCGGAATGCAATCAAGCCCACGGCAATCGCGCCGGCCATGACCATCGCCAGGGAGGGGTCCCAGTTTCCGCCCAGATCAAGAAACCCGAGCACCTTGGCTGGATTGCTCATGCCGGAGACGATGAGCCCCAGCCCGAACAGCAGTCCGATGAAAAATGCGGAAGCGATGTGCATCGGTTTCACCTAGATCAGGAGATGGCGGGCCAGGTAGACCACCAGAAAACCGGTACCCATGAAGGTCATCGTTGCTACCAGCGAACGGGGCGACAGCCGCGATAGTCCGCATACCCCGTGGCCGCTGGTGCAGCCGGAACCGATGCGCGAGCCAAGCCCGACGAACAGGCCGGCGAGGACGAGCACGCCCCAGTCGGCGTCGATCCGGCTCTCTGGCAAGGGGGTGAACAGCTGGTAGAGCAGGGGGGAGAGAATCAAGCCGAGAACGAAGGCCACGCGCCAGGAAAAATCGCCCGGCTTCGTCGCTTGAAAAAGCCCGCCGATGATGCCGCTGATGCCGGCAATACGCCCGTTCAAGAGCAGCAGCAAGGCGGCAGAGAGGCCGATCAAAATGCCGCCAAGGAGGGCGTTCACCGGCGCAAAGCTGGGCCAGTCGATAATCATTGCGAAGAAAATTTTAGCAATCGAGTTGCGAGAACGCTGGATCAGTCCGACTCAACGACCGAAAACTTGATATCGGCGCCGAGCTTGACGACTTCCTTGACGGCACAGTGCTCGATGGACGCCAGAATCGCAGTGCGGTCGCTGGGCGCGAAGTGCTCGGGGAATTTCACGGAGGTCACCAGTTTGTCGGGCATCATCGGATTCTCTGCCTTGACGACCGGACGGACGTTGATGGCGATTCCTTCATCGGAAATACCCAGTTGGCTGCACGATTTTTTTGCATAGACGCCAGCACATCCGGCGAGTGCGCCATAAAAGGCTTCGAGCGGGTTGGGCAACGAGCCATCGACTGAATAATTGAAGGAATGCTTGCGATAAGCGACATCAATGCGCGGGCCTGCATGAAGTTCGACGTTGAACATGGCGCTGCTCCTGGTGAATTGAATATGGGTCGAAGTATAAGCATACGCTTATATAAGCGTCAACTAATTTACCAAGGTTCGATCAACACAGGGGCAAGCGCTTGAGGTGGAAGGAAGCCATGCGGCCACGAATGCCGTCATCTACGCAAGCACGGTGGCGGTATTCGGAGAGAAGGGGGGGCTGTTGCCAGCGGCTGACGGATTCTGCAAACCCGACGATTCAGGGCGCGTCCCGAAACAGGGGCGCGAGTAACTTTGGCGGAGGCGGTGAGATTCGAACTCACGAAAGGTTGCCCTTTGCCGGTTTTCAAGACCGGTGCAATCGACCACTCTGCCACACCTCCGGAGGGCGCCGATGATACCACGTCACAAACAGTTACTCGATTTCTGCAGCATGCGTTGCAACTTTCATCATGCTTCGCTAGTCTTACCGCCGTATCAATTTGATTTCTCTGGAGGATGACGCAAATGCAAGAACAGTATCAATGGGGAACCACCCAACAAGCCGGCCAGGACAGGGTGTTGCAGACCAATCGTGTGCTGCGCAACACCTACATGCTGCTTGCCTTGTCGATGGTTCCGACCGTGATCGGCGCGCTGGTCGGTATTCAGCTGCAGTTCTCGTTCTTTGCCGGCAGCCCGTTCATTTCCTTCCTGCTTTTCCTGGGTGTCGCCTTCGGCTTCATGTGGGGCATCGAGAAAACCAAGGACAGTGCCATGGGGGTTGTGCTGCTACTGGCCTTCACCTTCTTCATGGGGCTGATGCTTTCGCGCATCCTGCAGGTGGCGTTGGGCTTCTCCAACGGCGGCTCGCTGATTGCCATGGCGGCAGGCGGTACAGGCGCCATCTTCTTCACGCTGGCGGGTGTTGCCTCGGTGACGAAGCGTGATTTCAGCAATATGGGCAAGTTCCTCGCGGTCGGTATCGTGGTGTTGCTGTTGGCGATCGTTGCCAACATCTTTTTCCAGATCCCGGCGCTGTCGCTGACCATCTCGGTAGTTGCCGTCGTTCTGTTCTCGGCCTACATCCTGTACGACATCAGCCGCATCATCAGTGGCGGGGAAACCAACTACATCAGCGCAACGCTGGCGGTTTACCTCGATATCTACAACGTTTTTGTCAGCCTGCTGAACCTGCTGATGGCTTTCTCGGGTGAGCGCGACTGAGCCTCACGAAACAGACAAAAATGGCGGCCTCGGCCGCCATTTTCATTTCCGGAAAGCTTAGATCAGGATAGCGGCAGCGACCTTGCGGCCTTCGGCAGCCAGAATGTTGTAGGTGCGGCAGGCTGCGTGGGTATCCATCACCTCGAAACCGATGCGTGCGGCCATCAGCGGTTGCAGCAGTTCCGGAGTCGGGAAACGCAGGGTTTTGCCGGTTCCGAGCAGCAGGATTTCCGGCGCCAGTGCGGCCAGCTTGGCAAAATCGGCTTCGGTCAGCATTTCGAATGAGGCCGATGTCCACTCAGCCAGCATCTGGCCGGGAAGCAGTGCGACGTTGGTGTTGTAGCGCTTGCCGTTTACGGCGATGTAATCGTCGCCGTAGGCTGTGAAGGTGTAGCCGCTGTCGGGATTGGATAGTTGGAGTTTCACGGCAAATTGCGGTGCACAATGCGATAAAATGCGATTATACCGATTTCCTCCAATGCGCCTTGTGGCGCGAGAATCTGACTTTTTCTAGCCTCCGGACGCCCATGAAGGATTTTCCCCGCATCAAGCGCTTGCCGCCGTATGTGTTCAACATCACCGGTGAGTTGAAGATGGCTGCCCGCCGCCGTGGTGAAGACATCATCGATATGAGCATGGGCAACCCGGATCAGCCGACGCCGCAGCACATCACCGACAAACTGGTCGAGGCAGCGTTGCGCGAAAACACCCATGGCTACTCGATTTCCAAGGGTATTCCGCGGCTCAGGAAGGCGATCTGCGACTGGTATCAGCGGCGCTACGACGTCAGTTTCGACCCCGAGAGTGAAGCCATTGTCACCATTGGCTCGAAGGAGGGGCTGGCGCATCTGATGCTGGCGACGCTCGATCGCGGTGATACGGTGCTGGTGCCGAACCCCTCGTACCCGATCCACATCTATGGCGCGATCATTGCCGGGGCGGACATCCGCTCGGTACGGATGACGCCGGATGTCGATTTCTTCGAGGAACTTGAGCGCGGCATCAAGGAATGCACGCCGAAGCCGAAGATGATGATCCTCGGCTTCCCGTCGAACCCGACGGCGCGTTGCGTCGAACTGGAATTTTTCGAGCGCGTCATCGCGTTGGCCAAACAGCACGACATTCTCGTGGTGCACGATCTGGCCTACGCCGACATCGTCTTTGACGATTACAAGGCGCCGTCGATCATGCAGGTGCCGGGCGCGCGTGACGTGGCGGTCGAGTTCTTCACCATGTCGAAGAGCTACAACATGGCCGGCTGGCGTGTGGGCTACATGGTCGGCAACAAGGAACTGGTGTCGGCGCTGGCGCGCATCAAGAGTTATCACGACTACGGTACCTTCACGCCGATTCAGGTGGCATCGATCATTGCACTTGACGGCGACCAGAGCTGTGTCGAGGAAGTGCGCGCCATGTACCAGATGCGCCGCGACGTGCTGGCCAAAGGCTTGCACGAGGCTGGCTGGATGGTCGAAGTGCCAAAGGCTTCGATGTACATCTGGGCGAAGATTCCCGAGGCTTATGCTGCGATGGGCTCTCTTGAATTTGCAAAGAAACTGCTGGCCGATGCGCGGGTCGCGGTATCGCCGGGCGTCGGCTTCGGCGAATACGGCGACGACCATGTGCGTTTTGCACTGATCGAGAATGAAGAGCGGACGCGTCAGGCCGTTCGCGGTATCAAGGATATGTTCCGGAAGGACGGTTTGCTGTAATGCGCCCCATCAAGAAATCCGCCAAACTCGCCAACGTCTGCTATGACATTCGCGGCCCCGTGCTGCAGAAGGCCAAGCAGATGGAGGAAGAAGGCCACAAGATCATCAAACTGAACATCGGCAACCTCGCCGCGTTCGGCTTCGACTCGCCGGAAGAAATCCAGCAGGACATTATCCGCAACCTGCCCAATGCGGCGGGCTATACCGATTCGAAAGGTATCTTCGCCGCGCGCAAGGCGATCATGCATTACTGCCAGCAGAAGCACATCAAGGGCGTCACGCTGGAAGACATCTACGTCGGCAACGGTGTTTCCGAGCTGATCGTGATGGCCATGAACGCGCTGCTCGATGCTGGCGACGAAGTGCTGGTACCGGCCCCTGATTACCCGCTGTGGACGGCGGGGATCAGCCTGTCCGGCGGTACGCCGAAGCATTACCTGTGCGACGAGGAAAACGGCTGGCTGCCTGATCTGGCGGACATTCGCGCCAAGATCACGCCGAAGACCAAGGCCATCGTCGTCATCAACCCGAACAACCCGACCGGGGCGCTGTATCCGGACGAGCTGCTCAAGGAAATCATCGCCATCGCTCGCGAGCATCACCTCATCATCTATTCCGATGAGGTGTACGACAAGGTGCTCTACGACGGCAATACGCACACAGCGATCGCCTCGCTATCGGAAGACGTGCTGACCATCACTTTCAACGGCCTGTCCAAAAACTACCGCTCCTGTGGCTACCGTGCCGGCTGGCTGGTGGTGTCTGGTGACAAGCGTCGCGCCAAGGACTACATCGAAGGTCTCGACATGCTGGCGTCGATGCGCCTGTGTGCCAACGCGCCGGGGCAGCACGGCATCCAGACGGCACTTGGTGGCTATCAGAGCATCGACGATCTGGTCGCGCCGAGCGGCCGCATGTGCCGGCAGCGCGACGTCGCACATGAGCTGATTACGGCCATTCCGGGCGTTACCTGCGTCAAGCCGAAGGCCACCTTGTACATGTTCCCGCGCCTGGACCCGAAGGTGTACCCGATCGAGAATGATCAGGATTTCATTGCCGAGTTGCTGCAGGAAGAAAAAGTGCTGCTGGTGCAGGGCACAGGTTTCAACTGGCCCAACCCGGATCATTTCCGCCTGGTCTTCCTGCCACACGAGGACGATCTGAAGGAGGCCATCGGCCGTATCGCACGCTTCCTTGAGGGCTATCGGAAGCGGCATGGTACGGCCTGAGGTTGTTGAAGTAACGGCGGCCGATGGTTCGGTCGCTGCACCGCAGTGGCTAAGCCGTTCTGAAAGCGTTCATCGTCAGTTGCGCCCGAACCTGCCAGCCGACTATGCCGGACGTCTCGGCGCGGTATTTGCCAACGGCGGGCGCATGGCGGTGGTGGCCGAAGGCGAAGCCGTGCGGGCGGTGGCACTGTGGCGGCTGGTCGAAAACACCTACGAGGGGCGCCGGCTTTACGTGGATGATCTGGTTACCGACGAGACGCAGCGCTCCAACGGCTTCGGGAAAATCTTGCTGGATTGGTTGCAGGGGCATGCGCAGCGGCTTGGTTGTGATGTGCTCGCGCTCGACTCCGGCGTACAGCGCGCCGGGGCACACAAATTTTATTTTCGTGAGGGGATGCACATTCCCTCGTTTTGCTTCAGGAAGGTAATCAAATGAAACCCATCAATGTAGGCCTTATCGGCATCGGCACCGTCGGCGGCGGCACCTGGACTGTTCTCAAGCGCAACGCAGAGGAAATTACACGCCGCGCCGGGCGCCCGATCCAGATTACTGTGGTTGCCGACAAGAACGTCGAGCTTGCCAAACAAGTGACCGGTGGTGCCTGCAAGGTGACCGACGACGCTTTTGCCGTGGTCAACGACCCGGAAGTCGATATCGTTGTTGAACTCATTGGTGGCTATGGCATTGCCAAGGACGTGGTGATGCAGTCGATCGCCAACGGCAAGCACGTTGTCACCGCCAACAAGGCGCTGCTCGCCGTGCATGGCACCGAGATTTTCACTGCGGCGCAGAACAAGGGCGTCATGGTCGCCTTCGAAGCGGCTGTTGCGGGTGGCATCCCGATCATCAAGGCACTGCGTGAAGGCCTCTCGGCCAACCGCATTGAATGGGCAGCCGGCATCATCAACGGCACTACCAACTTCATCCTCTCGGAAATGCGCGACAAGGGCCTGTCCTTCGACACCGTGCTCGCGGAAGCGCAGCGCCTTGGCTATGCCGAAGCCGATCCGACCTTTGACATCGAGGGGGTGGATGCCGCACACAAGGCAACGCTGATCGCCGCCATCGCCTTCGGTATCCCGGTGCAGTTCGACAAGGCCTACGTCGAGGGCATCACCAAGCTCGAAGCCTCGGACATCAAGTACGCCGAGCAGCTTGGCTACCGCATCAAGTTGCTGGGTATCGCCAAGCGCCGCAGCAGCGGTGTCGAGCTGCGCGTGCACCCGACGCTGATCCCGGCCAAGCGTCTGCTGGCCAACGTTGAAGGCGCGATGAACGCCGTGCTGGTCAAGGGCGATGCCGTCGGTGCCACGCTCTACTACGGCAAGGGCGCTGGTGCCGAGCCAACGGCTTCGTCGGTAATCGCCGATCTGGTCGATGTGACGCGTCTGGCCACGGCCGATCCGGAACACCGCGTGCCGCACCTGGCTTTCCAGCCGGATGCCATGTCCAACCTGCCAATCCTGCCGATGAGCGAGATCGAGACCGGCTACTACCTGCGCCTGCGTGTCGAAGACAAGCCGGGCGTGCTGGCCGACGTCACCCGCATTTTGGCCGACCAGCAGATCTCGATCGACGCCATGTTGCAGCGTGAGCCGGAAGAGGGCGAAGGCGAGACCGACATCATCATCCTGACCCACGTCTGCAAGGAAAGCAGCGCTGACGCGGCGATTGCCAAGATCGAAGGGCTGGCTGCGCAAAAGGGCAAGGTCAAGCGCATCCGTCTGGAAGAGCTGCAGTAATGCGTGGTTTCCGTATCCTGGCCCTGCTGGCAAGCATCGCCGCAGCGTCACTCGCTGGCTGCGAGTCGACGCCGGAGCGTGTGTTTACCTACGGAGCCAAGGGTACGGTCATCCAGGCCGAGCGATTCGTCGCCGACGTCTACGGGCACGTGGCAGACCCGCTGCCCTATGGCGGGCTCGATATCGACGGACCGCTGGCCAGCATGAAAGCACGCTGGCCCGATCTCAAGCCGTTGCTGGAGGCCGGCATACTCGGTCTGACCGACGATGGCGAAATCGCCATCCATGAAATCGGCACGCGTTCGCGTGGCGAGGTCAAACAGTTGCGCCGCCTGGTCCGGGCTGAAAATCGTGATCGTCACGTGCTCTATCGCGCAATGACCGCAGCGATTGGCCATGGCGATGACACCTTGTCATTGATGATCGGCCATACCGAAGATACCTTTGGCCACGAGTGGATCACGCAGGCGCCGAAGGGCTGGTGGGCGCAGGACCACACAGGGCGCTGGGTACAGAAGTAGCGCGCGCTCGGGGCGGCCATCGCGTGATGGCGTCCCAAGCAGGGGAAAATACCCTTTTCACGTAAAAGGATATTGCGATATGTATCAAGGAATGATTGAAGCGTATTCGGCAAAATCGCTTCACGTTTCCACCTCATACCTCTTACCCAACTGCGATTTGCAAAGGAACCAACATGCAACCGATCCACGTCTGTAACCACACCACGCCTGAAGCCATCTATCCGTTTGACGCCCGTGGCATTGCCAAGCGCTTCCGTCACGCTGCCATTTTTGGCGCACTCGACTCGCTGCACCCGGGCGAAACCATGCGCTTCTGCAACGACCATGACCCGTTGCCGCTGCTGGCTCAACTGCAACAGCGCTATGCCGATGCCGTGAACATCGTTTATCTGCAGCGCGAGCCGGGCGCCATCGTCATCGATTTCATTCGGGTCGGGTGAGCGTACTCGCCCTTTCCGTTGCTGCAAGTTTCCTGCTGGCGCTCATTCTGGGCGCCAGCGCCGTTTTGGCGACTGCTGCGGCGCTGCACATCGCCTTTGCCATCGGCGTACTGCCCCTCATCTTCGGCGCCATGCTGCATTTCGTTCCGGTGCTTACCCGTACCGGGAGCCCGCATCGCCTGATCGCGGCCCTGCCGTTTGTCGCGCAGGTCACCGGCGTCACGGTGGTTCTCGCGATCCAGGGCTGGCTGCCGCGCTGGCTGCTGCATCCAGCCGCCAGCGTTGATCTCCTGCTGGCAGCCGTCCTGCTCGGCTGGATTACGCTCCGCGCGCGCCGCACGATCGGCTCACCGCATCCCGGCTGGCGCTGGTACCAGGCTTCATTGCTCATGCTGGTCCTGGCGCTGGCGGTCATTCCGCTCTATGCCGCTGGTTACGCTCCCGCCGCCGTGCGCCTCTTTCATCTCCATGCCAACACGTTGGGCTTCATCGGCCTGGCTGCCCTGGGGACACTGCCGGTGCTGCTGCCGACCGTGCTCAGGTTGCCCGATACCCAGGCTGCCCCCTGGCTGCGTCGGCGCCTGCTTCCCGCCTTTGCCGGCGTCGTTCTGTTGGCGTTGGGTGCAGCCACGGCCTGGCCGCTGGCGCTCGTCGGTGCAGGATGTCTCGTTGTCGTCGCTCTCGGCCTGCAGGTTCATTGGTTCAAAACCTTCGGTTTCCCTGCGCTGCTTGCCGATGGTGCCGGCGCTTCACTCGTTGCTGCGCTTTCATCATTCGTCCTGCTGCTGTTGGTCGGCGTCGCGCATGCCAGCGGCCAAGCCAGTGCACAGGGTCTGGTCATCGGCTTTGCCGCCGGATTCCTGTTACCTCTGGTGACCGGGGCGTTGTCGCAACTGCTGCCGGTGTGGCGATTCTCCGGCGTGCAGACGCCGGAGCGTCTTGAGATGCGGCTGCGCCTCGCGCGTTGCGGGCGTTTGCGTGCCGTGCTTTTCCCGCTTGCCGGCCTGTCTTTTGTCTGCGCCCAGGAAGAGCTTGGCCTGGTGGTCACTGCATTGGGGCTGGCCTTGTTTCTCGTAGATCTGCTGCAGGCGCTGCGCGTACCGCCTCCGGCGCGGTAAAATCCCGCTTTCGCCCATTTCCTGATCTTCCGGAATCATTCCCATGCGCTATCTTTCGACGCGCGGCACTGCGCCCGCTCAATCCTTCTGCGACATCCTGCTCGGCGGCCTCGCCCCGGACGGTGGCCTCTATCTGCCTGAGGCCTATCCGCAGGTAACGCGTGCCGAGCTCGATGCCTGGCGTTCGCTGTCCTACGCCGAACTGGCTTTTGCCATCCTCTCCAAGTTCATCGACGATATTCCGTCCGCAGACCTGAAGGCCATCTGTGACAAGACCTACACCGCCGAGGTGTATTGCAATGCGCGTACCGGCGACAAGGCTGCCGACATCACGCCGGTGCACCCGCTGGAACCAGGCCTGGCCCTGCTTGAACTGTCGAACGGCCCGACGCTGGCGTTCAAGGACATGGCCATGCAGTTGCTCGGCAACCTGTTCGAATACGTGTTGGCCAAACGCGGTGAGGAAATCAACATCCTCGGCGCCACCTCCGGCGACACCGGCTCGGCCGCCGAATACGCCATGCGCGGCAAGCAGGGTGTGCGCGTCTTCATGCTCTCGCCGCACGGCCGCATGTCCGCCTTCCAGCGCGCGCAGATGTATTCGCTGCAGGATCCGAACATCTTCAACATCGCCGTCACCGGCATGTTTGATGACGCGCAGGACATTGTGAAGGCTGTTTCCAATGACCACGCCTTCAAGGCGAAATACAAGATCGGCGCCGTCAATTCGATCAACTGGGGTCGCGTTGCGGCGCAGATCGTCTATTACTTCAAGGGCTATTTCGCGGCGACAAAGTCGAACGATGAGCAGCTTGCCTTCTGCGTCCCTTCCGGCAACTTCGGCAACATCTGCGCCGGCCATATTGCGCGCCAGATGGGTCTGCCGGTAGCCAAGCTGATCCTGGCTACCAACGAGAACGATGTGCTCGACGAGTTCTTCCGTACTGGCGTCTATCGTCCGCGCGGCACCGCCGAGACGCACACCACGTCCTCGCCGTCGATGGATATCTCCAAGGCCTCGAACTTTGAACGCTTCGTTTTTGATCTGGTCGGCCGTGATGGCGCCAAGGTACGCGAGCTGTGGGCCAAGGTGGATGCGGGCGGTAGCTTCGACCTTTCGGCTACCCCCTATTTTGCCAAGTTGCCGGAATTCGGTTTTGTCTCCGGCAGCAACAACCACGCCGGCCGCCTGGCCACCATCCGCCTGGCTTACGAAAAATACGGCACGATGATCGACACGCACACGGCTGACGGTCTCAAAGTGGCGCTGGAACAGCGTACCGCCGATATAACGACACTGGTGCTGGAAACTGCACTGCCGGTGAAGTTCGAGGAGACTATCCGCGAGGCGTTGAATCGTGCGCCCGAGCGTCCGGCTGCGCTGGAAGGGATCGAGGCACTGCCGCAGCGCGTGGAAGTGATGGCGCCGGATGTCGACTCAGTGAAGAAATTTGTGGCCGATCACGTCGCAGCCTGAACTGGCGACGTATCAAGCAAAAGGGGCGCGGATAAATCCGCGCCCCTTTTTTATACCCGTTTGACCTGTTGTGCCGCTAAAGGTAAATCACCGCCGGAAAGACGGCGACGGCCAGTACCAGCACCAGCCATTCAATGTTGTGGCGGGCAAGGAAACCTGTGAAATGAAGCACCAGAATAACGATGGCGACGACGTAAAAAAGTGCGAAGAGCATTGTCTTTCCTCTGTAGGCCAGTCTGTTTCTTTCGCCCATTATAGCTTTATCCCGGTGGCAGGGAAGATACCGACCTTTGCTGTTTTGCCAGTTGCATAGAACCGCCGTCCAAGGCAGCATGTTGCTTTCGGCGTGGCAATGGCAGTCTGCGAGAGGAATCGAGCATGGGCGCGTTACCGCTAGGAATGGTCATCAAACTCCTGTCTGACAGGACACTGCAGCCCGCTGCATTGCAGCTCGTTCCTGTGGGCGAGAGCGCTGAGGTGACTACCCGCTTCTGCAGCCAGCCCCTCCTGCTTGAACTTTCCCACCGCTTTACCTGTGTTCTTGATGCCGGCGATGCCGCCGGGTTCTCTTCCGGGGATTTGCAGGCGCTGCAGGCGATGGGCTGCAAGACTATGCCGGCCGGGGCCATCCTGCTGACGGAAGCATTTCCCGATGCCAGCTTGCCTGAGGATGTTCGCTATCTTGCCGGTGACTGGTACTTTCGCCCGCTGGCCAAGCCAGGTACCGACCGGGCGGGTTCGCGTGCGCTGGCGCTCAAGCTCGTGCAACTGGTCGCCTGTGATGCCGATACCCGTGAGATTGAAGAGATCTTCCGGCGCGAACCGACGCTTTCCTACCATCTCCTCCGCCTGGTCAATTCTCCCGGTGTTGGCGCTGGTCGGGTGGTTACCAGTTTTGCGCAGGCGATTCTCATCCTTGGCCGCAGCCAGCTGCGGCGCTGGCTCAATCTCCTGCTATTCGCTTCCCGCAAGGACGATCCCCGGGCTCCGATGCTGATGGCCAGGGCAACAGTTCGCGGTCGCCTGCTTGAAATGATGGCCAGGGAAGCCGGTCTCGATGGCGCTGGGCGTGAGCGCGCCTTCATGGCCGGCATGTTCTCGCTCCTCGGGGCCATGTTCGGTGTGTCGCTGGCTGAGCTGCTGCCGCCGCTCAAGCTGGACGAGAGCATTGTCGCTGCACTCCTGCGCAAGGAAGGCGAGATCGGGAAGTTGCTGGCGGCGCTCGAAGCTGCCGAGGTCGGTGATTCGTCCGGCCTTGCGGGCTGCCTGCCAGAAGGCTGCGATTTCGATCTGCTGGCACTCGAAGCCAATCTCTGGATGCTCGATCTGATCCTGACGGAGCCGCGCGATGCCTGATCAGAAGCTGCTCCACTGCATCGAGCTATGTCAGCAGCTCAAGGCCAGTGATGGCGAAGTGTTCCATGCCCTCCTTGGCGAACTCGAAAGCACCCTGAATCACTACGCCAATACCTCGGCGATGCAGCGCAAGCAAGGCCGCATCATAGAGCAGTTACGTGATCCGATCATCACCATGGACCTCACCGGCTATGTCACCGGCTGGAACCAGGCTTCGCAGGAACTGTTTGGCTATACGCCGGAGGAGGCGATCGGTCAGCACATCCTTTTCCTCTATGCCGACGAGGAGGATGTTGGTGCAGAGGCCCTGCCGGAACTGTTCCTTGATGGTGGCTCATCGTTCTTCGAAGTCCGTCGGCGAAAGAAATCCGGCGAAGTTTTCTGGGCCGGAATGTCTCTTTCGGCAATCCATGACGATGATGGAGAAATGGTTTCTCTGGTCGCCCATCTCTCCGAAATTACCCAGCAGCGCACCACCCAGGAACAGCTCCGTCTGCAAACCCGGGTAATCGAAAATAGCGACCACGGCATCATGATTACCGATGACAGTGAGCGGATTGTCTTTGTCAATGCGGCCTTTGCCAGAATTACCGGCTATACCGCGCAGGAGGCGATCGGGCAGACACCGGATCTGCTTCGCTCCGGAGTGCACAGTGTCGATTTTCGCTCGGAGGTGCGCGCGGCGATGAAGGGAGCCAGCCCCTGGCATGGGGAAATTGTCGGTCGGCGCAAGAATGGCGAGCTTTTCCCTCAGTCGGTTTCGATCGGGGTGGTGCGCAACGAGTCGGGTGAGGTCAGCAATGCGTTTTCAACCTTCGCCGATATCAGCGTGTTGCGCGCTACCGAGGAGCGCATGCACCATCTTGCCAATCACGATGAACTGACCGGCTTGCCCAATCGCACGCTGCTCAACCGGTTGCTGGTGCAGGCAGTGACCGCTGCAAAGCGGCAGGGCTCGCATGGCGCACTGCTGGTCATCGACCTGTTTCGCTTTACCTCGATCAATGATGCGCTCGGCCACGAAGTCGGCGACAGGCTCCTGTGTGAGGTCGGCCGCCGCTTTCGCGGCACGCTCCGCGATGAGGATGTGCTGGCCCGGGTCGGTGGCGACGAATTCGTCGTCGCGCTGCTTAACATCAGCCGTCGCGAACACGCCGCCTTCGTTGCACAGAAGTTGCTGCAGTCGCTGGCCGAGCCGATCACCATCGATGGTCACAAGCTGCACATCGATGCCAGCATCGGTATTTCGGTGTATCCGGAAGATGGTCTGGAAACAAAGGATTTGCTGCGCTATGCCGACGTGGCGATGAAAAAGGTCCAGAAGAGCGGGGAAACCGGCTACCTGTTCTATTCCGCCGAGATGGACGAGCGCGCTCGCGAATACCTGCGGCTGGAGGGCGAGCTGCGCCAGGCGCTGAAAGCCGACAACCTGCAACTCTACTATCAGCCCAAGGTCAGTCTGCGCAGCGGCCGCATCGTCGGGGCCGAAGCGCTGCTGCGCTGGCGGCATCCATCCGAAGGCATGATCAGCCCGGCGGTCTTTGTGCCGATTGCCGAGGAGACCGGCCTGATTCTCAGCATCGGCGAATGGGTACTCGGCGAAGCCTGTCGCCAGATGCGGGAATGGCTCGATGCCGGCATCCAGGTGCCGCCGGTGGCCATCAACATATCCGCCCGCCAGTTCGACGTTCGCTTGCCGGCCAAGATACAGGCGGTGCTTGAAATGCACCGCCTCGAACCCGGTCAGCTCAAGCTGGAAATCACCGAGTCATTGCTCGTACGCGGGGCCGAGACGGTGATACCGGTGATGAATTCACTGGTCGCCATGGGGCTGGGCCTGTCACTCGATGATTTTGGAACCGGCTACTCCAGTCTTGCCTATCTCAAGCGTTTCCCGATCAGTACGCTGAAGATCGACCGCGCCTTCGTCATCGGCATCCCCGACGACGAGAACGACTGCGCCATTGCCCGCGCGATCATCACCATGGGGTCCCAACTGCGTCAGGAAATCGTCGCCGAGGGCGTTGAGAGCGAAGCCCAGCTGGCCTTTCTGCGTTCGCTCGGTTGCGATCAGTTGCAGGGGTACCTGTTCAGCCCGCCGGTTCCTGCCGGGGATTTTGCCAGCATGGTGCGGGAAGACCGTCGCCTCGGCCTGAGTTGAATCTCAGGTAGCAAAGCGCATTGAAAGATCCAGTGCGCGCACGTCCTTGGTCAGGCCCCCAATCGAGATACGATCGACGCCCGTTTCGGCGATGGCCCGCAGTGTCTCCAGGCTGATGCCGCCGGAGGCTTCCAGTACCGCCTTGCCGTCGGCGATTCGTGCGGCCTCGCGCATGTCGGCGAGGCTCATGTTGTCGAGCAGCACCATCTTGGCGCCGCCTGCCAGCGCTTCATCAAGCTCAGCCAATGACTCCACCTCGATCTGCACGAACTTGCAGGGCTTGCCTGCGGCCGCAGCCGTGGCTGCCTGCAAGGCCTGACGAATGCCGCCGGCGGCAAGAATGTGGTTCTCCTTGATCAGGATGGCGTCAAAGAGTCCGATACGATGGTTCTCGCCGCCGCCACATTTCACGGCGTATTTCTGCGCCAGGCGCAGGCCGGGGAGGGTCTTGCGCGTATCGACCACCACCGCCCTGGTGCCCACAACCACGTCGGCGTAGTGACGCGCCTTGGTCGCCACGCCGGAAAGCAGTTGCAGAAAGTTCAGGCCGCTGCGTTCTGCCGAGAGCAGGGCACGGGCGCTGCCTTCGATTTCGCAGAGCAGCTGATCCGGGGCAATGCGGTCGCCATCTTTTGCCTGCCAGCGGAGTTTTACCTGCGGATCGAGGTGCTGGAAAACCCGGTCGAACCAGGCTGTGCCGCAGAGCACTGCATCCTCCCGCGAGATCACGGTGGCCTTGCCAATCCTGTTGGCGGGTATCAGGCTGGCGGTGAGATCACCGCAGCCAATGTCCTCGGCCAGCGCGGCGCCAACATTGCGCTCAATTTCTTCCGTCAGCGAAAGTGCAAAATCCATCGTGTTTCTCCTATGATGGTCGAAATTCTAGCATTCACCGGGGGTTGTCCATGCTCAGCGTCCTGCACGTCAGTCTCGGAGTCCTCATCGCGCTGGCCCTCGCTGGGGTACTCGTTTATTGGTACATCCAGGACATCACGCAGAAAAAACATGCGGTGTTGCGCAACTTCCCGATCATCGGGCACCTGCGCTACTTCTTCGAGAATCTCGGCGAATATTTCCGCCAGTATTTCTTTCTCGGCGACCGCGACGAAATGCCCTTCAACCGCGCCACGCGCGCCTGGGTCTATCGGCTGGCAAAGAACGAGGGCGGTATCCTCGGCTTCGGTTCCACCTACAACATTCACGAGGCCGGCGCGCTAATCTTCGTGAATGCGCCGTTTCCGGTGCAGGAAGACGAGCGCCAGCCGACGCCGCCACTGCTCATCGGCGAAGGCTTTTGCGACAAGCCAATGGTCGGCCGTTCGCTGGTCAATATCAGCGGCATGAGTTTCGGCGCCATTTCCAAACCTGCCGTGCGCGCACTCTCGCGCGGCGCACAGAAAGCCGGTTGCTGGATGGATACCGGCGAGGGCGGCCTGTCGCCGTATCACCTTGAAGGCGGTGCTGACCTTATCTTCCAGATCGGCACCGCCAAATATGGCGTGCGCGACGATGCAGGGAAACTCTCGCCGGAAAAATTGCGCGAAATGGCGGCCCACGAAACCGTGCGCGCCTTCGAGATCAAGCTGTCGCAAGGTGCCAAACCCGGCAAGGGCGGGGTGCTGCTGGCCGGCAAGGTCACCGAGGAAATCGCCCGCATTCGCGGCATTCCGGTTGGGCAGGATTCGCTCTCGCCCAACCGCCACCGCGACATTGCCAACATGCGCGAACTGCTCGACATGGTCGAGCGCGTGCGCGACATTACCGGCAAGCCGGTCGGCATCAAAACCGCCATCGGTGGCTGGCACTTCATGAACGATCTCACCGAAGAAGTGGCGCGGCGTGGCCTCACCGCCGCCCCCGACTTCATCGCCATTGATGGCGGCGAGGGCGGTAGCGGCGCCGCACCGCAGGCACTGGCCGACCACATGGCACTGTCGATCGACGAAGCCTTGCCTCGGGTGGCCGACTCCCTCATCGAAGCCAACCTGCGCCATCGCGTCCGCCTGATCGCCGCCGGCAAGCTGCTGACGCCGGCGCGCGTCGCCTGGGCCTTGTCGGCCGGTGCCGATTTCATCAACACCGCGCGCGGCTTCATGTTTTCGCTCGGCTGTATTCAGGCGCTGCGCTGTCACACCAATACCTGCCCAACCGGTATCACCACCCACAACACACGGCTGCAGCGCGGGCTGGTGGTTGAGGACAAGGCCGAGCGCGTGGCCTATTACTGCGCCAACATGAACAAGGAAATCGACATGATCGCCCACTCCTGCGGCCTTCTGCACGCCCGCGAGTTTCGCCGCGAACACGTGCGCATCGTGCAGGCCTCCGGCCAGAGCGTGGCGCTGAATGTGCTGTACCCGTACCCGGTGGCGCCACCGGCGGAGGGGTTGATTTCGGTTTGAGTACGCTGGCACTCAGCGATCTCGGGCGTCTTTATTCCCGGGAGCGTCGGCTTCCAGCTGGGCATTCGGCGAGGGCTTGGCTTTAGTTTGTGTATGCCGGAATGCAGCATCGGGTCGCAAATAGCGATACTTTTCGTCCTGGCTGGTGCAACGTCTAGCGAACTGGTTTTGATTGCAGTGATTCAAAGGCATTCTGCGGCCGTCATCCACACCGAGGGTCCTGCCATGAATCAAGGTTTGCTGTCTCGCCTGGCGGCGCGTTTGCCGCTGATCATCACCGTCGCCATCGTCGTGCTGATGCTGGCGTACGGGGTGATCGAGCAACCCGCCAACTATCATGATTTCGCCGACCGCGCGACGTGGGCTGGCGTGCCGCATGCCGCCGATGTGTTTTCAAATTTCGGTTTCGCCATCATCGGCATCTGGGGCTGGTGGCAGCTGTCGCCGCAGCGCGCACATCCGGCAATTCGTGCCGGCTGGTTTGGTTACCGGCTGTTGCTCGTCGGCCTGATTCTCACTGCCGCCGGTTCGACCTACTACCATCTCGCGCCGGATGACTATCGCCTGGTCTGGGATCGTCTGCCGATTGCGCTGGCCTGCGCGGGTTTGCTGGCCGGGGTGCGGGCGGAGACGGTTGCTCGTTACGATGCGCGTCTGGAAGCCGCCGTTCTGGCCTTGCTGGCCGTGTTGAGCGTGGCCTGGTGGTATTTCACCGGCTTGCAGGGGCAGGGCGATCTGCGCCCTTATCTGCTGCTGCAAGTGCTGCCGATTCTGCTGGTGCCCTTGTGGCAGGCGCTGCACGGCAGCGATGCCGGTGACCGTGGCTGGTTTGGTGCTGCACTGGCCATCTACGTCGTTGCCAAGCTGGCCGAATTGAACGACCACGAATTTCTAGCCGCTGCCGGGCTGGTCAGCGGCCATACCGTCAAGCACTTGCTGGCGACGCTGGCGGCAGCGCTGATCGTCGGCCGCCTGGTGGGCCGCACGCGGCAGCATTCTCCGGTTGTCGAACCGGGTTCCCGCCCGGCGTAGAATGCCGTTGTCGGGCAAGAATCAGTACATCGCCCTCAGATCGGGAAGCGTATGAAACCCAGCGAAATCGTCAGGCATCTGAACCAGCATGTGATCGGGCAGGAGGAGGCGAAGAAAATCCTCTCCGTTGCGGTTTATTCGCATTTCAAGAAAACGGCGCAGTCGAAGCCGGATGCGGTCGAGATGGTGAAGAGCAACATCCTCCTCATCGGCCCCACCGGCACCGGCAAGACGCTGCTCTGCGAAACCCTGGCGCGGATTCTTGATGTGCCGTTCGTGACAGCCGATGCCACGACGCTGGCGCAGACCGAGTACGTCGGCGAGGAGATCGAAGCCATCCTGCATCGCCTGCTCGACCGTGCCGAGGGCGACATGCAGAAGGCGCAGCGCGGCATTGTCTTCATCGACGAGGTGGATAAACTCAAGGCCGCCAGCGCGCAGGCGCGCGGCCCTTCCGGCGAGCGCGTGCAGAACGCCTTGCTGAAGATCATGGAGGGGTCGCCGGTGCGGCTGAAGGACGGCCAGTACATCGACACCACGCAGGTGCTGTTCATCTGCGGCGGCGCCTTTGTCGGGCTGGACAACATCATGGGCAAGAACCACAGCTTCGGCTTCATTTCAACCTCGGAAGCGGAGAGCCAGAAGATTCTCGATCGCATCAATTCACGGGTAAAGCCGACCGACCTTTACGAGTTCGGCATCATCCCCGAATTCGCCGGCCGCCTGCCGATTGTCGCCCGCCTGCAGGACCTGACCCGCGACATGCTGGTGCGCATCATGGTTGAGCCGAAGAATTCGATCTACCGGCAGTTCCGAGAAATCCTCGCCAGCGAAGGCGTCGAGCTGGTCATCGAGCCGCCGGTATTCGAGCAGATCGCTGAACTGGCGATTGAATACAAGGCTGGCGCGCGCAGCCTGCGCGGCATCTTCGAGGAAATGATCACGCCGGTGGTGTTTGTCGTTCCGGACAACCCGGCGATCAAGAAGGTGGTCATCGCTTCGTTGTTCGAAGATGCCAAGTATTTCGGAGCACCAGCAGCGGCATAGCGCAGGGGAAGAACCATGGAGAAGACAGGGTTTGCGGTGTTCAAGTACAAGCACGCCGGGCTGGTGGGTATCAGCGACAAGCGGCTCAAGGTCTGCAAGTTCAGCGCGATCGCCGGACAATGATCCTCGGTTCCGGCAACCCGACGCCGTACGACCTCCATGCGTTGGTGGCGCTCTGCCTGCTTGCGCTGGTTCTTCTGATTGGCGCTGTTGTCGGACCGAACTGGGTTTCCGGTCTGGCGCCGCTGTTGCGCCGGGGGGCGACACTGGCCGCGCTGCTGATCATGGCGGCCGTGTTTTTCCTGACGCCGACGACCAACGGTATTGTCGGTGCCGGGCGGTTGCTGACGCTGTGGCCAGCCTTTGCTGCCTGCATCGTCTTTTTCCTGATCTGGAGCTGGCGCAGCGGTCGGCTTTAGGCGGCTCGTCTGGGGAGGCTCACGACTGGCAATTTTTGCCGCTTTCGCCCGCTGGCGCGTCACTGCCTCCTGCCGACGCTTTTGCCGCCTCACTGCCAAGCCCGGTGGTTGAGGCATCCCGCCACTTTCTGGCAGTAACTGCACAACGGTGGACCGATTGTTGCTGTATTCGTAACGAAAGGCGCCGAATAACGGTTGCCGCAACGAAATCACGCAGCAGGAGGCAACATGTCACCCTTGGGAATCGCCGGCAGTCTCTTTAGCCTCATCTCGTCAAATCGTAGCGATGGCGTCAGCCAATCGTCGCAAAATCGCGCCAGCGCCTCGCAAGGCAGTGATTTTTCGGCTTCGCTGGCTTTGCGCATGGCCTCGCTGCAGTCCGAATCGATCAATCCGCTGCTCGGCACAGGCAAAGGTGCCAGCAGCTTCGATTTCCTGATGGGGGCGATGGGCCAGCAGGGTGGCGCCAGCGCATCAAGCGACCCGCTCTCCTTTCTCGGTCTTGCTAGCGGTACGGCGGGTGCATCGGGCGCATCGGGCGCTTCGTCATTAAGCAGCCATCTTTCCTCGATGGGCCGCAACCTGTCGCTGTTCGACCCGGAATCGGCTTACCGCATGATGACCAGCATCAATAACGGCGACGCGACCTACAAGGCGCAGTTTTCCGAGTTGAGCGAAATGAAGAACGATGTCGCCGAGATGCAGCAGGCCGGCCTGACCCTCGGCAGCGGCCTGGCTACGCTCGATAACGCCGGCATCAAGGCGCAACTGCAGGCTTTTGCCGAGAAGTACAACGAATGGGTCGGCCGCTTTGATGCGACGGTGAAGGCCGGCGGAGTGCTCTCCGGCACGCAAGCGGCTGAAATCTCGCTTTATGAACTCAAGCAGAGCATCGAAAACCGTTTCAATGGCGCCATGCACGGGGTGCAGGGCATGCGCGACCTCGGCCTGACGATCGACCCGAAGACGCATATGGCGTCGATCGATACCGCCAAGCTGGATACCGTCCTCACCAAAAACCGGGAGGGCGCGCTCGGTGCCATTGGCGAATTCAGCGGCAATTTTGCCAAGTCGGCCGAGCTGCTGATCTCCAGCAACAATTTCATCCCCAACCGCCTCGATAACCTTGATCGGGTGATCGACTACATCGCCGACAACAAGAGCGCGCTGCAGGCTGAGTTCGGCATGGGCGACGCGGCCAAGCCGTCGGCCCAGGTGGCCAAGGCGCTGGCGGCCTATCAGCAGATGTTCATGGGCTGATTCAATCTGGAAAACTCAGTTAACCACGAAGAACACGAAGTTCGCGAAGGAAGAACCGGGTGATGCACCGCATTGCCCTACTCACCTGCCAGGTGGGCCGGGAAAGTTCGGCTTCCTTTATTTCTACGTGCGCTTCGTAACCTTCGTGGTTTGAATTGCGGTTTTCACGTTCAGCCGTTCCACCAGCGCCGCCATCTCTCCTTGAGGATCTCGCTGCCGACTGCCGGCAGCAGTAGCGCGAGCAGCAAGACCAGCATCGGCGACACGGACAGCAGCAGTAATCCTTGCGTCCATCTTTTCAGCGCCTTGCCGATGGTTCCCGGCAGGAACTCCTTGCGCATGACTTCCAGCATGAAGCCGATGAAGAATGCGTCGATCCAGAGTGCCGCGACGGTTGGCCAGAAGGCGCACGCCGGGTAGGCGGGAATTTCTGTCAGCATGCGCAGGCCACCGATGACCGGGCCGCAGGCAGGTGCCCGCAGCCCGAAGAGGATCGAATTGAGCATGACTGCGAAGAGCGGGAGCAGGCCGAGCCCGACAATGCTTGCCAGTGTGCGCAGGCCGACTCCCCGCAAAATCATTGCGACACCCGCGCAGATAAACATCGCAATCCCGGATTTTTCCGGCCAGTTGAAGGCCGACCACGGTGTCACGATGCCGAGTCGGCAGCCGCCGTTTTCGTTGCAGGCGAAGGGAATGGCCATCGTGGCGATGAAAATCAGCCCGATGATGATCATCATCAGCCGATCGCTACCGCGCATCGTGGTCTCGTAGTCTTCGTGCATGGGGGTCAATAGCGGCCGCCACGCACAAAGCGTGCAATGCCGGCCGCGACGGCGTCTTCCTGTTCGAGAAAACCATGTGGCGAGCGGGCCTCGCAGGCTTCAAGGCCGGGAGCAATGCTTGCGCCGGGACCGCCGCTGACCGTCACCACCTGCTTGCGCTGGCTCGGGCTGCGCTCGGCGACGGCTTGCAGCATGCTCGCCGGCGAGCGCAGGCAAGCATCTTCGGTGTGGCCGACGAGCAGCAGGGGCATGAGGATGGATTCCAGCGGCAGGTCGAAAACCGATTGGGAAACCCAGGCCTTGCGCCCCTGCGGGTTGCCCACCGTCACTGGTGAGGTGATGACGATCCCGTCCGGCGCTTCGGCCCCTTGTAGCCGAGAGGCGGCATTGGCGGCAGAGATTGCGCCACGGCTGGTGCCGACGACCCAGACAGCAGCGCCGCTGCGCCGGCGCAGGTCGGCGATGATGCGGCCCAGATCGGCCGCGTGAGCCGGGTCGGTGCGGAAACCGGCGAGGCCATCGTCACCGGTGTGGTCGGAAGGCGCGTCGGCGTAGGCTGTGACAAAGCCGTGAGCCAGAAACAGTGGCCGCATGCGGACCAGCGAATTGCCAGCAAGCTTTGTCGGGCAGCCCTGCGCGTCCAGTGCCAGTCGGCCCGCACCACCAACGAGCAGCAGCAGTGAAATAGCCGGCTCGTTGCCTGCAGGCTGCGCAAGTGCATAGCGCTGCGTGGTGCCGGCATGAGCCGGCAGTTCGATGCGTTCGCCGCAATCAGCCCGTGCCGTAGCGGCAAGAAAGAGCAGGAGCAGGACGCGCAGCGTGGAGCGCATTGCGTCGCGGACTAGTGAGTCGTTGCCCGCTGTGCCTGCTGCCAGGCAACAACGGCCTGGCCGGCACCGCCGAGGATGCGCTTGCGATCCTCGGCTGACAGCGCCTGCGAGATCGCCGCGAACAGCGCCTGCGTCATCTCCTGCGCCAGCCCTTCCTGGGCCAGATTGTGGGCGAGGCAGCGGATCTGGATGTCGGCCAGCGCCGAGGCGGCGACGATCCAGCCATGCTCCGGCATGGCCTTCTGCAGGCCGAGCAGCAGGCCGCCGAGCTGGCTGGCGAGGGTTGCGGCGCTATCGCGATCTTCTTCGGCAATCAGCGTGTGCCACAGTGTGACGGCAATGCTTTTATGCAGTTCGGCCTTGAAGCTGAAGGCGCTGGCTTCGTCGGCGTTGAGGCGGGTAAAGGCCGTCTGTACGGCGGCTTCGGCCACCGGGTCGAGCGTGTCGCGCAGTTTGCCGAGCAATTCCGAAAGGCCGGTCATGGCACCGGCGCCGTAGGCCCGGCTCCAGGCCTGGCCCCACTGGTCCAGGCCGGAGAGCAGCAGGGCCTGGCGCAGCGCACGCGCTTCATCGCTGGCGGCCATGCGGCACCAGTCGAGCAACGGCGGCGCGAGTCTGGCGATTCCTTCGTGGCGGGCATCCCCCTTGGCGTCCAGCGTCAGGCGGAAAGATTGCGAAAAGGCGTCCTGAACGGAACGCGCCGCGGTCAGCTGGGCTTCGCGCGGCGCGAGTTCGGCAAGTGGGTCGTGCAGTGTTTCGATGATGCGTTCCTTTACAACATGATTTCGGTGAGGTGCTCGCGGCGTTCCAGTTCGTTTTCAAGCTCGATCAACTCTGCTCCGAGCGCATCGCGCGCAGAGACCATGCCGATGGGTGTGCCTCCATCCATTACCGGCACATGGCGGTAGCCGCCGTCTTCCATCATGACCAGCGCGTGCGCCAGCGACTTGTCGGCGGCAATGGTGCGCGGGTCGGCGGTCATCACCTGGGCCAGTGTCGCTGTGTCGGGGTCGAGGCGCTTGGCAATCACCCGGTTGAGCAGGTCACGCTCGGTGAAGATGCCGATCAATTGACCCTTTTCAAGGATCAGCATGGCGCCGACCTTGCTCTCGGCCATGCGGATGGCGGCTTCACGCACGGTCATGCTGTCGGGTGCGCTGAGAACCTTCTGGTGGGCAATGATCTCGCGAATCGTACGGTTCGGCATGGCTGTCTCCTCATTAACAACAGGTTATGAGTTCATTCTGGGCGAAAGTACCGGCCCGATGCAAGCGCGAAATTCATCCTGGAAAACTCAGTTAACCACGGAGAACACGAAGTTCACGAAGAGAAGCAATACGTTTAAACAGCCTTCATCCCGTGGGTGATTGCTGACACCTCTTGTATTTGCCTGAATTTCTTCGTGCGCTTCGTGGCCTTCGTGGTTTCGGCTTCTAGGTTCATGCCGGTTTTTTCCGTCGTTCGGCCAGCGCCAGCGTCAGCCCCGAGGCGCCAATGATCAGCATGCCGATGATCGCTGGCAGATCCGGCAAGTGTGAGAAAACCAGCCAACCGAGCAGGGTCGCCCAGATCAGCTGGACGTAGAGCAACGGTGCAAGTGTTGAGGCATTGGCCTCGCGGAAGGCGCGGATCATCAGGAAATGGCCGACACCGCCGTAGAGGCCCAGCGAGGCCAGCAGCGCGGCCTCGGTAAGCGATGGCCAGATGCCGTTCCAGTGGGTGAAGGGGGCAAAGGCCATGCAGGCGGTGCCGACCAAGGCTGTGAAAAAGAGCAGCCGGAGCTGTGTCTCGCTGCCGACAAGCTTGCGGGTGAGGATCTGATAGAGCGCGTAGCAGAGCGCCGCTGCCGCCGCATAGGCCACGCCGACGCCGAAAAGAGCGCCACCGGGGCGGGCGATCAGCAGCGCGCCAGCAAAACCGATCAGCGTTGCCAGCCAGGCCCGGCTTGTCACTTTCTCGCCGAGCAGCGGGCCGGCCAGCAGGGCGACAAGGAGCGGGGTGGTGAATACCAGCGCCGAGGTTTCGGCCAGCGGCAGGGTTTGCAGCGCCAGCTGCATGAAGAGTGTGACCCCGACCAGCATCAGCGCACGCAGCGTCATCAGCCACGGGTGCCGGGTGACGAAGAGCGTCCGCCCTTCGCTCGGGGCGACAGTAATCAGCATGAAGACGAAATGCACCAGATAGCGCACCCAGACCATGAAGGGCACGGCGAAGATGGCCGAGAGGTGCTTGGCGGTGGCGTCGAGGGCAGCGAAGAGCAGCAGTGCGGTGAGAAAGAGGAGAACTCCGCGCAGCCGGTGCGCGGGGTCACTCATCGTTGGCGACCCACTGGTTCAACAGGTGGCGGGCGGCGGGAATGGTTTCGCTGGCGCAGAGACCGATTTCGCCAGCTTCATGCGCCAGCAGGTCGGCCGCTGCGCCATGCAGATGAACTCCGGCAGCCAGCGCCACCTCTGCTGGCCAGCCCTGCGCCAGCAGGGCGATGACAATGCCGGACAGCACATCACCCATGCCGGCCGAACCCATGCCGGGATTGCCGGTGGTATTGATTCGCCAGCGGCCGTCCGGTGTGGCGAGCACGGTGCCACAGCCTTTCAGCGCGATCTGGGCGTTGAACTGGGTGGCAATCTCGCAGGCGGCCGCGATGCGGTCGGCCTGAACGGCCGCTACATCGCAGTCGAGCAGGCGCGCAGCTTCGGCCGGGTGCGGTGTCAGCAGCGTCGCTGTCTTGCGCGTGGCGATGGCAATTTTCAGGTTGCCGTCGCCGGCCAGCAGGTTCAGCGCATCGGCGTCGAGCAGCAGCGGCAGGTTCAGTGCGGCAGCCTGTTCGATCAGTGCGACCTGGGCCGGGTCGCACCCCATGCCGGGGCCGCAGGCCAGCGCCGTCAGCGGCGTGCTGAGCAGGGACGAGGCACTGCGCAGCATCAGTTCCGGTTGCAGGGTGTCGAAGGCCGGCATCTCCGGTTCGATCAAGCCGAGATAGACGCGGCCGGCGCCGAGTTGCAGCGCTGCGCGGCCGGCAAGAAAGGCCGCCCCGACCATGCTGGCTGCCCCGCCCAGGATGCCGGCGCTGCCGTTGCTGCCCTTGTGGCTGTTACGCAGACGCGGCCGGAGGCGGTCGGCAAAAAGCGTCCGCGCGACGGTTTCTCCTTCTGGCGCCAGCAAGGTCGCTGCGTCCAGATCCAGCGATGCCAGCTGCAGTTCGCCGCAATGGTCCGGTCCGTCGGCGGTGAGCAGCCCTGGCTTGCCGGCGATGAAGGTCAGGGTGTGGCTGGCGCGAATGGCGCTGCCACGCACGGCGCCAGTGTCGGCGTCGAGCCCGCTCGGGCAATCGAGCGCAAGCAATGGGCAGCCGCTGCAGGCAGCGAGTGCGTTGGCGGCCGCAATGAATTCAGCGTAACGGCCGTCGATAGGGCGCTGCAGGCCGATACCGAACAGCGCATCGATGATCAGTCCCCAGTTGGCTACTTCGGGAATGGTCTTCAGTTCGCGGCCGCCGGCGGCGAGAAAGCGCTGGCGGGCGGCCGCCGCATCGGCGGGGAGTTTTGTTGCATCACCGGCAAAGACCAGCCGGACATCGCAGAAACGTTGCTGCAGATGCATGCCCGCCTCGAAACCGTCGCCGCCGTTGTTGCCGGGGCCGGCGAGGATCAGCAGCGGTAGCTGGCTGTCGTGCAGCAGCGTGCTGGCAAGGTCGGCGGCAGCGCGGCCGGCACGCTGCATCAGCGGCTGATCGCCGGCAGCGGCTTCAAGGGCACGCAATCCGGCGGCACGGTAGAGAGGTGGGGTGAGCATGGCCTCGATTCTAGCCAAAGAAGCAGTGCTTTGCCGCAATCACCGTTGTGGCGTGGATGGCGACGGTGTCGTCGATAGGTTGGGCATAGCCGCCGGCCATGGCCAGCGCGACGGGGATGCCGCGCTCATGGCAGGCGGTGAGTACCCGCCGATCGCGTGCCGCCAGCCCGGCAAGGCTCAGTTCGAGGCGCCCCAGGCGGTCGCCGGCGTACGGGTCGGCACCGGCGAGGTAGATCACCAGTTCAGGCTGGCTGCGCGCCAGTGTTTCTTCCAGCCCGGCGTCGAGTGCCGCCAGATAGGCGTCGTCACCCGTGCCGTCGGCCAGTTCGATATCGAGGTCGCTGCATTCCTTCTCGAACGGAAAATTGCGGGCGCCGTGGATCGAGAAGGTGAAGACGCTGTCGTCGCCCTTGAGGATGGCGGCGGTGCCGTTGCCCTGATGGACATCGCAGTCGATGATCGCCACGCGCCGAACACGGCCTTCGGCCTGCATGGCCCGGGCGGCGACGGCCGCATCGTTGAAGACGCAGAAGCCTTCGCCACGGTCGGCATGGGCGTGGTGGGTGCCACCGGCAAGGTTGGCAGAACAGCCCTCGGCAAGGGCGGTGCGACAGGCGGCAAGTGTCGCACCCGCAGAGCGTAGCGAGCGTTCGACCATCTCCGGACTCCAGGGGAAACCGATGCGCTTGAGTTCGGCGGCACTGAGTTCGCCGTTGCTGACGCGCGCAATGTAGGCAGCGTCGTGCGCCCGTAGCAGCTCTTCAGTCGTTGCTGCAGCCGGCGTGGCGAAATCGGAGCTGGTGAATTCGCCGCTGGCCAGCAGGCGCTGGCGCAAGCGGGAATACTTCTCCATCGGGAAGCGGTGCCCCGACGGCAATGGCAGCACGAAAACGTCGGTGTAATAAAGCTTCACGTGCCGCCGCCGGGCTGGATGCTTCTGTGGCCCCGAGGTATTCGCTCAGTTCAGCGCAGCCGAGAGGGCGCGCCGATATTCACGCACCAGGTCGTCGTACTGGTCACTCCCTGAAAGCACTTCGAAAAGCTGCACCAGTGCCTTGCGGCCGGCCCCCTCGTTGAAAAAACGGTCGCGGCGAACAACTTCCATGGCGTCGTCAAAAGCTTCACGGTAGCGGCTGGCGGCGGCCAGTGCGCGCGAGCGCTCCAGGCGGGCTGCGTGGTCGTTCGGGTCGGCTGCGAGGCGTGCGTCGAGTTCTGTGGTGTCGATTTTCTCGCCGGCCAGCGCCAGGCGTGCGCGCAAGGCCTGGGCGCGGTCGGCCAGTTGGGTAAAGTCGCTGCCGAGCAGGGCGCCGGCTTCTTCGTTGCGGCCAAGGGTGAGCAGAATCTCGACGCCATCGAGGCGCACGGCTTCATTCTTGGGGTCGAGCTGGCTGGCGTGGACCAGTGTGGCCAGCGCTTCTTCCTGTTTGCCCGCCGCCAGCAGGGCCGCAGCTTCTTCTCGCAGAGGGTCGGCAGGAGAGGGTGTCAGACGGTCGAGGAAGGCGCGTACCTCGCCCTCCGTCTTGGCGCCGGTAAATTCATCAACGATGCGCCCCTCGAAGACGACCTTGACCGTCGGAATGCTGCGAACGCCGAACTGCTGCGAGATCTCCGGATTTTCATCGGAGTTGATTTTGGCCAGCAGAAAACGGCCGCCGTACTCCTCGGCCAGTTTTTCCAGCATCGGCTTCAAGGTCTGGCAGGGCTGGCACCATGGCGCCCAGAAATCGACCACAACCGGCACGCTACGGGAGGCCTGGAGGACGCCTGCCTCGAAATTCTCGATACCGACGTCGTAGGAAAACTCGCTCATATTCTCGATCCTGAAATGCAGAAAGCGCGATTATCGCGCAGAACCGTTCCGAACGAGCCGCAACTCCAGTTATTGGCGGCGCGACGGGCGGGGTTTTAATGCCGACGCCATCAATTCGCGCTAAAATCTGCAACGATGAGCTTTCCAGATTCGATAGACATGAATTTTTCGGCCAACGGCAAGCAATCGGAGAGGCTTGTCGTCCTCACCGTGGTGCTGTTCCTCAGCTTTCTCTGGGCCTTTGTAGCCTACTGGGCGATCAGTTCCCGGGCCGAAATTCTCGCAGGGACCGAACAGGTTCTCCGGCGCATGGATCATGCGGTCGGTGAGCAGACGCGCCGGCAATTTGCACTGGTCGGCGTTTTCCTCGGCACGGCCGATCAGTGGATCACCGACAATCCGGACGCTGACCCGCGTAGCGACCGGCGTTTTCTGCGTTTGGTCGAAAATTTTCGTGAACGTACCGACCACGCCATCGATATCCAGGTCGCCAGCGAAAACGGGCAGGTATTTCCCCTCGCGGTAGCTGTTCCTGGCGATCCTGTTGTTGCTCCCCGCGCAATCGGCGACACGGATTATTTCCGTTATGCCATGGGCGGCGATGCGAGTCGTTTCTTCATCGGAGCCCCGGTGACCAGCGGCGTCAACGGCACCTGGCGGATACCTGTAGCCCAGCGCCTGACGCATCCGCGCAAGGGCGTCGCAGCGGTAGTGGCAGCGGTCGAGTTGTCGGCCCTGCTGGCGCTGTACGAAGAGGAGCGCATCCGCCCCAATGGTGCCATCGTGCTGCTTCGCCGCGATGGCACCCTGTTGGCGCGCGCACCGCACGACGAACGTTTGATCGGCAAGTCGCTCGTTGGCGGCCAACTCTATCGGGAGTTCCTGCCGCGTGCGGAACGGGGATTCGGGAAACTGGATCGTTCGGCGACGGACGCGATGGAGAAATATGTCGGCTATTCGGTGCTGAGTGATTTTCCCCTGCTGACCGTGGTTTCCGCTGCTGCCGAAGATGTCTTCGCTGGCTGGCGCCGGCAGATGCTGGTTATCGCGCTGCTGGCGCTGAGTGTGAGCATCGCTGCGCTGTTGGCCGCATGGCGTCTGACACGGTTGTTGCGCGAACTTTCGGTACGCACTGCCGAGCTGCAGCATCTGGCAACCACTGACCTGATGACCGGGATCAATAACCGGCATCATTTCCTCTCGCTGCTTTATCACGAGTTTGCCCGTGGTCGCCGTTACAAGGCACCGCTGTCGTTGATGATCCTCGATCTCGATTTTTTCAAGCAGATCAATGATGGCTACGGCCATGCCGCCGGCGATGCGGCGCTCAAGACATTCGCTAACGCGGCCACTGAGTGTCTGCGCGGCATGGATGTTCTCGGCCGTCTTGGCGGTGAGGAGTTCGGCATTCTGTTGCCGAGTACGGCGGTCGATCAGGCGGAGGTGGTGGCGGAGCGTATTCGCGTCGCCGTTGCCCGCATCGCCATCGATACCGACCTCGGTACCGTCCGCTTCACCACCAGCATCGGCGTTGCCCAAAGCCAGGAGGACGACGAATCCGTCGATGTTCTCCTGGCCCGTGCCGATGCCGCGCTCTATGCCGCCAAGGCCGCCGGGCGTAACCGGGTCGTCGTTCGTACAAATTGATCGCCTCCCTTGCGGCCGCTTTGACGGCCGTTGCGGGGGAGGGTGAGGCCCGCTGCGGGGCGACCGGGAAGCCGCTCTCGGCTATAATCCGCACCTTGCCCTTTCCTCTTCCGGCGCTGTTTTCGCCGCACCCGCCATGGCCCAGATCATTTTTCTTCGCGGCGCGCCCGCTTTCTCCACCTTCCGCCTGCAGCGACTGACGCAGACACTGGTTTCCGCTGTACCCGGTGTGCGCAGTGTCGAGGCTGACTACTGGCACTTTGTCGCTGCCCGCGACAATCTGGCCGATGATGCCTACGAATCGCTTGCTGCCTTGCTGGAAGCGCGGGCAGAGGCGGCTTCAGTCCAGGGAACCTTGTTCCTCGTGGTGCCGCGTATCGGCACGATTTCGCCGTGGTCGTCGAAAGCCACCGACATTGCCTGGAACTGCGGTCTCGAATCGATAGAGCGCATTGAGCGCGGCATCGCCTTCCGCATTCAGGGCAGCAACTTCTCACCCGAGGAACAGGGGCAGATCGCTGCCCTGCTGCATGACCGCATGACCGAATCGGTGATGCACGATTTTGATGAAACCGCCCAGCTGTTCCGCCATTTCGAGCCGAAGCCGCTGACTACGGTCGATGTGCTGGCCGGTGGCCGCGCAGCGCTGGTCGAGGCCAACGCTCGCCTGGGTCTGGCCTTGTCCGAGGATGAGGTCGATTATCTGGTCGATATCTTCACCAAGGCGAACGGTGGTCAAGGGCGTAACCCCTCCGATGTCGAGCTGATGATGTTCGCGCAGGCCAACTCCGAGCACTGCCGGCACAAGATCTTCAACGCCTCGTGGGTGATCGACGGCAAGGAAAAGCAGGAAACCCTGTTCGGCATGATCCGCGAGACGCACAAGGCGCATCCCGAAGGCACCGTCGTTGCCTACTCGGACAATTCCTCGGTGATCGAGGGCGCCACCATTCCGCGCTTCTACCCGGCGGCTGACGGCCGTTACGGCTACCGCGAGGAAACGACCCACATCCTGATGAAGGTCGAGACGCACAACCACCCGACGGCGATTTCACCCTTCCCCGGCGCCTCGACCGGCTCCGGCGGCGAGATCCGCGACGAGGGTGCCACCGGCCGCGGTTCCAAGCCGAAGGCCGGCCTGTGCGGCTTCACCGTCTCCAACCTGAACATTCCAGAGGCCGTGCAGCCCTGGGAAAAGAGCATCGGCAAGCCCTCGCGCATCGCTTCGGCGCTGGACATCATGATCGAAGGTCCGATCGGCGCCGCTGCCTTCAACAACGAATTCGGCCGGCCGAACCTGACCGGCTACTTCCGCACCTACGAGCAACTCGTGGGCGAGGGTGAAAATGCGGTGGTCAAGGGCTACCACAAGCCGATCATGATCGCCGGCGGCCTTGGCGCCATCGAAGCCGGGCAGGCCTTCAAGGCGCCGGAATTCCCGGCCGGCACGTTGCTCATTCAGCTCGGCGGCCCCGGCATGCTGATCGGCCTGGGCGGCGGCGCCGCTTCGTCGATGACCACCGGCACCAATACCGAAGACCTCGACTTTGCCTCCGTCCAGCGCGGCAACCCGGAAATCCAGCGTCGCGCGCAGGAAGTCATCGACCGCTGCTGGCAGATGGGCGTGCCGAAAGGCGACGCCTCGCAACCGGGCGACGGCAACCCGATCCTGTCGATCCACGACGTCGGCGCCGGCGGCATTTCCAATGCCCTGCCGGAACTGGCGCATGGCGCCGGCTGCGGCGCGCATTTCGAGTTGCGCGAAGTGAAGATCGAGGAGCCGGGCATGTCGCCGGCCGAGATCTGGTGCAACGAGGCACAGGAACGCTACGTCATGGCCTTGCCGCCGTCGCGCCTGGAAGAGTTTGCCCACCTGTGCGAACGCGAGCGCTGCCCGTTTGCCGTCGTCGGCCAGACCACCGCCGAGAACCGCCTGATCGTTGCCGACCGCCATTTCGACAACAAGCCGGTGGATATGGACATGGAGGCGCTGCTCGGCAAGCCGCCGCGCATGACGCGCGATGTCGTGCATCTGCCGCCGGTGGTCGTGCCCTTCGATCCGACCTCGGTCGAACTGAAGGATGCCGCCTACCGCGTACTCCGCCTGCCGGCCGTAGCCGACAAGACCTTCCTGATTTCGATCGGCGACCGTTCGGTTGGTGGCCTGACCGCGCGCGACCAGATGGTCGGCCCCTGGCAGGTGCCGGTGGCCGACGTCGCAGTGACGCTGATGGGTTACCAAGGCTACGTTGGCGAAGCTTTCGCCATGGGCGAGCGCACGCCGCTGGCCATTCTCGATGCGCCGGCCTCGGGTCGCATGGCCATCGGCGAAGCACTGACCAACATTGCCGCCGCCGACATCACCAAGTTGGGCGACGTCAAGCTCTCGGCCAACTGGATGGCCGCCGCCGGAACGCCGGGCGAGGATGCCCGCCTGTTCGACACCGTGCGCGCCATCTCCGACCTGTGCCAGAAGATCGGCATCTCGATCCCGGTAGGCAAGGATTCGCTGTCGATGCGCACCGCCTGGGAAGACGAGGGCGAGAAGAAACAGGTGGTTTCACCGCTGTCGCTGATCGTTACGGCCTTTGCCCGGGTGCAGGATGCCCGGCGCACGCTGACGCCGCAACTGAAGCTCGATGCCGGCGAAACCGATCTGCTGCTGATCGATCTTGGCAACGGCAAGAACCGCCTCGGCGGCTCGGCGCTGGCGCAGGTGTTCAACGCCACCGGCAGCGACGCCACTGATGTGGACGATCCGGCCCGTCTTGCCGCCTTCTTCGGCGCCGTGCAGGAACTGGCCCGCGAGAATCTGCTGCTGGCCTATCACGACCGCGCCGACGGCGGCCTTTTCGCCACCGTTGCCGAAATGGCTTTTGCCTCGCACTGCGGCGTTTCGCTGGACATGGATGGCCTCTGCTACGACCCGATGATGGCCGATGTCGATGGCAACGAGAAGAAGCCCGACCAGCTCGGCGGCCGCTCCTTCGAGATCCTGATGCGCGCGCTGTTCAACGAGGAACTGGGCGCCGTCGTGCAGATCCGCCGCAGCGACCGCGAGCCGGTCATGCGCGTCCTGCGTGCCGCCGGTCTCGGTGCCTGCTCGGCTTTCATCGGCTACCCGAACCCGTGGGACGAGGTGCGCGTCATCCGCAATGCCAAGGCGGTGCTGCGCGAGAAGCGCGTCGAGCTGCAGCGCGCCTGGTCGGAGACCAGCTACCGCATGCAGGCGCTTCGCGACAACCCGGAATGCGCACAGCAGGAATACGACCGCATTCTCGATGCCGGCGACAAAGGTCTGTCGGTTAGCCTCAGCTTTGATCCGACCGAGGACATTGCGGCACCGTTCATCAGCAAGGGTTCCCGTCCGCAGGTCGCCATCCTGCGCGAGCAGGGCGTCAACGGCCACGTCGAAATGGCCGCCGCCTTCGACCGTGCCGGCTTTACGGCGGTCGACGTGCACATGAGCGACATCCTCGCCGGCCGCGTCTTCCTCAAGGACTTCAAGGGTGCTGTGGCCTGCGGTGGTTTTTCCTACGGCGACGTGCTCGGCGCCGGCCAGGGCTGGGCGCGCACCATTCTCTTCAACGGTCGCGCCCGCGACGAGTTCTCGGCCTTCTTTGGCCGCCCGGATACCTTCGCGCTGGGCGTCTGCAACGGCTGCCAGATGATGAGTGCGCTCAAATCGCTGGTGCCCGGCGCCGAACACTGGCCGCGCTTTGTGCGCAACCGCGTCGAGCAGTTCGAAGCGCGCTTCACCATGGTCGAAGTGGCTGAATCGCCGTCGCTGTTCCTTGCCGGCATGGCCGGTAGCCGCATGCCGGTGGTGGTCTCGCACGGCGAAGGCCGCGCCGATTTCTCGGAAACGGGTGATGTCGGCAAGGTGCTCACTGCGATGCGTTTCCTCGACAACGCCGGCAATGCCACCGAGGTCTATCCCTACAACCCGAACGGCTCACCCGACGGCCTGACTGGGGTGACCACGTCCGACGGCCGCTTCACGATCATGATGCCGCACCCCGAACGTATCTTCCGCACGGTGCAGATGTCCTGGCATCCGGAAGATATGGGTGAGGATTCCCCGTGGATGCGCATGTTCCGCAACGCGCGCAAGTGGGTGGGGTAGGGAAAAAGCTCGCTACCCACCTGACTCCTGGCGGGTCGATCAGCAGAAACAAAAAGGGCGCGGAACAATCCGCGCCCTTTTTACTTGAGGCCGGCTTGGCTTACTGAACCTTGGCCTTGGCTCGCAGGTTTTCGATCATTTTCTCGATCAGTTGCTGGTTGGCACGCTGCGACAGTTGCGGCTTGATCGACTCGAAGGCCGGGGCTTCAAGCGGGCGGGTGTCTTCCAGCTGGATCACGTGCCAGCCGAAATCGGTTTTCACCGGCGCTTCGGTGTACTTGCCCTTGGTGAGCGCCTTCAGCGCTTCGGCAAACGGCGGAACGTAGCTGCCGGCAGCGCTCCAGCCGAGGTCACCCCCGTTTTCCTTGGAGCCGGGGTCCTTGGACTGCTTGGCCAGCTCGTCGAATTTCGCGCCCTTCTTCAGATTGTCGATGATCGCCTTGGCCTGGTCCTCGGTCTCGACGAGGATATGGCGGCTCTTGTACTCGGTGCCGCCCATCTTCGTCTTGATGCCTTCATATTCCGCCTTGAGCTGGGCATCGCTGACCGGATTCTTGCGCACATAGTCCTGAATGTAGGCGCGGATCAGTACGGCCTGGCGGGCCATTTCCATCTGGGCGGCGG
>JBAYVG010000026.1:0-37897 GCA_041674785.1 Rhodocyclaceae bacterium
ATCGTCGCCCCGCCGATTGATCTGCTGTTCGCGTGGCAGAAACCGGACCCGGCCTACGTGCTGGACGGCATGCCGGTGAAGTCGCACTGCATTCGCGCGTACATGAAAGAGAAGGCAAAGGCGTATCTGCCGCCTGCTTACCGTTAACTTGAAAGGGACTCAGGGAATGGACTACCAGACGCTCATCAACATCGGAGCTGGAACGGCACTGAGCATCATTGGCTGGTTCGCCCGCCAGCTCTGGGACGCGGTGCAGGAGCTGCGCAACGACCTTGCCAAGCTGCGCGAGGAACTGCCCAAGGTATACATCACCAAAGACGACTTCAAAGACGGCATCAGCGAGTTGAAGCACTTGCTGATTGCCATCGATGCGAAGCTTGATCGTAAGCAGGACAAGCCGTGAAGAAGCCCCGACTTGTCCCTGAGTGGCGCCGTGCGCTGCGCTGGTTCAGCGTGAACATCCCGGCGCTGAATCTCGCGTTCCTCGGTACGTGGTCCGTACTGCCGGAGAAGTTTCAGGACGCGCTGCCAATGCCGTGGGTTGTTGGAATCGCTGCGGCGCTGATCGTGCTGGGCGTGGTGGGGCGGTTGATTGAGCAGCCGCCGAAGGGGTGACGCATGGACCTGACCCTAAACCAACTCGCCACGGCAACCGGGGCACGCATCGACCGCGCGCAAATGTTCCTGCCGCACCTGTTGGAAGCGATGGACGCCTACGGCATCGACACGGCCCCGCGCATGGCCGCGTTCTTGGCGCAGATCGGGCACGAGTCGGGGGGGCTTCGATGGGCCGCCGAAATTTGGGGGCCAACAAAGGCGCAATCGGGCTATGAGGGCCGCAAGGACTTGGGCAACACCCAACCCGGCGACGGCTCGAAGTTTCGTGGCCACGGACTGATTCAGACAACCGGCCGGGCGAACCATGCTGCAGTGCGCGACCGCCTGCGCGTCAAGTTCCCGCACCTGACCGTGCCCGACTTCGAGGCAGACCCGGAAGCCCTGATGCAACCGCGCTGGGCGGCACTGTCGGCGGCCGACTTCTGGGACATGAAGAGCCTGAACCTGCTGGCCGATGTTGAAGACTTCATGAGAATTACGCGCCGCGTGAACGGCGGGACCAACGGCTATGAAGATCGGCTAGCGCGGTACGAGAAGGCCAAACAGGTGCTGGGATGACCGCTACAGGCAACCTCCTAGCCTTCGCAGGCATCCTCTGCTGTGTCGGCCTACTAACCCTTGTCCGCTCGCTTTCCGGCGAGCCTGGGCGTGATGCAGGGTCTGCCGTGCTGGCGGGCATTGTCCTGCTGTTTCTGGCCGTGATCTTGGGCGCTGTGGCGGCACTTCGGGCGGCAGCGCCATGAACCCCTTTGCCCTTGTCCCGCTGCGCTTCTGGCTGTACCTGGGGGCTGCTGTGGCGGCATTCTTTGCCTACCAGTGGTGGGCTGGCCAGCAACGCGACATTGGGCGGCAGGAAGTGCGGGCGGAATGGGCGGCAGAGAAGACGCAGCAGCAGGCTGCAGCACTCGCGCAGGCCCGGGACAACGCCAAGGAAACGCTACGCCGGATTGACCGGCAACAGGAGGCGCAACATGCATTCGACAAGGACGCTGCGCAGGCCCGCGCTGATGCTGTGGCCGCTGCTGGTACTGCTGGCAGGCTGCGCGACCAGCTCGCCGCCTTCACTGCCGGTAGAACCCCCAGCGATACCGCCACTTCCAGCGACAGCGAAGCAGCCCGAGCTACCGCCTCTGTGCTCGCCGACATGCTTGTCGGGATGGAACAAGATGGTAGAGGGCTTGCGGCTGCGCTTGACGCCAGCAGAGCGGCCGGCCTCCAGTGTTCCCGCGCTTACGAAGCCTTGAGGCAGTAGCCATGCGCCGCGCCATCCTATGCCTAGCCCTGCTGGCCCTTCCTGTTTCTGCGGATGACGGCTTCCTTGCCGGCGATAAGCTGCTAGAGGCTGCTGGAAAGTGCGCCGATGGCTGCGTCCTGATGACGCGCGAGGAAGTGATGGCGTTTCAAATTCAGATCGCCATGGCCCTTGCAGCAGTAGAGGCGGCAGCACGGAAAGAGGGCGAGAAGTCCTGCCGCAATGCGATTTGAAGATAGGATCACGCCATGCGAGAAACAGGACGCGCCCAACGTCGCCACGATGCCCAGCGGCTGAAAAAGTCGCGGCGCAACTATTGGGGCGGCGACCTGACGCCATTGCAGCTAGGCCGCGTGCTGTCGGCTCCGCAGCCGTGCGGCGTCTGCCCCTGCTGCAACAAGCCGCGAAAGCGGACTGGCGAACGCACGATGCAGGAACGATCCGCCGAAGGGCTGTTTCGCAATCTGCTGCGCCACGAGTGATCTAAGCGGCCCGGCGACACCAGCCGCCGAACCTGACCGGATCTAGTGTCGTGGGCTAGGACCGGCTGACCACATTATCCGCAGTTGTCTACCCGGCAAATTCCCCGCCTGGCCCTACGGGGTCGGGCGGGTTTTCTGCTTTCTGCAGGCGCATCGCGTCCTTCATGGCTTCGATGTGGTTGTCGCCTTCATTTGGCATCGGTGGCCGCGACCGGCCCGACCATGCAAACCACGCGATCACGGCCAGCACGCCGAACAGGAAGAAAAGCGACGGGCCGATGCCCCAGCCCGCGCCGACTGGAATAGGAACGATCATCACTTCTCCTTCACTTCTGGGCGCGGATAGCGGCGGCACAGTCGTTGCCGTTGGCGTCCAATTCCCAATCTCCGACCCACGGGCGCGGCGCTTCATCGAACGTCTTTTGCTGCAAGGCTTCGCACAGCGCGGCGCACCGTTCCCGTTCCTCCTGCACCGCTTGGCGGGCGTAGGATTGCAGCACTTCCCGCATGCGTTCAACGCACGGCCGATCATCATCAAAGTCAGCGAGCGGCCCCGCATCACCTTCCTGATACGCGGGCAGGCCAAATTCGTAGGGGTTGTACTCGCGTGCAATCGCGTCAAGCGCGAGTAGGGCGGCGTCTACTTCGGTTGGTGGCTGGCCCTGCGGTGGCGCATCGCTTGTTGGGAGGTGCGGTAGCTCTATCAATTCAGTCTCCTTGGGTGGCGGCGGGTTGCTTTCTGGCGTAGGTGTTTATCCGGCCAGCCACCCAAGCCTCAAGGCACATAAGGTCGCAGAAATGCGCGTCCCGTGGCGGGCAGTTGTCGCCGCCGAATTCGCTGGTGCCGTGGTGTACCGCCAGCTCCAGCCAAGACCGCGATCCGCTGATGGACGAGTGCGGCAGCGTGCTGGAACAATGGTCACAAGTCGTCAGTCTCATCTCTCCCCCTACAGCGGAATACCGCGTTGGTTTCACTTGCTCTGCTAGACGATCCGCATGCCTCTGGAATGCCGCATCCCAGCGCGAAACTTCACGGGCGCAAAGACGCCGTTTCTAAGGTTGACGCTCACGCCCTTGCGGCGCTTCATCATCAGCATGGACCAACTTTTGGATCGTCGGGGCCGTCTTGGCAGGGTCGGCGGCACTAGAAGCCCAGCCGCGAACTCTGCCGCCACTTCGGGGTCATCCAGCAAGTGCGATAGGTTCATTGCGTGCGCGTCCTACTTTGTAGTCCTTGGTGATCTTGCCGCCAATGCCTGCATTCACCACGGTGGCGTTTACCCACACCTTCATGCCACTTTCATACCGCCTGATGTGGCCGCGCCTCAGGTGTTCCCTAGGGCTTCTGTGTGAGCAGTGTGCCGTTCCGTCGCCGTGCTGTTTTGCTGGTGCGCCGATGGTCAGTATGTGGTAGTCATCAAAAGGGAAGGCATTCTTAAGCGCCTTTCCTTTTCGACGCGCCGGGCTCCGCTCAACATTCACATTGGTGCACGCAAGGGCATTCAGAAGTTCAACGACAATTCCAATGTCGTGCTGCGTCCTGCCGTCAACGCTGTCTTGCCCCTCCGTGATGACAATGTGAGGCCGTCCTTGGACGGAGGTAAGGCAGCCCTGAATATTGATCTTTTGGGCTGGCGTGGCGATTACCCAAAGCCCGTCGTGCACCTGATGACCGGCGCTCCAAACCCGGATGAATCCGTCGTCGTCAGATTGCGATGCGAAGACGATGTACTTGTCAAAGAACGAGCCAGTGTCATGGAAGCGCAGCCCGACATTTCCGCCAAATCTGAACTCTAGGGCAACGACTGGAAATGGGAGTTTCAACGGTGAATCCCAATCGAGCCCCCGCAATTCATCATCCTCAATGACCCCCCCCCCATCTGGCATAAGGAATTTCTTGGCTACTTCCGCCAACGAAAGGTATGCCCCCAGCGGGTCGTCTGGCTTAGTGCTTGGCACATCAAGATACGCGCGCCACTGCTTGATAGCCTGCCGACAGTAGTTCAAGTGCTGCATCAGATTCCCACCGAGCCTAGGTCAAGTATGATACCATCGCGCCATTGGAGCGCGGCAAAGAAAATGACGCCACCAACACAAGTCCTAAGCCCGTTTGAGCAAGCGGTAGCAGCATTGATCAGATCCACGCCGCCGCAGTTCAGCCAATCTCAGTTGGATGCCGCTGCGGCTCTTACTCCATCTCACCTGTTCAATGGGCAGGATGTACTTACCCCTACGGCATCCCCGGCACAGTAGCCCCAGCCGGTGGAGGATTGCCGCGCCTGCACCAGCGGTTTTCCTGCCGCGTCTTCTCTTTGTGCGCCTCGACGGTCAGCCATTGCATTTGCCATCGCTTGTCCGCGCCGCCACATTTGATCGGGGTCCTGTGGTCGATTTGCCAGCCCGCGCAAGGCCCCCGCGTCATCCCCGTAGAGGGGCAGGGATTCGCAGCCCGGAACGCCCGCACTTCCGCCCGGTTCCGCTCTATCGGCTGGGCTGCGGCTGACAGGGAAAGCAGCAGGAGGAGGGCTAGGGGCATGGCGGAATGCGTTTTTGCGCCTATCGTTGCGCCAACGATGCGCCTATTCGCTACTGGAAACGTAGCATAGTTTCCAGTGGTGCCGGAGCCCGGAATCGAACCGGGACGGGTTGCCCCGGGGGATTTTGAGTCCCGTATACAAATGAGCATTGGCGCGGCTTCCAGCCCGATTTTAGGCGCATAGACTTCGCGTTTCATGGGGTGTTCGCCATTGGCGGCGCCGATCTTTGCGCCTACGGATTTCATCGCACCGCCCGGAGCTTTTCGGCCCGCGTCCGGTAGTGCTTTTCGGTCAGGCGTTTGCTGGAGTGCTGCAGCAGTTTTGACGCCTCAGCTACATCGCCAGCCAGATCGGCGGCCCGGCTGCGCATGTCCCGCAGGTACATCGCCCGGATGGCCCGCGCAAGGCCAGGATTGCCGGTTTTAGCCGCTTTGTCGGCTGCGCGCTCCCTTGCCTCATCCCAGCGGGTGCGCAGCATTCTGGCGCTTACCTCGTGGCCCGTGCCGGTGGCCAGCAGCATCAGGCAGTTGCCGGGCGACTTCTCCCGGCGCTTGACCAGTTCGGACAAGACCGGCGACGATGCGACCTCGAAAAACGCCCGCTTCCCGGCCTTGCCCGATCGGAAGTGAAGCATGCCACCGGCAGGCATCAGCACTTGCCGGGCGTCGGTCAGGCGCATCCCCGTGGCTGTGGCGATGTCCATGCAGTCGCGCAGCACCTGGTCCCCTTCGGCGTACACGGCGGCGAACAGCTCATCCGTCACCTCGAATTCGCGGGCGCTTTCGGCGTTCTTCCAGTTCTTCACGCCTGCGGCCGGCCACGGGTGCCGGGTCATCCCCCACAGCACGGCTTTGCCCCAGATCAGGGCCAGCAGGGTCATTTCCCGGTTCCCCTGAGTCTTGGCGGTGCGCAGGTCCAGATACCGGCGCAGGATCGGCAGGTCGATTTCATCCCATGCCATCTGCCCGAATACAGGCTCCAGTTTGCCCAGGTTCTTGGCGTACCCCTTGGCGGTTTCGGCGCTGTCGTACTTCGGCAGTTCCTTTTGGCGCCAGCGGTCAAAGGCCTCCTGCAGCCGGCCAATCGTGCGGGGCTTGTGGTTGTGCAGTTCGTCCCATCGTTCCACCGCGTGGGCGAAGTCCTTGCCCAGCCGGATGTCGGGCACGCCTTCCTGGCGCATGTCGTACACGTAGTACACATGGATCTGACCGGACGCACCCTTGTACGTCTTGGCGCGCAGGCGCGGGTGTTTCGTGACCTTTGGCATGTTCAGGCGACGGCAGACCAGTTCGGGCCATTGGATGATACGACCGGGCGGCCTTCAACCCATGCGATCACATGGCGGCGGCAGACGATCAGGCGCTTTCCGTCGCGCTTGTGGGGGATGCCGCGATCAGTCAGCCAGCCGTCTTGCTCGGCTGCGCGGGCAAACCCGGTCAGGTCGCGCAGTTCGGTCGCGGCTAGAAATTCGCGGTCGCTCATCCCCCCCTCCCTGAGATAGTGCCGCCGTCCAGAGCTTCGGCGACGAAAAGCATGTAGGCCTGCCATAGCGGTGCGCCGTGATCGTATCGGCCGCAGAGCAACGAATATCGTTCAGACGGGCTGCAGAACTCGGCATGCAGCAAGATCGCGGACGCCTGCACGCTCAGGTAGGCAGGCCATGCAATCGCAGCGCGGCGGATGTCGTTGGCTATGCTCATTTTGTTGCCTCCAGTTCCGCCACAGCCGCAGCCAGCGCATGCAGCCGAATTGCGCGTTGCGTCATGCCTGCGGATCGGATGTAGTCGCGGGCGGCCTGCGCCACAGCCAGCAGACGCTTGACCGTGGCAGGGCTGATGGCGGCGATGTAGGCGGCGTCGCGCTCGTTGCGGCAATCCGCTACCCACACCGAGCCGCCCGACAAACTGGCGCGAACAGTATGCGAATCGTGATCAGGTACGTGCCACTCTCCCTGTGTCGCCGCATCTGCAATGCTATTGGGGGTGGTCATGATCCGATTCCGATCAGTTTCAGAAAGCCGCCGCGCTTCGTCGGTGGCGTGATGTCGATCACTTCCGCCTTGGCGGTCTTGAACTGGTAGACCGGGGCGATGCCGAGACATTCCTGAATCAAGCCGGGGATGGCTTGCAGCAGCTCGGGCGGCATCTTGTCCCAATGGATGCAGTGCAAGGTGGTGAGCATCCTGTAAGCCTCGCAGCGGTCAGGTGCCACGCCCAGCATTGCGCCCACATCGCGGACGGTGCAGATGCTGAAGTGCGACCCAGCCATCATGTTGTTGAGTGCCGTCAGGGCGGCAAGTTGCTTGAGGTCAGTCATGTCCCGCACCCCCTGCACGGCGGATTTCTGCGGCGACAATCCGACTGTTCGGCGCAATGTTGAGCGCGATCTTCGCCGCTTCCTCCATAGCAAGGGAGCGAGCGCGTGTGGCCTGATCCTGCCAGTAGTGGACATCGCAGAGTGTGCCCTGATCGATTCCATCGCGGGCAAGGTTGAATGCGTAGCTACCGCAACCGTAGCCGTCTGGGCGCTTGAATGTGCAGCGGGTCACTTCGTCTCTCCCTTCCCCGCCGTAGGGGCTGAAAGGGAAGCAAGAGCGATCAAAATTGACTCGCATTTGCTATCTGGCACTTCCGCCATCATGCAGGCATGCGCTATGTCATCTTCGGTCCAGCCTGCGGGCACTGCTGGAGGTGGTGCGGTGTAGAGGGGCTGGACCTCGATTTGCTCTTCCGCAGGAAATGGCTTGCTCCACGCGGTGGACTGCGACACGGACCAATTTCCCCATTCGCCGCCTTCAAGCTGAATCCGATACCGCCACGCCACTGCTTCCCCATTCGCCGCTGGTCGGCGGTTCCAGGCGCGAAGCAGTGCGAGCGCATTGGACACCGCGTCATAGTCCGACTCGTAGGCGGTGACACGGTGGTTCTCGATGGCATGCGCGAGGGCGCACACGGCCCGCATCATGGATCGCTCGACTTCGGCCAGCAGGGCGGGCAGGGTGTCATCCATTGGAGGGCTCCTTGATTTTGCTGATCAACTCGATGAGCTTCCGCATCACTGTGTGTTCGTAGGCAAGGCCCATGACGCAGATGCCGACGCCCAGACCAGCGAAGAACATCTGAAGCATTCGCATTTCGAGGTCTGTCATGTCGGCTCCTTCGGTACAGGCAGGCCGTTGACCTCGAATGCCGCGCGCAACACAGCCTTGCCGAACGCGACGGAATCGGCGTAGGGCTGCAACGATGTTGACCCGTAGCGGCCCTGCTGGGTCTTGCGCACATCGATGATTTCCGCTTCTGTCAGCATCCGCACGGCAGGCGCTGGGGGAGCGGAGAGGGCGGCGAAGCGCATTCCGTGAACGAAGCAGTCAGACAACTGGCTTGGCCCATTGGTGTCCAGCCCGTGCAACTTGAGCGCGGCTTTTTCGTCTTCGGTGAAGGTCTTGAATGCGGTCATGGCTTTGCGGCACCTTGGGCGGCATCTATGGCGGCGTCAACCCTTTTGCGCAAGTCGTCGCTCACGCGCAGCCAGTTGGAAATCGCGCCGCAGTCTCGCAACTCTCTCAGTAACGTTACCGCATCCGCTGATCCGGTTTGCGCGCGGCACCGTGCGGCGATTTCGCGCCAGTGCAGGACTTCGGCGTCGGGTGGCTTGATGCCCTCGATAGCGAACCTCGCGGCAGTCTCCAGCGCGTGCGCGACTTCCTGCATGTCCGGTGTCGGCACCCCTGCTGCTGGTGCTGGTGCTGCTGCCCGCTCGACAAGTTCCCGTACATCCCCGCCGTGCGACTTCCATCCGCCTGCCATGTTGCGGTCCAGCGTGACATCAACCGGCTCGCCGTTGTGCGTGGACATCCACGCCACCACGGGATCATGCTCAGGGTGCAGGGGTGCTGGTGCTGCTGCCAGAGCATCAAAGAACGGCTCTACATCAAGCCAGTCCTGCCCATTCATCGCCAGCGAGCAGAAGAATCGAAGGTTCTCCAGCGGGGTATCGTGGTCGCCCTCAATCAGTCGCGTGTACCGCTGCAACGCGGTTTCCGGCAGGGGTGCGGCAACCTCGGGCCGGGTGGCGACGTACCTTGCTTCGACCAAGCGGACCAGCAGCACAAACCAGTGCTCATTCTGGCAGCGCGTGTCGCCGCGCGCGGTTCTGCGCATCGCCATAATCTCCGCTTCCGTCAGCGGTGGCACCTCTTGCACCCCTGCGGCACTGGCAAGGGATGCGGCGGCTTGGCGGGCGGTGTAGTCGAAGATGTGTTCGGCTACTTTCCATGCACTGTTGGCGACAAGCAAGGGCCACATGTGGTTGCTGGTGTCGGCTCCGATCATCTGGGCGACAGCCAACTTTGCGGTGTCCTCGGTCGGGTAACGAACGGCCTTGCCGGCATCCTCGGTCGTGTTCGCTTGATGCGGACGCTTCGCCTCCGTTGCGCGGCGCAGCCCGGCGAAGTACAGGGGGCGCGGCGGGGCAACAGCTTCGATCAGCCACCACGATTCCTCCACTTCCGCGCTCAGCCCCGGCGCTTCCATCGTGCGGATGTGGGCTAGGAGGGCGGCGCGGGCTTCGTCCATCCTTGCGTTCCAATGCGCGCCGCCCATCAGCAGGAAATTCCCTGTTTGAGCGTGGTACGCGGCAATCAGCCTCTCGGCCTCGCGCATCTTGTCGCTCTTGTCGGTGTCGTTGGTGCGGGGGGTCATTCGGTGTCCTTGGTTGCCAAGTAGTCGCGCTGGAGGTCGGCGGCTTCGTCGGCGTCGGCCTGCTGCGCGTCAGGGCTCTTGCAGGGTTCGCCGCTCTCGCTGATCCAGCCCTGCCCGGCGCACTCGGTGCAGGGGCGTTCCTCGTCTTCGCCGACAGGGTTGGTGGAGTACAGGACGCCGTAGCCGTTGCACTCGGCGCACTCGCATGGCCCTGGTCGCTCAGGCTCGCGGTTCTCCCATTCCTGCTGGGCGCGGGCATATCCGGGAAGGTCAGCCATTCTTGTCTCCAGTGCGTTCATAGGTCACGATCTGGCGCAGGCCCATGCGGCGCAACAGCACCGGGCCGGGGTCGTCCTTCTCCCCGTTCGCCAGTCGCCAGAGGTAAGCGTGATCGCATTGCAGGACGCGAGCAGCGGGACGGATGCCGCCGTGCTGATCGGCAAGCTCTTTGATTCGTTCGGCAAGCGTCATCAGTCGCTCCAATCGATCCAGCCAAGCATGGTGCCGATGGCGAACAGGATGATGATGACCAAGCCCGCAACACCGAGAATTTCAATGAACGTCATTTCGCGTCTCCAGTGGTTGGGTGAGCGGCGCGGTCAGAAAAGTGTTCTTCGCGCAACATCCGCAGTTGCTGCTCAAGGGCGAATAGACCGCGCTCGCTGGCGAACTGGAGGCGCACCGCTGTGCGTTCGAGCGGGATTTCCTTGTCGGGCACCACATCGCCAAGGTCGCCCACGGTGCGGCCGAGCTTTTCTTCCTCGGTGGCAAGGTGAATCACCAACTCGGGTCCGCGCTCATCGCCTTGGCAGATGGTCAGCAGGTACGCGCCAGCGCCAAACAGCACATAGCCACGATGCGCAGGAATGTCCGCCGTCGCCTCCCCAGCTTTGGAAGCTCTGGCCGCTTGCCATGCGAGCCAGCCCGTCACGGCGGTGAGATTGATGTACCCGCGTCTCTCGGGGTGGCTTTCTGGAAAGCGTTCAAGGCCGTGAATGTCAAGTTTCAGCGCAGCGCGTGCCCACGCCTCGAATTCCGCCCGTTCGGTGTCTGTTGTCATGTGATGCACTCGCAAGGGATTGAAGATTGCATGACGTTGATCTTGATGATCTTGTTCGCCTGCGCCCAGAATCGTTGTTGGTCGATGTGTTCGGTGGCCGGAATGCCTGCGGCCTTCATGGCGGCAAACTTCGGCTCCATGTCTTCGAGGTAGACCGGCCCGCTTTCGTCGTGGTGGATGGCGTAGCCGATGTCCTCTTCGGCAAACTTGCCCTTCGCCCAGATGGCGGGCTCGTTGCAATAGATGACGTACCAATGCTGCCAGCCAGCTTTCAGGCACCCTTTGCAGTTGCCGTGCTTGTAAATGCTGTACGTCAGCGGGCGGGCTATCCCAATTTCACTTGTCGCCTGAATCGTGCGGTCCTGCCAGATCAGGGGGTAGTCGGTGCGCCAGCCCTGCGCCCCCATGATCCCGCTGCGGCGCTGGATGCGGTGCGGCTCTGCCGCGTTGAAGCCGTAGTAGATGATGGAATCTGCCTTGTCGGCGCTGGTGCTCAGCCACTCCATGAAGGGGCCGGTCTTGAGGCGATTGGTGCAAAGCTCCTGACCATCGTTGACCTTGAACGCCTTGGCCTGCATGCACACATCGAACTGATCGGCGGTCGGGTCGGGATGGCTGGCGTAGGTCACGGGAACGCCCAGGTACGCTGCAACCTCTGCCTTGAATCGCTTGATGTCGGCATCCTCTGTGTGGTCCGGGATGTCGTGATTCAGCAGGACGAGGCCATCAGTGCCGAAACGGCGTGCGACTTCGATGCCGCACAGTGCCGACTCGTGCCCCCCGCTGTGACAGACGATGTGCTTCAAATCGTGCCCGCCCAAGCTGCGCCGCAGTAAATGCAATGCCCGTTGTGGTAAATCTCATCAAACGGATCTATCGGCGGCGCTTCCACCTCCGTGGACGCAGCGCCGTTACCGCTGGGGGCTTCCGAGTCGGCATCAGGGGCTATGCCGATGGGCGGTAGGCAGTTGGCCCATTCCTCGGTGCGCAGCCGGTAGATGATTTCCTCGCATGCCGCGCAGTAGCCAGCTTGGAATGCAGTTGGCATCAGAGCGTCCTTGCCGCCGACACGTAGGTCTTGCACCGCCTCTGCAATCTTGATGGCGCGCAACTGCTCCAATGCGCCTGCCAGTTCGATGCATTGCTCGGTTGTCGCTTCTTCGGCGGCGGCGGCAAGTGCGTCCTTTACGGCCTTTGCGCCCATCGCGGCGGCTGCGTCGGGGTCGATACCATGCTCGCGCAACTCCGCGTCAATCTCGGGTTCGCTCATCGCCATCAGGTCGGCCACTTCCTTGGCCTCTTGCGCCATCGCACGGTCGATGCTGTCAGGCAGCCCGCGCTCCCAGCATTCAACATCGGCCATCGGCGGCCGGTCGAGTAGCTGTGCCGGTGCAGCGGGAGGCGTGTAGTCGAAGATGTGTTCAGCCACTTTCCACGCACTGTTGGCGACCAGCAAGGGCCACAAGTGGTTGCTGGTGTCGGCTCCGATCATCTGCGCGATAGCCAGTTTCGCAGTGTCCTCGGTAGGGTATCGCACGGCTCCGCTGGCGTCTTCGGTGGTGACCGCTTGGTGGGGCCGCTTCGCCATCGTCGCTCGGCGCAGCCCGGCAAAGTACAGAGGGCGCGGCGGCGCGACGGCCTCAATCAGCCACCATGCCTCATGCATAGGCGCGGCCTCATCTCTGTGAACCCGCTTGCGGACGTGCTGAGTACCCCTGCCCAAATGAGCAATATCGGGCTGTCCTGCCGCCCCTTCATCGGTGGGAATGCTTGATGTCATTTCTCCACCTTTGCCAGGGCTGAGAGAGCGCCAAATTCTGCTTTTTCCATTCGTCTGCTCCTTGTTGGTGGGCGGCCTGCGTGGTCAGAACGGCGGCGGTTCCATCGCGGGCGATTCCTGCCGGCGACTCGCCTGCTTCGGCTGGCTCTCCTGCGCTTTCGACAGCACCACGGCGGCGAAGCGTTCGCTTGCGTAGACATGGTTCCACCACTTGCCGGATTGCTGGTTCTTGGTGGCCGGCCAGGACACGAAAGGCCCCTTGCTGCCGCTGGCGATGCGGCACCCTTTGACGGACAGAAAGGCTTCCTCGCCGGGCCTGCTGGCAAGTTCGACATTGAACTGGTCGCCATGCCATTGGATGATGATTTCCATGGTGTTCCTTATGCGGCCTCAAGGGCCAGTTGGTGGGTGCGGTCAAATTCCGCAATGACTTGCGCGTAGTAGGTGCGGGCGGCTTCCACCTTGGCGAAGATGGCGGCTTCCTTTTCTGAATCGCGCTTGACGGTCCAGCTTGTCAGGCGCATGTGTTCCGGGATGTGGCTGACAACGTGCATTTGCAGCGGCTCGAAACCGATCAGATGCTCGGGGGTATCGATCAGGGCGTAGTCAACGCTCCATTCGTCGGCGTCCCACAGGGCCATGTAACCCCTCATCTGCCATTCGTAGAGTTTGTCTTCGCAGTCCACGGCGGCGATGGGAAAGGTCTTGACGGACCACGAGCATTTGAGGTCATGGCCCCTGCGGGCCGGGGCGTTGAACAGGTCACACTCGCCCGTGATCCATGCATTGCTGCGCCGCTCGGTATTCTTCGTCAGGTCCAGGCCGCGCACGCGGTTCAGGAGGGCGATGGCGTCTGGTTCGACAAGAATCCCCTTCTCCATTTCCTTGCTGGATACCTCGAACTCGACGCCGAAGATTTCCTGCGCCGCCAGTTCGCGGATGTAGGTCTTGGCACCGATCGACAGCGGGCCTTCCTTGATCGTCTTCGGTTCCGTCATCAGGCGGCCGATGCTGGAGCAGCGAAACTTGACCTCACGCACGGCCGGCCTCCAGCTTGCGCAGGGCCGCGCCGTTGACCTGCACGGCGGCTGCAAACACCTTGTACCCATCGGTGTCCTTGGCATCGTTGAATGCCTTGGTGCCGTCCTTGGAAATCGTCGCCATCTCTTCCACGGTCTTGGCGAGAGTGGCCTTGCCGACCCAGATTTCCGACAGGCTCGCACCGGAACCTTTGCCATCGTCGTCCTCGCCCTTTTCGGCCAGGCCGCAGATCGCCTTGAACGTGTGGCGCTCAAGGTAGGTCTTGGCGGAAATGATGGCTTGAATGGCGTTCTTGCCGCCGCTGGTGTCATAGGGCGCGCTCAGGGTGGCGCTTTCGCTGTGCCCGAGCTTGTGCTTGAGGATGCAGGAAACTTCGATGTGGTCGTTGGCCTGCTTGGTCTTCCAGCCCCACGAGAACCCCAACCGCGAAAGCGCCGGCCCAGCGGCTTCGATCACATCAGACAGTTCCGCGTGCTTGTAGTCGGTGACGCCGCCCTTGGCGTTGGCGAAGTGGACTCGCTTGCGCTTGATGATTTCGATGGCCTCACCCTTGAATGCGGCCATGGCGTCATTGAAAGCCTTCTCCGCTTCCCGGCGCTCCCAGCGCTCTTGCAGGTCCATCATCTTTTCGACTTGCTCCAGCGATGCGCCCTGCCTGGTGGCGGCAAGCATCATTCCCATGGGGCTGTTGTCGGTCACAGCAAGCGGGGCATCCGTCCTTACGGCAGGCTCCGCGTCCAGCAGTTCCAGTTCATTTGCAGACATGGTGTTCCTTCGGTTGAAATTCAGTCGTACTCGCGTTCCATCCGCCGACTCTCTGCCATCGCGTCGGCGCGGTCTTCGGCAAGGCTGTCAGGGTCTTTGCAGGGCTGGCCGTCAGCGTCAATCCAGCCCAGCCCATCGCAGGCCCGGCAAGTGCCCGCCTCGTCGCCCCCACGGGCGTTGCAGTCTGGGCACTCGTATGGCCCATCCTCGGGCGGCGTCTGTGCGTCGTACATCCGCTGGGCGCGGGCATATCCGGGGTAGTCGTTCACGGTCACGGCTCCACAGCCACCGGCAGATGGCGCCAGTGCGAGGTCACAGCGGCTCTCCCGTCAGTTCTTCGCCGACGCTCACCAGCTTCTCGAACAGGAACGATTGCAGTTCCCGCGTCATGTCCGCGTAGCCGTGGCGAAGGTGGACGTATTCCTCGATCAGCGTTGAGGCAACCTGCTTCGTGCCGCCAAGATGGAATGCCCGCTCGGCGATGAAGATGGTTCCATCGCGCGCCAGTCCAAGACCGCCGTCGCCCAGGCTTTCGGCAACCTTGATCGGGTAGGTGTCGCGGATGTAGAAGCCGATGCGCTCGCAAAACGTCAGCGCACGCTCAAGCGTTGCCTTTTGCACGGCGGTAAGCGGAATCTCGCGCGGGGCAAATTCCTGCTTCGTGCAGTCCATCCACACCTTTTGCGCGGTGCTGTTGACCTTCATCATCCGATCACTCAGGCAGTCGCCCACGGTGCGGATGAATTGCTCGCTGGGCTCTACGCTCCAGCCGTGGAAATCAAGCCCGCCCTCCAGCGTTTCTTCCGGCGCGGTCACCACGGTGCGGATGAAGCGATCGTCCTTGGCCTGCAAAACCATCACAGACAGCCGGTGATACACATCCCACTGGCTTTTGATGGTGCGGTCCTCGGTCAATTCGAGCTTTGCCGTCAGGTTGTACGTGTACAGGCTGGGGCGCGGCAGTTGCATGACGCGCACGCCACGGTAGTACAGGCAGTTACCGCGCCGGTTGCGGATTTCCGTGGTGCCGATGGTTTGTGTTGGCTGGTCGCCCAGGATGTACAGGTCCGCATCGGCGAACACCGCTTCAAAGCCTTCCCCTGTGACGATGATCCGCGTTTGCCCGGCCTGCGCAGCGGGGGTGACGTTGGCATACCGCGCCGCGCCTGCCTCGTCCTTGCAGTTGCAGGCGATTTCCCGGTAAGCCATCCACAGTTCCCACTGCTTGCCGAGCTGGGTAGTGAAGCCGATGGATACCGGCTCGCCGCCGTTCACGGCCATCGTGACGAACTCAAAGCTCTGGCCGCGCACCGCGTCCTTTTGGATGCCGAACTCGATCACCGACAGGCCGGAATGGATGGCGACCTGATGCCCGGTGCGCAGCAGGACCGCGATGGCGTATTTCAGGCCGGTGCCGAAGAAGCCGATAGGGTTTGCGCCTTCCTTGACGCTGATGCCGAAGGTGGAGATTGAGCGGATGTCAATCTCGCCGGGGTTCTCAAATACGATCATCACAGCACTCCAGCAAAAGCGGCCACGACACGCGGCCAGTTGTTCAAAGCCAGCGGAAGGACTGCCGCGACAATTGCGCCGAACAGGACGATGCAAAACACCTTCAGGCCGTAGACCACGCTGCCGACCGATTCGGGCGTGTCGATGGGCCTGTCCGGGCAATCCCTGCCCTGGCGGCAGTCAACGCCGTGGAACTCGCAGCACGTCGCGCGGTGTAGGTGCAGCGCGGTTTCGGTGGGGTGGTCGGTCATGCTCTGCGCTCCAATTCATTGATGCGGCGAACGATGTGCGGAAGGTCAACGTGCATCGGGTTGCGGGCCTGCAATTCGCGCTGCGCCCACTTCCACCACGCCAGGGCGAACAGGTCGAACACGGGGCGGATGCTTTTCACGCGCCACCTGTGAGCGGGTAGGCGTCCTGCTGCGCCATCTGCAGCGACAGCGCGCGGGCATCGTTCCTGCGGGCTGCGGCGGAGTCCGTGAAGGGCTGCGGGCCGGCGAAGGATTCGGCCAGGGCGCGGTCTGCAGCGGAAAGAGCATCCGGTTCGTCGTTGCTGGCAAACCTGCAATCGCCCAGCATGTGAGCATCGCGGCTGCTGTTGGTGGCGGTGACGTACTTCATGCTTCCCCCTGATCGGCAGGGGTAGCGCGGGAAAGGGCGGCGCGGGCACGGCGGCATGCAGGGCTGTCAGCGTGATCGTGGATGCTGACCTCGAAAGCACCGAGCAGCTGCATCAATGCAAGCCGCGTTTCAAACGCTCCGCATGCCGTCAACACTGCATGCGCTTCCTCCAAGAACTCCGGCCCGTTCACGATCCACAGGTCGTCGCGGTTGACGTTGCAGGCTTCGGCATGCAGGTTCGCCAGCGCCTTCGCTGCGGCAACCACCATCGGGCTAGATGCCAGAGCCTCCACTCGGAGGACGCCCTTGGGCACCGGCTGAAGTGGCGCGGCCAAATTGCCCTTATCGGACTCCTGCGGTCTTCCAAGAATGGACATATCTGCTTCTCCTTCACGCTGCGGCGTTTTCGATGTGGGCAACGACATCGGCGAGCGTTCGCCACTTCTCCGCTTCCGCGTCCTGAATTTCGATGGCGAACTCGTCTTCGAGCGCCATGACGAGTTCGATTTCGTCCAACGAGTCAAGGTAGAGATTTCCGCGAAAATCTCCGCTGGGCCATTGCGCGGCAACGGTGTCCATGTCGAGGCCGAGTTGCTCGGCCATCGTCTGGATCACGCGGCGCTGTGTTTCTGACATATCTGCTTCTCCGAAAATCAGTTGGGGGAAGATCAGTAGCCGCGCTGCGCGCTGATGCCGCCCAGCCACTTGCGGCGCGCGGTGTAGAAGGGCTCGCCGAAGTTGCCGCCCGCGCTGGTGACGAATTCGCGGGTGTGGTCGGGCTTCATGCCGATCACCTCGTACTCGCTGCCCACCAGCGTGAAGGCGCCGTTCTCATCGCGCAGAGGGTGCTTCGCTTGCTTGTGGACGCGCTGGGCCGGGAACTTCGGACGCTGGCCGTTGTTCGCTGCGTAGGTCGCGCGGCGGGCGTTGCGCTTGGCGTTCTTGTCGGGGTTGGATTGGGGCTTGATCTTGTGGCCGCGCAGGACTTGCATGGCCGATGCGCGGGAGGCTGCGCGCCGTTCGCGGTACTGCTGTTGGGTTTCGCCAGTCAGGCGCTCGGGTGCATGCAGATTCATGGAAATGCTCCTTGGGGAAAATCAGTTGGGGGAAAGAGGAAGGCTTAGGCGGCGAGGGCGTCAGGCTTCGGTTTCTTTCCACCAGGCTGGCAGTTTCTTGCCGCCGCGCCCACGGTTGACGACATCCACCACAGCGGCGCCGACGCATTGCGACATCGACTGCGCCGTCTGTTGCCGCAGCAGTCCGGCCTTCGTGAGAAGTGCGCCGACACCGCCGCGCAGTTGCGTCAGGCTTTCGATAGCCTTTTCGTCCTGCAATTCGCCGTTGTAACGCTCACACACGCGAGCAATCCCATCGATGACATGGTTGGTCATGCCGGGAGCGCCAAAGGAGTTGTTGGTGATCGCCAGCGCGCGGCCAAGCGTCTTGGCGTCAGCGCGGCGATAGACCTTCAACAGAGTGCCGACGCAGGCAACGCTGTTGTCCTTCTTCTCGCGTGCGATGCGCAGGCCGACACTTTCAACAGCCTTCTTGACGGCTGTTTCGTCGCTGCTGTTGCTGGTCACGGCAACCTTGAACTTGTCGAACGCCGTCACCGACAAGACATCGTTGAGTTCGAGGAACATCGCCGCTTCCTCGCGCTCGGTCATGCCAAGGTAAACCCGGCAATCGATGTTCTGCTTTTCCCAGCCGTCGCCAAGCCAGCGCTTGGTGGCCTCTACGCGGTGCTGTCCATCGATGGTGTAGAAGTGCCCGTTGCGGTTGCTCACGACAGGCAGGCCCAGCATTTCAGGATCAAATTCAGCAACGAGGTGCGCAACCCGCGACTCGTTCATTTCGCGCTGCGCCGCGGGAGAAACGCGCAGCTTGGAAAGCTGTACCTTCTGGATGGACGAATTGAGCCGGGCGAGGTTATTTGCCATTTGCAATTTCCTTCAGGTTGGAATCGAGGGTGCGCAGGGCCTTCATGGATGCGCGAAGATCGGCGAGAAGTTCAGACGCCTCGTTGGCATCGATGCTCAAGCCGCGCGCAAGGTTCAAGCCCTGCGCAATGCCAGACAGCGCAGCGACCGACTCGCGCACAATCTTGTCGGAGTCAATCGGGCGGCCCCGCCTTTGGATCGGAACCTTGATGTCGGCGGCGTTCAAGATTTCCTGCACGGTGCGAACACCCACGCCTTGCGCCTCTGCGATTTGCTCGACGTTGTGCCCACCATTCACTAGGGCGCGTATCTCGGCTACACGCTCTGCACGCGGGCGCTTGGCTACGTTCTTGGCTTCGCGCAACATGAATGCCGTGGTGACTTCGCCCGCCGTGGCCTTTGCTGTTGCAACCGCCGTCTCGAAATGCTCATCGGGCATCGCCGCCAATTGCTGGTAGCGGCTGGACTGGCTCTTGGTGAGGCCGATGTCCGCAAGGGTTGGTGGGGTCTGGTCGCAGGCTGCGACTTGACCCCCGCGACCGTGACTTTCCTTCGTGGCCCGCATGCCTTGCTCTGCGGCCTTCGTCAGCATCTCCCCAGCCTTGCGCTGGGCGCGCACGCGAATCTCGGTAGCCTTCTCGATCAGGTCGTTGTCGTTGGCCTGCTTGGCGTACACGGAGGCCCGCTCTGCGGCATCGATGATCGCAGTGACCTCATCGAACATGACGGCCGCGTCGAGTGCGGCGCGTGCTGCTTCGTAGCGGATCAGTTGCACTAGTCTCTCCATTCGCCCTCCGGGGTGGGGGCGTGGAGTCAATTAAACCAGATGATGTTTTGCTAGTCAACACCAAACGGTTTAAGTAAGGGTTTCTCCCGACGAACGGCGCACGCAAAAAAGCCCGCACGCGGCGGGTTGGGGGTGGTCGGACAGGCGGTGTTTACGGCTGGGCCGTGATCGCCCACAATGGACGGAACCTAGCGGCTTGGGTTTTTGTCCTACATGCCAAATCAACGTTCCCTGAATGGCCGCAGAGTGTTCTGGTACTCCAATGAACACGATCCAGCGCATGTGCACGTCGAGAGTGACGGCTGCGAGGCTAAGTTTCTGCTCAACTGCCCAGCGGGGCCGGCGCAGTGCGTGAAGGTCTACAAGCCGCCCATGCCCAAACACGAGGTGCGGGCCATCGAACGAGAGCTGGAGACGCGGATACCTGAACTTTGCCGAGCCTGGAAGGACCGACCATGATCACAGATGACGCCTACGAAGCCGCTTGCCGCGCTGGCGATGAGGAACAGCGTTTCGCCGCGCACAGTGTCCACTACGACGCCGAGCGGAATTTGATCGTGCTGCTCATGCCTGGCGGCATCCTGATCAGCTTTCCGCCAACTAGCGTGCAGGGGCTGGAGACGGCCACGCCAACCCAACTAGCCACAGTGCACCTCACCGGCTCCCGGATCGGCCTTCGCGTGGATAGCCTAGATTGGGATTTTTCGATTCCCCGGTTTTTTGAGGGCTACTTGGGATCGCCCAAGTGGATGGCCGCGAACATGGGGCGGCTAGGCGGCATGGCGCGAAGCGTCCTCAAGAGCCAAGCAGCGCGCGAGAACGGAAAACTAGGGGGGCGGCCAAGAGCGGTTTAGCCTACTGCTGCGCCAACTTCCACAGCCCGACATTGCTCAGGGCATAGCCGAAGAACACCACGGCCAGCCAATACTTGCCCTCCCACGCCAGATTAGCGGCCACGGCGGCGTAGATCAGGCCCACCAGGGCGATGGCCCAGCCCGCCATAGGTCACTGGACCCGAGGCCGGTTGTCGCCGCCATCATCGGCTTTGGGGGCCTTCTTCAGTTCGGCGTACCACTCTTGCTCGCGCTTCGGTGGCGCATCGTTGAACGGATCGCGCACGGTGGTCCGCAAGGGTAGGTCCAGCTGCGTTTTCTGCCCGCCGCCGATCTTCAGCACCAAAGTTGCCTTTTCAGTAGGCCGCTTGTTCTGCGCGGATTTGACGGACTTCTTCCCAGTAGGCGATGGGGCCGGTGGCTCTGGCTTCTTCTGAACACCCATCAGTGCCAGCAGCATGGCCGCCGTTGGCTGAGCCTGGGCTGGCCGTTGCTTCCCTAGCGTAGCCAACAGTGCCGATGCGGCATCACGCCCTACGTCATCCATCCGATCCAGCGCTTCTATCAAGGCGTCTAGCGCCTCTGCCGGATCGGGCGGCCTGATCTGTGTATGCGCCATGACTTCCCCCTCTGCGTCCTCTGTCAGAGACTCCAGCGCCCCGATTCCATCGAGGTAACCGGGGCTCATATCGGCGCAAGCCTCTTCGATCTTCCGGGCCATCTGAGCGCCAAAGCTGCCGGTCCCGTTCAAGAGGTTGCTTACTTTTGTTCTAGCCGTCTTGGTGGCCGCCGCGATCTCGGTGATGTTCCACCGGCCATCTGGGTGCTGCCAGCCCTTGCGGCGGCAGTACGCCTGAAAGAGCGCCATTCGGGTAGGCGTCAATGGGTCGGCAACACGGGGCATTTTTACATTTCACCGCAGAGGCAAAACCAAAAGGTGTTGCGCTCCAAGAAACCATCTGGTTTAATGCAGTCCTTATGGACCTCAAAACGTACTTCACTGCGCTCAACATGGAGCAGCGCGACGAGTTCGCCGGGCGGTGCGATACGTCCCGTGGGCACATTCAAAACGTCATGTACGGCCAGCGACCGTGCAGCCCCGAACTGGCCGCCGCCATCGAACGGGAATCCAAGGGGGCGGTCACTCGCTGCGAACTGCGCCCCAAAGACTGGCTGCAAATCTGGCCCGAGTTGGAGCGCCGCACGAAGCCACGCACCACCGACAAGGCGGGGGCCTAAGCCATGGATACCAGAGGACGCAAGCGCGCCGCACGCAATCTGCGCTTTTATGCGGCAGGCGCTAGAGAAGCGGTCTACCTCTTGGATGCGGGTGACTTCGTGAAAGTCGGGCGCGGCAACAGCGTCAGTTCTAGGCTGATGACGCTCAATTGGGAGCTTTCTCGCGCCGGCTACACCGTGGGCCGACTCTTCGTGTTTCCGACTGCTGGCCGAAACCTCATGTCGGCCGAAATAGCTTGCATTCACGCACTCCGCAAGGTGGCCGCTGCGCTGCCGGGCCGGGTCGAATATTTCACGGGTATCACGCTGGATACCGCCGCCCAGATTGTCCAACAGACCATTGGTGTTGCCGGCATCGCGCTGCCCGAGCCCACCCCCGAAAAGCAGGGAGCCTGAGATGCTGAACTCAACACCCAAGGCCAACAAGGGCCGTCGCGTCCAGATGCGTACAGGCGTGCCACTCCAGCGCATGCGCAGCAAAAGGCGCATGCGTGAGTACGTCGAGAAGCTGACTACTTCGGCTGACGCGCCGCAGTCTCCAGCGCAGTCACGCGCGAGCGCAGATCGGTGATGACCTCCTCTATCGACATCAGGAACACCTGTGCATTGCGCAACAGGTCGCCATTGTCCCGTGTCTCCGGGACGTTCTGGACTTCGCGCTGCAACTGCGCCAGCACCAGCGAGAAGTCGAACGGTTTGCTGCCTGCTCTTTTCATGGGTCGTTCCTTTCGGTTGGGGGTTGGTGACGTGAGAATCGCCATTTTCCACCCGGCTGGAACGGCCCGCCATATCCGCGCTGGAGCCTGAATGCCTGAACTCACAGAACGCCCAATGCCCGGCGCGACAAGTGCCCGGCTGACAGTTGCACCGCTGACGGAACTGCAAGAGGCGGTCCTGCTTGTGGTCAAGCGCCACACCGCGCCAGGGTCCGGATGCTCCACAAATTGGGTGGCGTCCTTCATTGGCCGCCAGCCCGGCAAGGAATCCAACCGCAAGCACTCCGCGCTGGTCAGCGAAGTCCTGCACGAACTGGAATCGCTGGGCCGCATCCGCCGCAAGGATGGCCGCTCGAACATCTCTTGGTGCAGGAAGGACTGAAACATGCCCACCACAGAAGCCCAACTGCGCGCCCTTGCTGACGCAAACGTTTCCGGCGTTGACGCCGCCAAGCAACTTGGGATCAAGGTCGAATACCTGTACGTCACGGCCCGCGTGCTGGGCATCAAGTTCAACGGAGCGCGGGGCATGACTGCGCCCGTTCACGAGTACCTCGAAGGCATCCGTTCCGGCATGACCTGTCAAGAGGTGGCCACGCGGCACGGCCTGCGCAACGCCAGCACGGTGCATGACGCCCTCAAGCGCGCTGGCCTGCCCACATGCACCCGCGCCGCCCTTCGCCAGCAGTCCAACAGCGCGCAAGCCTGAATCAAGAGCATCGCTGACATGAACGAACTGATGCCGTTTTCTCTCGCCTGCATCGCCATCCTGGCGGGCGGGTGCGCTCTGTTCTTCGGGCAGTGGCTCGGTGGCAAGGGGGTGCGTGGTGCTGTTCGGCATGCATTCAACTTTGCCCGTTTGAGCTAATCAACGCCAATCAACAATTTTGGACAGTGATGTGAACCAGCTCGGATTCCCCACTCAAGTAACCCACACCGAGATTACGCGGTGCGCCTCTTTCGGTGAGGCGATGGAGTTGTGCCGCAAGGTCGCCGGGCTGGAACCTAAACAGGTTCTTGATCACGTCCACACGTCAGAAGGCAAGACGGTCGATAAGTCCGGTTGGACCAACTGGAAGGACGGCGCTGCCGCCCCGAAGTGGCCGCAGCTTGTCGAGGTCATGGACGCCTGCGGGAATGACGCTCCATTGCTCTGGCAACTGCACGACCGTGGCTATGACATCGCCAGCCTGCGCCGCAAGGAAACAGAGTTGGAGAAAGAGTTGCGCATCGCCCGCGAAGAACTCGCCCGCGAACGCTCTGAACGCGCCATTGAGCGCCGACTGTTTACCGAACTGAGGGCCGCATGAACATCGCCAAAACTGCATCGCGCTATCGCGCACCGACTGCCTACGCCAGCGCCGAAGTCAGCTTGGACGAATTCAGTATCGAGCAGATCGAAACGCATCTGGCGCATCTGCGCGGAAGTGACCGCACTCCCGGCGACGTTGAGGGCGGCTTTGAATTCACTGGCGACGAAATGAACCGGATCAACACCTTGGTTCTTTGTGGTCAGGGTGATGTGGCGCTTGACTACGTGCGCAGAGAGATCAGCCGTCACATCGGGAGAAAACTGTGATGGTCTGCTGCTGCGCAAACCCCGCATGCATGGTTAACGGCTGCCAGCAAGCCCAGAACATGCGCCAAACCTACGCGCCGAACACCGACCCTTATCGCGTCGGTCAGGCAACGCCGGTTCCCACGATCACGCCCGACGACATCCGCCGCATCGTGCGCGAGGAAATCGAACGCAGCAAGGGTGCCGCATGACCAGCCCCTTTGCCTGGCGCAACACGCCCGCCACGATCACGAAAGATCGCCACTACAACGTGAGCCCCAGCGGGAAGTCAAACAGTCAGACGGCATCAGAGGCGGTGACCCGCAAGACCATCAGGACCGGCCGCAGCCCCGGCTCCATAAATGGCCTCTCGCGGCGCGGGGACGACCACATCATCAGCCAGCCCCCTCATCGCGGGCATCTTTCGGGGAGGGTGTGCGAGTGAGGCCCATGTGCAAGTGCGATGGCTGCGACCGTCGCGCCGAAGTCGTCAGCACTCAGATGTGCCAGCGGCACAACCGCAACATGCGCGTTCACGGCACGCCAGAAGCCCCCAAGCGCGTCCAGATGCCAACGGCTGAGGCTGTGGCGGCCGGCCTTGCGCGTGGCCTAGCCAAGGCCGTGGAAGTCGGCGACTGCCTGGAATGGCAGGGGTCGTTTGCTGCGGGCGGAAAGACGCCGGCTGTCAAAGCGCATAGCCTGGAGAACGGGCGCACAGACAACTTCCCCGTGCCGCGCCTTCTGTGGGAGCGCGAACACGGCCCCATTCCGGCCGGCAAACTGGTCTACCGCAAGTGTTGCAACAACGCATGCGTGTTGGTGGAGCATCTGTCCTGCGGAACCCGCAAGGACTGGGCGAAGGCCCGGCGCAAGGCTGGCGCATCGAAGCACAGCGCCACCACGCTGATTGCGCTCACGCTGGCCCGCCGTCGCCGCCCTGATGTGACAACCACGATGGAGAAAGCGCGGCAGATCCGCTCGCTGACCGCCGCCGCCGTCAAGGTGCGCGACATTGCCGCGCAGACCGGCGTGCATCCCGACATGGTGGAAGACATCCGCCGTGGCCGTGCATGGCGTGAGCTGTCGGCAAGTCCATTTGCTGGGCTTGGAGCATGAAAACCAATTCCCCCACGGTACAGGACTATCCCCGCGCAGTGCCTGAGCAGTTTGTGGGACACCGCGCCGCTTACGTGGCTTACAACAGGAGAACAGCATGAAGTGCCAAACCATGGAATCGCGCCTGCTGGCGTTGCTGGGTACGCGATGGGTTACGCCCATCGTCGCCCTGCGGGAAGTCGGCTGTTTAAGCCTTTCGCAACGCTGCGGGGAATTCAGGCGTGAGCTTGGGTTGCCCATCGCGGACAAGTGGGTCAAGCGCAAGGGCAAGAGATTCAAGGCGTACCGACTGGCCGCCTGATCAATGCACGTTCGTATCAAGAGCTGGACGAAGTTCCAGCATTTCAAGGATCGTCGCCCGCCGTGGGTGAAGCTCTACCGTGCCCTCCTAGACGATATGGAGTGGCACCAGCTGGAGCCCCATGCTGCGAAGACCCTTGTGATGCTGTGGCTGATAGCCAGTGAGAACGAGGGCTGGTTGCCAGAGGCCAAAACGCTTGCGTTTCGCCTCCGCACCACAGAGCCGTCCATTCTCGAAACCATTGATGCGCTAGGGCATTGGCTGGAACACGTTGATATCAACGAGATACCAGAACGATATCAAGATGATGCACCAGAGAGAGAGACAGAGGAGAGCAGAGAAAGCGACAGACTGCGCGCGAGTTTCGAGCAATTCTGGGCGGCATACCCGAAACGGGAGGGGCGTGGTGCGGCTGAAAAGGCGTTCGCCAAGGTGACAGCACCAATGGAAGCCGTATTGGCGGCAGTCAAAGTGCATTGCGAGAAGCCCGACTGGCAGAGGGAAAACGGGCGGTACATCCCTATGCCTGCCACCTGGCTGGACCAGCGCCGATGGGAAGACGGAGCCGTGGTCGGTGCCGTGAAGGCGTGGCACGAAACCAAATCGGGAGTTGAGGCGCGGGCCGCTGAATTGGGCCTAGCCGCCTATGACGGCCTAGAGCAATTCCCGACCTACAAAGCCCGCGTGATGGCGGCGCATGGAAAGGGGGCGCACTGATGAAGATCAGCGACAAGAACCGCAAGCTGTGGCTGTGGCTGCGCGGAAATGGCGGCAAGTGGACGGCCGAAGAACTCGCCAAGCGGATCGGCGGCGACTCGCTGGACCTGTTCCGCAGCCTGCACGCGATGGCGCGGCGTGAGCTGGTGGCGAAGTACCCGCCAGAGCCGGGCCAGCGCAAGCAGCGGTATGCCGTGACCGGCACTTGCCTGATTCCCTACGGCGTCAGCGTGGCTGAGGCGCAGGAATGACCGATCTAGTCCCGATCCGCCGCAAGTCCATCCTGGCGCACTGCATGGCGTTTGCGCAGGCTGGTGATCCGGTCTATGCGCAGTACGCGGCTGGATGGTACGAGGCGAACGAGCCAGAAATCATGGTCGGGCTTGACTTGCGGGTGCGCCGGGAAATCGAGGCTATGCGTGTAGCCAAGTCCGTAGCCGCCCGTTCCATCCGGAAAGGAGGGCGGTGATGCTAAGTGCTGACGTAGCCCGCTGCGATGGCAAAACCTACGTGCCGATCAGGATGGATTTTTTCTCTGTGCATCGTGAATGTGCATCGTGCCTGCGCAGGACAGACCGGCCCGACCATCCGCGCGTGCCATTCATGGACCCGCCAGAGGGTGAGCCGTGCCCTATGAGGCTGGAGGCGGAACATGCGGATTGAACTGCCGCTCAAGACCGTCAGCCTTTTGAACATGCGCGAACACTTCCGCGTGGCTGCGACCCGCAAGGCACTGCACCGCAGGACCGTGCAACTGATGTTCAAGGGCAAGGAGCGCCCGACGCTTCCGGCGACAGTCACGCTTACCCGCCTGTCACCCGGCACGCTTGACGCACACGACAACCTGCCGAGTTCCATGAAGCACATCGTTGATGGACTTGCCGATTGGCTGGATGTTGACGACGCAGACCCGCGCGTTAGGTGGGTCTATGCCCAGCAGAAAAGCCAGCGCGGGAAATTCGGCGTGATCGTGGAGGTTGCGGCATGTGGCATTGCATCAAATGCGGGAGAAATCTGATGCGTGATCCTGGACCAATGGGCATGGGGCCGGTATGCCTGAAGGCTGCGACAGGAGCGAAGCCGCGCCGCATTGCGCGAGAGGATCGAAAGAGCGACGACCCGCGACAAATGGAGCTTTTGGTATGACCGGCAAACGCCTATTCATCCTCCAGCCCGCCCCGCACCCTGCCCGCAGGAACCTGCACGCGGCGATTGATGCCGCACCCGACTACAGCGAGGTACTGCTACGCGATGCACGCAAGTCCCGCCCGCAGGAAGAAAAGTACCACGCCATGTTCGGCGACATCGCCCGACAGGTGAAGCTGCAGGGCGTGGATTTGGACGCCGAAAGCATGAAGCGCGCTCTTTTCTCTGCGTTCAAGTTGGACACGAAGGACATGCCGGAGTTTGTGCGGGCGTGGAGGGAGTTCGGCGACATGCGAATGATCGTCGGCTTTCGCGGGGAGATTGTCATGCTCGGCGATCAGACCCGCAAGCTGCCCAAGGCTCTGGCGTCGGCGCTGATTGAGTGGCTGTACGCATTCGGCGCAGAGCATGGCGTCGAGTGGTCGGACCCGGTGCAGCGGCAGGAAAGGCAAGCAGCATGAACCCGTGGAACCTGAGCGAGAAGCAGCGCCTCGCATTGAACCTGCTGGTCGAGCATGGCAGCCAGAAGGTTGTGGCGATGGAGATGGGGCTTACCGCGCCGCTACTTTCGGCGATGTTCAAGCGCGCACGCAAGCGCAGCGGGGAAAAGACCAACACGCTGATGCTGCTGGAGTGGGACCGCATGCACAGGGGGCAGGAATGACCGTGCTGGATATGCGGACCATCCGCAACCGCTGCCGAGAGTGCGGCGAGTGCTGGGAGTGGATTTCCGGCGCGACGGTGGAGCACAACAAGCGCCATCCGCAGGTAAAGCATGCGGGCAAGGTGCTGTTGGTGCGGCGCGTGGCCTATGAGATTGAGCGCGGCCCGATCAAGCCCGCCCTGTTCATTGTCCCGCACTGCGGGAACCCGTACTGCATCAATCCGGCCCATCAGAAGGCCGTGACGGAAAGCCAGAAGGGCAGCGCAGCGGCTGCACGCGGCGCATTCTCGAATCCGGCACGCGGCAGAAAGATCGCAGAGGCGCGGCGCAAGACGCACGCAAAGCTGACGATGGATCAGGCCGTCGAGATTCGGCACAGCAACGAATCCGGGACGGTGCTGGCGGCGCGGTTTGGCATCAACAGATCGCGCGTGAACCAGATAAGGGCTGGGATGGGCTGGAAGGACTACAGCAACCCGTTTGCAGGGCTGATGTGATGGTCACATACCACTGGCTAGAAGCCGATCCGAAACCGCGCCTACGCATGGTTCGCGGGATGTGGACATGCGGGCTAGTGGATGAGCCGCTTTACACGGCTGTTGCGCTGACGGCGGTAGAGGCTTACAGGCTGTGGGCCAGATGTGGGCGTTTCGGATGAGCCGCCAATGCCAATGCGGCGGGGTGTTCGCCATCGGCGCCCTGGCCGGCCAGCGTGAATCGTGGCGCTGCACATCCTGCCAGCGATACGAAATCATGGCCCCCGCGTTGAACCCGATTCACCCGAAAGGACAGACCATGCACGAAGAAGACGCACACCTCGAAATGCAGATCACCCTGGCCACGGCGCAACTGCGGGCGCAAACGTGGCCGCTGATGCTGGCGGTAGATGCCGCTGGAGAGGCGCAGCCCGTGCGCGTGCCGTTGGCCTATGCAGCCTTTCGCGTGCTGGTGGAAGACGCGCGGCACGACAAGGACTGGATTGCATTCCTGCGCGAAGCCTTGGAACACACGATCTCGGACGGGCGGATTTAGGCCATGCTCGCCCGCCAGTCCAAGCCCCTAAAGCGCTCAGGCTTCAAACGCCCAGAGTGGACCCCCACGCCCCGAGAAGATCGCCCTATGGCAGTTCTTCCGGCGAAAGTGGAGTGCCGGAGCAGTTACGGGGCTGCGGCTACGGTGGCGGTGCCGAAGGGAGAAAAGGCGAAGCCGGGCAAGGGCGCACCGACGAAAGAGGAAGCCGCATGGATGGCCGCAATCGTCGCGCATGGGTGCATCGCCTGCCGCCTGGAAGGCCGGCCGCCACGGCCTACGGCAGTGCATCACATCCTGCGCGGCGGTGTTCGCATGGGGCACCTGTTCACGCTGCCTTTGTGCGATCCGGGCCATCACCAGAACGGATCGCAGTTCGGCATGGTGAGCCGCCATCCGTGGAAGGCAAGATTTGAGGCGAAGTACGGGGCGGAAATGGAATTGTTGAGCCTAATGAAGGTCAAACTTTCATGAAGATCTATGAGCACGGCGGGCTGAGGATGACTCTAAAAGAGTGGGCTGTTCATCTTGGTATTCAGCGCAAAACGTTGTGGACTAGGTTGAGAGATGGAATGCCGCCAGAGAAGGCGTTTCAGACAGTCGTGACGCGAGCCGCTGTCAAGCGCGACCAATCAAGAACGGTAACTAAGACGTGCGAGCACTGCGAACGAAGCTTCACCATCCCAAAGTGCCGTGACCCATTGGATCGGGCATGTTCTCCGGAGTGTCGAGCTGGAGCGCGAGCAACTAGGGCCGCAGAAAGTGCGGCTGCGCGCCAACGGACGTGTGAGAAGTGCGGGAAGGCATTTCTTGTCAGGGGGTCAAAGGAGAAGCATGGGCTAGGCCGCTTCTGCAGCCGGTCCTGCGGCGAGCATCTTTTGGAGCTTGGTCGCAAGCCGGAGGCCAGAAAAAAGTCAGGGCAGCAACGCAAGCTGTCTGTTGCCGAAGGGCGGTTGGTTTTGAAGCGCGGGCATGAACATCCGTCATGGAAGGGTGGGCATGAGGCGTATCTAGCGAGGAGGGCAAAAAAAGATCCGGCAGAGCGCGCGGAAAAACGCCGGGCTTACATCAAAGCGCACCCAGACAAGGCTAGGGAGTGGTCTAGGAAGAGGCGCGGAGCCATCGTTGCTCGCTTACCTAGAGGAACGATCAAAAAGCTAGGAGCCTTGCAACGATGGAAATGCGTGGCGTGTTGCTGTGACATTGCCTCAAAGTTTCATGTTGACCACATCGTGCCGCTGGCGCGCGGAGGTGCGCACGAGCCTAGCAACATTCAACTTCTTTGCCCTACGTGCAACGTTCGGAAGTCGGCTAAGCACCCTATCGACTTCATGCAGAGCAAGGGCTACCTGCTATGAGCATCTTCCGCAGGGCTGCGCAGTGGGCGCTAGAACAAGTAAGCGGAGCCGCACCGACTGCGGCGATTGGATAGGAGCAAGAGCATGCGCCTGTGGTTCAAGAAACTGATGGCCCCTGCCACCAACGAAATGCGCGAGGTTGACGCCGTGCAACTGTGGGAGGTGCGATGGCGTGCCCGCACCGGCATGTGGCACGGAGACACGCATCCGGTGGTTGAGTGCTTCACGAGCGAGGCCCAAGCGCAAGAGTTCGCTACGGCCATTGAGAACGCCTTTGCCCTGCTGAAGCACAGCGGGGACGGTACGAGCGTTAAGTTGGTCAAGTCCAAGTAACCCCCAAGGAGCAATCATGGCAATCGAAAACGTGAACGCGGCAGCGCGTGACCCCCACGCCTACTTCCGGTCGGCATTCATGGCTGGGCAAGTGGTGCAGTACCGGGATGACGATGGTAATTGGTGGGACAAGAGTGGCAATTACTACCCCGCTGCGCCCGACCGCTACCGCATCCGCCCCGAGCCCGACCCCTACGCATCCCTAAAGGCTGCACAGGAAGCCGGTAAGGTGATTCAGTGCCGGGAGAACGGAGATAGCGGGCCGTGGCTTGAGATTCCCGCGCCGCGATGGGTGCAGCCGCCCGACCGCTACCGCATCAAACCCGAAGAGCCCGCCAAAGCGCCAGAGCCTGCGAAATGGACGCTGACCACTAACGGCAGCGCAGCCGATGTGACGTGGACGGTGGATGGCCGCCCGATGCTGACCACAGGCGGAACCGACGCCACGGTAACGGTGAGCCTGCGCCGCCCATCCGATGGCCCGGAGATGGCGATTCCAGAGCCGCAGTTCCCGTACAACATCGCAACCGAACCCCCTTCAAGCGCCCTTCCCGCATGCGCAGGGCTTACGGTGGTGTGGGCTGATCCTTGCTGGGCGCGGAGGTGAGCCGATGAAAAAGACAGTTTCTCTTTTCCAGCGCAACTATGACGGCGACCGTCTAGTGCGCGATGAAATCGTGCCGGGCGCTGAATGGGTGGCCGCTGGTGAAGGCGTGGCAACGCGCAAACACGATGGAACCTGCTGCATGATCCGCAGCGGCAGGCTGTTCAAGCGGTACGACGCCAAGGCAGGCAAGACGCCGCCAGCAGGCTTTGAACCGGCACAGGACGCGGACCCGGTGACGGGGCACTGGCCGGGCTGGCTCCCCGTGGGCGATGGCCCCGACGATGCGCGCCACCGGGAAGGGCTGGCGTGGCTGCAAGGCCTACCAACGGTTGACACCCTGCCGCCGACCTATCCAGACGCGGACGGCACCTATGAACTGTGCGGCCCGAAGGTGCAGAGCAACCCGGAGAAGTTCGACCGGCATGTGCTGATCCCGCATGGCCGCGATGTGCTGGCCGACGCCCCGCGCACCTTTGACGGCCTGCGCGGATACCTTGCCGCCCGCGACATCGAAGGCATCGTGTGGCACCACCCAGACGGCCGGATGGTCAAGATCAAGGGCAAGGACTTCGGCATCAAGCGCGGCCAGAAGATCGGCCATCCGCTAACTGGCCAACTACTCGACCTCACCAGCGACACCCCCCTACAGGGCGGATGCACGGGTGGAGATGGGGAATGTGAGGTGTGCCAGTGAACATTCTTTCCTGTGTGGCCATCGTTTGCGCCAATGTGTGGTTTGCGTCTGACCATGCATGGGCTGGCCTGCTGTGGCTACTTTTCGCCGCCATGATTTTGGCGATTGACTGGAAAGGCAAGCCATGAACGACCGATTCATCATCGTGATCGAGACCGACCACAAGCGCGCCCTTGCCGCATACACCAAGGGGCTTGCCGATCTTGACCTTTTCATGCCGCAACTGCTGGAGGCGTGCAAGGCAAAAGACGAAGCCGCGATAAAGCGGTACGAGGAGCAATGCGCAGCCAGGGATGCGGCTAGCAAAAAAGAGGATGAAGAACATGAAGAGTTCATCCGGCAGCACGAGGCGCTGAGGGCGTGGCTCGCAGACTCTTGGCCGCGCGGTCCAAGGCCGCCAGAACCAAAGTGGCCCACATACCGCAGCGGGCTTGTCCAACGACCTTCCGCGCCGACTCTGCGCAGAGATGTATTCCAGAGCATCCGCGCCGAGCTTGTCCGAATGCGAGACATTGCCGGTGCTGCAATCGGGCCTTTCCGCATGACCGAAGGCCAGGTAACCCGCATGGTGGCATGGGAGAACGGCAGCCGGATTGAAAGGCTCAGGGAATCAGCAGGCGCGGATGCGGTCAATTTTGGTGACTGCCATTTGTGGATTGCGCCATGAAACCTAGGGCTGACATGAGGCGGCGCACAAAAGCGGAAGCGTGGGCTCTGGCAAACCAAGGTGAACCGCTGGCCCGCCTGTTTCTGGCGGTACTAATTGATGGCGAGCAAGTCGGCCAACAGCACACGGATTTGAGGGCGGAACTGATACAGATGCAATGGTATTTGCGCTATCTGACTGACCGCCTGCGCAGGGCGGAGATAAGGAGGGCCGCGAAATGAGGGTGATATATGGATGCGCCGCTAAAAGTCCTGCGCTGGGCGAGACAAAGACCGTGATGGGGCACGCGTGGTGGTATTGGACACCATCGTTCGCGTGGATGAACAACCCAATGGCGGGCGGCAGGATGCGCGGGCTGCAGATGCGCTGGCTGTGCTTCTTCTGCGACGTGTGCCATTGGGTGAAGCCTGAAAATGTAGAGAAGCCATGAACACCATGAGTCCAAGCGACATCGAAGTGCTGCTGCACTGCTACTACAGCCCGGAGCCACATGAACGGCTGGAAGCGCCGGCAGTCCGCGATGCGATCGACCGATTTCTGGCGGCCGGCCTTATCGCGCCCAACGCCGACGCCGAACGCACATGGCGGGTGACAAAGCGAGGCGAGGCCCACGTTCGCCAGCTGTGCGCCCTGCCACTGCCTGAGCCGGCATGGGTAGACGCCCACGGGGAAGTCATCCGCGATCCGTGGCTAGGAGGTGCGCCATGAACTGGCTACGCAACCTCCTAGGGCTGTGCCTTGGCTACTTTGCCGTGTTGGTGATCTTCGCCCCGATGCTGGCGGCTATCGCTGATGTGATGCTGTGGCTGTTCGGGGCAAGCTACCGCGTTGTCGAATGGAATGACGAGCGCGGCACGTTTGCTTTTTTGTGGACGATCCTGATGGCCGCCCCCGGAATCGGCCTGCTGATCGCGCTGGAGGAATAAAGAAAGCGCCGGAGCCTCACGACCCCAGCGCCTTCCGTACAACTCGACTGGACATCGAATTGTAGGGCATAGGCAAAGCAACCCGCGCGCAAGGCAACTGCGCGACGAAACATAAGGGGCATGGCATGGCAATCGACACGCAAGATCCACCAACCGTTGAAGAACGGTACACGGCGGCTACCAACACGTCAGATATGACCTTCTCGCCCCACAGGCGCGGCCAGGCTGACGTTATCGGGGCTGCCGCCATGGTCGCCAAGCGGCACCAGCTCGCAGAGGCGCTAGTCCACCTTCGCGGGCAGTGGGACAAGATCGACAAGCCCCGCAAGCGGACGGCGGCAGACATTGCCAAGCGGGCAGCGGAAATCCCTGACAAGAAGGGCAAGCCCGATCTGCGCCGGGCGACCATTGAGGCGATGGTATGGCACGCCAGCGCCATGCGGGCCTGTGCGGCAAGGCTAGGCGGGCGCAACGCCACCTTGGGCCTGCTGACCGAGTGGGCGCGGGAAAACGGCGTTGATACCGATCTGCTCAGCCCGGCCCTGTATCACTGGCTCGCGCCCAAATGCCCCGCATGCGATGGCCGCATGTTCCTGCGCCTGCCCGACGCCCCAAGCCTGACAAACCGCAAGTGCGATGCCTGCGCTGGGACCGGGGAATGGCCCAAGCCGCTGGGCGCACATGCCATTCATGCCCACATCCGGCGCTGCTTGGGTGACCTGTTTGGCGGGCAGCGGAGCATCAAATCGGCCCTCTATTGACAACTACTGGCGCGGTATGTTATGTTCGCGCAACCGAACCAGCGCGAGGTTCAGCCGGAGTGCCCGGCAGTCTGTCGAGTCAAGCGCCCGGCTGTTGTGGCTGGGGGTCAACACCTTGATGGGCAGAACTCGCCCCAAAATTCGGTAGAAGCGCAAAGCATCGCGGTTGCGGTTGGGGGTTCCCGGCCGGCGCACCAGCCGCGATACTTTGCCCCTCTGCGGCGAAAGTCCAAGCCTAGAAAACTTGGGTGCCGAGGAATTCGGTCGTCGCCGGGTTAGCGCCCGGCCAGAGTGGCAAACCAACACGCCGATGTAGCTCAGTCCGGTAGAGCAACCGCCTTGTAAGCGGTAGGTCGAGGGTCCGAATCCCTCCTGAGGCACCAAATTCCCGCGCAATCAACGCGCGCACCCCCGCTAGGGCAGTCGCCACACACACCAAAGCACGCGATGCAACGGTGGCGCACTTGCCCAGCACTACAAAGACGGCTTGACCTTGGCGCGGTCTATGGCTGATCGGAGCCAGTCCACACCGCCAAGAGCCGCGAACTTCGCCCAGCGATCCTCTGTCAGCCGGATGGTGCCTACGCGCTGCCGCAGTTCAGGCGGGACTACCGGACGGCCAGGCGGGCGCTTCGCTGCGGGCTTCATGCTGGCTCACGCTTCCGCAGACTGGAAATGTCGGCAAGGTTCACATAGTTGGCATACGCGCGCATTTCAAGGCTCGTGACTTCCCGGCCGGTTTGGCGGTCAAACACGAGGCCGCCGATGGTGTAGATGCGTTTTGGTGTCACCCGGCAGGCGGTGGTTTTCTTGAGGCTGAAGCTGCCCCGCTTTGCCGTCACCGTCATATCGACGACCATTGTGTGTTCTGGGTCTTTGGTGTTCATGGCGTCCCCTTTCAGAAGCTGGTGTAGAGGCCGGTTTCGCGGGTGAAGTCATCGCGCAGCATGTCGGCGTAGACGCCTTCCGACTTGGCGACCGGGCGGATGGTGGTTCCACGGATCGCCAGATATTCGACCTCGTACAGATCGGCGGGCGTCAGGGTAACGCGGACGTGGGTGACACGCTTTGCATTGCGGCCGACCTTGAACGACAGGCCATCTTCGCGGCCGACAAAGTTGGTAGCGCCGGTCATGGCGCAGAAGCGATTGCCGCCGAGTTGCTGAAGGATCGTTTGGGCTGTTTGCATGTTGCGCTCCGGTGTGTTGATGCAGTTAATGTAATACGCAAACAATCGCAGTTCAAGCGAAATAACGTAATACATCAAACTATCCGACAAGCGGTACATATCCGCAAGTTATCCACATAGCCGTGAAACTCAGACGGCAGAGCCCCTAGCGAACAGCAGGGTGGTCGCGGGTTCGAGTCCCGCCACGGCCTCCGCCTTCCACGCTAGCCCAAGCGTGCCGCTCCGGCGGACCTCCTATAGCCTGATGCCCTGGGCTGGCTGGGCACGGAACCCGCCCCAAGGCGGCACAGACATGCAACCCGCAACGGGCCGCATGTGAAGGGCAATCGCCCAATGGCGGGATGTGCTGCCGCCCTTTATCAACCCCGGAGTGTGAAACATGACATGTATCGTAGGACTCGTCCACGAGGGAAAGGTGACGATTGGCGGCGACAGCGCCGGTGTTGGTGGCCTTGACCTTGTGGTCCGAAATGACCTAAAGGTATGGGAGCGCGACGGCTTGGCCTTCGGGTTCACCACGAGTTTCCGCATGGGGCAGCTTCTGCGCTACAGCCTGAACATCCCCAAGCGCCACCCCGATACCGACCTGATGAAGTTCATGGTTACCGACTTCATCGACGCCGTGCGAAAGTGTCTGAAAGATGGCGGCTTTGCCCGCGCCAAGGAAGGCGAAGAGCAGGCCGGCGTCTTTCTTGTCGGGCATGCTGGCCGGCTTTTCCGCATTGATGCCGACTATCAGGTGGGCGAAGCTGCGGCGCAGTTCGATGCTGTTGGCTGCGGCGAATCGTTCGCCAAGGGTGCGCTATACGTCAGCACAGGCGATGCTGCTGCCCGTGTCCGCAAGTCGCTGGAGTGTGCCGAGGCCATGAGTGCTGGCGTGCGTGGCCCGTTCCATTTGGTGACAGTATGACTGATGCTGACTTGGCAGGCATTGCGCCTGCTGACGATGTGCGGACCCTTCTAAACCAGATGGGCGCCATGTGGGCTGGCCTGACAGACAAGGCGACCGGGTATCAAGTTGGTGGCCGGGTTGAACTGGACGCGCACCAGCTATTCGGTGACGGTTCCGGCGAACGCCTGCCCGATGCGCCCATCATGACGGGCAACGTGGTCGAGTACGCGGATGGCTGCATGACCATCGATTGCACGCCAGGCCCGCACACCATCCGCTGGCCCGATGATCCGGCTTTGTACGCGCTGGCGGAAAGACTGCGCGAGCCATCTACCACCGCCAAGCCCGCATTGGCCGGCCTGACCACCTGCAACGACAGGACAGACAGCGCAGGACGGTCGCCTTATCTGGGGCTTGTGGGATGAGTACGGCAAGCATCACCCTGACCGTGAAGGTTGCACCGTGGGTGCGCTGGTACATCTCTGGCGTGGCCCTGTTCGCCAAGATCACCGGACTGACGCCAGATCCGGACAAGGTAGCTGCAACATGCATGCGCGGCATTCGGATAAAGGCTGGCTGACAGTGAACGACTTAATGCAGTGGCTGGCCGACTTCTCCAAGCGCCTGAGCGAGATAGCGGCCAGCCTGCCGCCGGAGCCAGAATTCCCACCCCACTACCGCGCCCCTACATGGAAGCCAGGCGACCCCGAGCCAGCAACACCGGCAGCGTGAAGGCATGGCGTGGAGCAAGGAATCCCGCCAGGCGCGCGGGTACGGAGCAGCGTGGGACAAACTAAGGCTGCGCATCCTAGACCGAGACAGCCACCTATGCCAGTGCGACCAATGCCAAGGCGGCAGGAAGCGCCTGAAGGTAGCCACCCACGTTGACCACATCAAGCCCAAGGCGCAAGGCGGCACAGACGACCCGCTGAATCTGCGCAGCGTCCACAAAGACTGTCACGCCCGCATCACGCTGGAGCAACAGGGCATCAAGCCCAAGGTGCGGTTCGGGGTTGACGGATTCCCCATAGCCGACTGAGCGTCGGCACCAAAGACGAAGCCCGGAGCGTTGACGCGCTGACCGGGCTTCTGACCCCCTACCGATCTGGAGTCGGCAAATGGCTGATGAGAATTATGCGCGCCTGCGCTGCGGGTGTGGCGTTACCCTGCCCGCAATTATTGGGCCTGGCCGCCCACGGCTACGGTGCGAGGGTTGCAAGCCAAAGCGCATCGCTGGCACCGCTGGTAAAGCGGTGCCTCCAGTGCGGCGACGACTTCACGCGGGCACGCGCCACCCACTATTGCAGCCAGAAGTGTTGCTGGCTGGCGCAGGGCAGAAAGGCCGGCCATCTCCCACGCGCAGAGGTGCAAAGCGAACGGCGCAACCCGGCTAGCTGGTTCAAGTGCGAGCAGTGCGGCAAGGATGCCCATCGCAAGATGAGCGGGACAAATGCGGCGAAGGGCTCGCGCAATCGCTGGTGTTCGATGGGATGCAAGGTAGATGCGGCTAAGGCGGCGCGAGATGCTGCCCCGTGGCCTGCGGACCGAAAGACTCTATGCGAATACCGAGCGGCCTACTGCGCGGGCTGTGGTGACGCCTTCGGGTCGCGCAACCCTGACAGAACAGAGTGCAAGGATTGCAACGAGCGCAGACGGCAGGCCAGCAGAGCCGCCGCATCTGAGGCGAGGCAGGCCCTACATAGGGCAGTAGCCAAGGTCACCGAATGCCAGGACTGCGGGATTCAATCCTGCCATCTGTACGGCAGCGCACCCATGGAAGCGTGCCCATGCTGCATTGCAGTCAGGGCGCGAAATCAAAAGCGGGTAGCTAGGACAGCGAGACAAGAGAACTACGCGGCACCTATGCGGCGAACGCGCCAGAGCTTGACCATGTGATGCCGCTGTCTCGTGGTGGTGCTCACAGCTACGCAAACACAGCATGCGCATGCCGCGCCTGCAACCTTGCGAAGTCGGACAGGACGCTTGACGAGATGCATGGCCCCATGCACCAAAGGGGGGCGGGCCATGTCGGATGGGTCGGCGTCCATCAAAGGAC
>JBAYVG010000027.1:0-36988 GCA_041674785.1 Rhodocyclaceae bacterium
CGCGTCAGCGGGCCGGCATAGTCGAGCTTGTCGGCCTGGGCGCGGGCTTCTTCCTCGCTGTGCGCAACGAAGACTTCACCGTTCACGCCGTACCAGGCCGGAATCTGGTGGCCCCACCACAACTGGCGCGAGATGCACCAGTCCTGGATGTTGTTCAGCCACTGGTTGTAGGTATTGACCCAGTTCTCCGGCACGAACTTGATCTCGCCGGAAGCCACCACGTCAAGCGCCTTCTGGGTAATCGACTTGCCGTCAGCGCCGGGTTTGCTCATGGCGACGAACCACTGGTCGGTCAGCATCGGCTCGATGACGACGCCGGTACGGTCGCCGCGCGGTACTTTGAGCTTGTGCTTGTCGGTCTTCTCCAGCACGCCCAGCGCCTCGAGGTCGGCAACGACGGCCTTGCGGGCGTCGAAGCGGTCCATACCGCGATATTTCGCCGGCGCGTTGTCGTTGATCTTGGCGTCCAGCGTCAGGATCGAGATGATCGGCAGGTTGTGGCGCTGGCCAACCGCGTAGTCGTTGAAGTCGTGCGCCGGCGTGACCTTGACGCAGCCGGTGCCGAATTCGAGGTCGACGTAACTGTCGGCAATGATCGGGATTTCACGGTCGGTCAGCGGCAGTTTCACCATCTTGCCGATCATGTGCTGGTAGCGTGGGTCTTCCGGATGCACCATGACGGCGGTGTCGCCGAGCATGGTTTCCGGACGCGTCGTGGCCACGACCAGGCTACCGCTGTCATCCGCCAGCGGATAGCGGATGTGCCACATGAAGCCGTCTTCTTCTTCCTGGACGACTTCGAGGTCGGAGACGGCGGTGTGCAGCTTCGGGTCCCAGTTGACCAGGCGCTTGCCGCGGTAGATCAGGCCTTCGTTGAACAGGCGGACGAAGGTTTCGGTGACGATCTTGGACAGGCCGGCGTCCATCGTGAAGCGCTCGCGCGTCCAGTCGGGCGAGGTGCCCAGCCGGCGCATCTGCTTGGTGATGGTGTTGCCGGAGTATTCCTTCCACTCCCAGACCTTCTCCAGGAACTTCTCGCGGCCAAGGTCGTGGCGCGAAATGCCCTGCGCGTCGAGCTGGCGTTCAACGACGATCTGCGTGGCGATGCCGGCGTGGTCGGTGCCGGGCTGCCACAGCGTGTTGTGGCCGAGCATCCGGTAGTGCCGGGTGAGGGCGTCCATGATCGCCTGGTTGAAGCCGTGGCCCATGTGCAGCGTACCGGTGACGTTCGGCGGCGGCAGCAGGATGCAGAAAGCGTCGGTATTCGTGGTGTCGAGGCCAGCCTTGAAATAGCCGTTCTCTTCCCATTGCGGGTACCACCGGCGTTCGATTTCGGCCGGTTCAAAACTTTTGGCGAGTTCCATACGAAGGGGGAGGGTCTGCGATAAACCGCTGATTATACCGGATCGTCCCCGGCGAACTCTTGGTTTGCCCGCGCTGCCCGGTGGTTTGCCAGGAAAATCGTCGCTTGTTCGGCGGCGAGTGGCTTGCTGAAAAGAAAGCCCTGCAGGATGTCGCATTGATGGGCGATCAGGAAGGCGCGCTGGGCTTCGGTTTCAACGCCCTCGGCAACCACCTTGAGGCCGAGGGTGTGGGCCAGTGCCAGCGTTGCGGCACTGATGGCAGCGTCGTTTTCGTCGCTTTCGATATCGCGGACGAAAGCGCGGTCAAGCTTCAGGGTCTGGATCGGCAGCAACTTCAGGTAGGCCAGCGAGGAGTAGCCGGTACCGAAATCGTCAATGGCCAGCAGCACGCCCAGGTCGCGCAAGGCCCGCAACTGGTCGATGGCGCGTTCCGGATTGTCCATGGCCGCCGATTCCGTCACCTCCAGCTCCAGCGCACCTGTGCCGATACCGTGCGCCATCATGGCAGTGCGGACTTGCTCGACCAGGTCCGGTGCGCGCAGCTGGTGGGCTGAAAGGTTGACGGCCATGCACACGTCGTCTATCCCCTGTGCCTGCCATGCCGCCAGCTGCCGGCAGGCTTCCGTCAGTACCCAGTGGCCGAGGGGGGCGATCAGCCCGGTTTCCTCGGCAACGGGGATGAACTTGTCCGGGGGGATCAATCCGCGCACGGGATGGCGCCAGCGCACCAGCGCCTCGACGCCGCAAATCCGGCCATCGCTGCTACATATTTGCGGCTGGTAGTGCAACTCGAAACGCTTGTTTGCCAATGCATCGCGCAGCCCGTGCTCCAGTTCCAGCCGTTCGCCTGCCGCTGCCGTCATGGCGGCGGTAAAGAACTGGTAGTTGCTGCGGCCGCGTCGCTTGGCATCGTACATTGCCGTGTCGGCGTTCTTCATCAGCACCTCGACATCCTGGCCATCGCTCGGGAAGACGCTGATGCCGACGCTCGGGCTGGTGTGAAGTGTGTGACGGTCTATTGCGTACGGCTGGCTCAGTGCCGTGACGATCTCACCGGCAATGGCCGCCGCCGCCATGCTGTCGCCCATGGCGGTGAGGACGACCACGAATTCGTCGCCGCCCAGGCGCGCGGTGATGTCGCTTTCCCGCACGCAGGTCTGCAGGCGTCGGGCCACTTCGATCAGCAGCAGGTCGCCGAGGTGGTGCCCGAGCGTGTCGTTGATCAGCTTGAAGTGGTCCATGTCGATGAACATCACCGCCAGTTGCGTACGCTGGCGACGGGCCGAGAGCAGCGCTTGCTCCAGCCGGTTTTCCAGGCTGAATCGGTTGAGCAGGCCGGTCAGCGCATCGTGATGCGCCAGCTGGTTGATGCGTTCCTCTGCCGCCTTGCGTTCGCTGATATTGGTGAAGCTGGCGATGTGGTGCGTCACCGCTCCTGCTTCGTTCTTGATGACCGAAATGGTCGTCCATTTCGGATAGATGGTGCCGTCCTTGCGCCGGTCGGAAAGCTCGCCTTGCCAGAAGCCGCTGGCGTTGAGGCAGGCCCAGAGTGTCTGGTAGGTTTCTCGCGGGGTATGGCCGGATGCCAGCACCCGAGGGTTCTGGCCGCGAATCTCATCAAGCGTGTAGCCGGTATGGCGGGTGAACGCCGGGTTGACTGCCAGGATGTGATTGTCCCGGTCGGTGATGACGATGGCTTCGCCGCTGGCCTTGAAGACGCTGGCGTAAAGCTCGAGTGCTTCGCTGGCGGCCACGGCCGCTGTAATGTCCTGAATGGTGCCGCGCGACAGCTGCGGTGTTCCGTCGGCGGCGTAGAGCGTTTCGCAGCGCTCCTGCACGTGCTTGATGCGCCCGTCCGGCATCAACAGGCGGTGGGTGATCTCGTAGGGCAGGCGGAACTTGACCGACTCGTCGTAGGTCTCGCGAACGCGCTCCCGGTCCTCCGGGTGCACCAGTGCCAGAAAGGCGTCGTAAGAGGCAGCGAACTGTGCCGGGTCGATCTCGAAAATGCGGAAGATTTCGTCCGACCACTCCAGGCGGTAGCTATGCAAATCAAGAGCCCAACTGCCAATGGCGGCGATACGCTGGGCTTCCTTGAACTGCCCATGGCTGGCACGGAGCTGCTTTTCAGCACGGACGATGCGGCGGCCGAGGAGGGTGCCGGCAACGACTGCGAAGGCGAGCAGGATGACCAGCGTCAGCAGGGCAAGCCGGCGGACTTCACGTGCCGGTGCAAAAACTTCTTCGGTATCGACCTTGACGACCATGCCCCAGTGGAGTGCGGGCAGGTAACGCCAGGCGGCGGCGACGGAATTGCCCGCGTAATCGGTGGTGATGCCGCGCGCATTTTCTCCGGCCAGCGCCTGGCGCAGCGGATAGGGGGCTTCGGCAAGGGGTACCAGCCCTGGTTGTGCGGCGTCCTGGCTGCGTAGCAGGTGCCGGGCGGTAAAGACGGCGTCTGCCCCTTCACTTTTTGCCAGCACGATTTCGCCGCTCTGGCCGAGTCCGGTACGGTCGGAGAGGACCGCAGAGAAAGCCTCGATGTTGAGTTGCAGTGCCAGCGCCCCGACCGGGCGGCCGCCGCTTAGGATCGGGGCAACGACGAAAGCGGCATCTCGATTGCTCGAAGGCGCATAGGGGGCGAAAGAGGTCAGGTCGGCGTGCAGCATTTGCATCGCCTGGCGGAAACCCTGCGCGAGACCGCTGCTGCGGTAGGGGCCATCGATGAGGTTGGTGCCGAGGTCGCTTTCGCGCGCCAGGGACAGGATGATGTTGCCACTTGCGTCGATCAGCAGCAGGTCGTGGTAGCGACCATGGCGGGAAAGCTCGGTGAGGCCAGCCAGCCAGCGTGCGTAACGGTACTCGATGGCGCTTGCTGCGGGCAGGCCGCCTCGGCGGAAGGCGGCACCGAGATCGGCGAGGGCTTGGGGCAATTGCTCGTGCTGGCTGGCGATCTTTGCATCGGCGATCCGTTCGTTGATGAAGTCGTCGATTTCATCGCTTTTCTTGTCGGCAATCGAGGACACGGTTTGCAACACACTGGCCGTCAGCGCACGCTCGAACGATGCCAGGTAGAACCAGCTGATGCCCATCAGTGGCAGTACAGCGACAACGAGGAAGGCGATCCACAGTCGGCGCCGGATCAACAGGGCGCTCACGGTTGCCCCCGGTGATCGGCGTCACTTTTGGCTTCCAGCGCAACAGAAATCCCCTGCCAGTCGGCAAAGCCGCGATAGCCCGGAAACGGCGTCGGGCGGACGGTTTCTTCCGACGAGACGACTTCGGCGAACTGCCCATTCGCAAGCGCCCGGCCGATGCGAAAAGTTTTCCACAGGTGGCGCGTCGCACCGTCGATGGCGGCGACACCGGAGGGGCCGGCAACGCTTTGACGGACGATGCTGCGATTGACGTGTTCGGGGATCTCGGTACCGGCTTCGCGCACCGCCCGCGCCCAGAGCAGAACGCCGACATAAGCCGCTTCGATCGGGTCGCTGGTGACGCGGTCAGCGCCGAATCGTGCCTTGAAAGCGGTGACGAAGCGGCGATTGCTCGCACTCGGCAGGCTCTGGAAATAGCTCCATGCAGCATAGTGCGAGGGGTGGAAGGCATCAGGCCCCATGGCGGTCAGGCCATCCTCGGCAATGCTGAATGAAAGCACCGGAGTCTTTTCCAGGCCAGCGTCGCGCAGGGCCCTGAAAAAGTGGAGGTTGCTGTCGCCATTGAGCGTATTGAAGATCACGTCCGGCTGCAGGCGGCGGATTTCCTCGATCTGTGCCGAACGGGTCGGCGCCCCGAGTGGCAGCAGATGTTCGGCCAGGATCGTGCCGCCACTGACGGCAGCGAGGTCGCGGATGTAGCGGTGGGCGGTGCGCGGAAAGATGTAGTCGGAACCGATCAGATAGGCACGCTTGCCCAGGTGGTCGAAGGCCCAGCGTGTCCCCGGGATGATCTGCTGGTTGGGCGCTGAACCGGTGTAGACGATGTGCGCGGATTGCTCCAGGCCTTCGTACTGAACCGGGTAAAACATCAGGTGCTGGTGTTTTTCGACGACCGGCTTGACCGCCTTCCGACAGGCCGATGTCCAGCAGGCAAACAGGGCGCTGACCTTCTCTTCGCTGATCAGGCGTTCGGCTTCGTTGGCGAAGGTGGTCCAGTCCGAGCGCCCGTCGACGACCTGCAGTTCCACCTGGCGACCGAGCAGTCCGCCAGCGGCGTTGATCTCTTCCACGGCCAGGCGAACTGCATCGACCAGCGGCGCCTCGCTGCTGGCCATGGTCCCGGTCAATGAGTGCAGTACGCCGATGCGGATCGGCGGGCCGGGTTGCGGGCGGAGAAAAAAGGCGGCCAGAATCGCGATGAATACAGTGACCACCAGCGACAAGCGACGCATCTGGCTTCTTTTCCTGGGGGCGTCGGCTTGCCGCGTTGCGACGTTCATGGGTTCAGCTCGTCTGGTCAGGTTCTTCGAGCGGTAGGCGCAACTGTTCCCGGCGGGCAAGGAAATCCTTGATCGTGCTGTCGGCGGTATCGAGGATGCCTCGACGCAAGTCGGCCTCAAGTACCGCCAGGCTGGCTTCGACCAGGCTTGGCAACTCGGCGGCAAGCCGCCGCTCCAGCGCATGGGCGAACTCGGAGGCCAGACGTGCGGCGAGGGTTTCGTCAAACCGGTCGCGTTGCACCGATGCGGCCGGCATCTCCGGCAGGACTTCCTCGGTCAGCACCGGAATGTCGTCTTCTGCCGGGGGGCTTGCTTCTTCCGTAAGCTGCGGGAAGTCTTCAAGCGATACCGTTTCCACGGCCGGCCGCGTGGCGATGAAGCTGCGTCGGCGCATCAGGGAGTCGGCACGGGAGACGATATCGTCAGTGCTCATCAGGCTTTCCCAGCGAGATCGAGGGTCTGTATCTCGTAGCCCCGATCCTTGTAGAACTTGAAGCGCTCACGCGCCGGTTGTCGTATTTCCGGAGCCTCGCTGACGACTTCGATGAGGCTGGTAAATCGCGAGAAGCCGGGAGGCACCTCCGCCGAAAGGTTCATCAGGCGTTCATCCTGCGGCAGTACATCAAGATTGCCGGTGATGAGAACGGGGGTTTCGCCGGCCAGCGGCGATTCGGCTGCAACATGCGGCAGGAAGCTGGTCGGGCTATGGACCCACAAGGCGCGATCCAGCGCGCTGGCTACGGCCGGGTCCGGCGCATAGACGAGCAGCGCCTTCTTCTGGGCGCAGGCCTTGGCGATCAGCCCTGCCGCAGCGAGGATGCGGTCGGTGGCGCCGTGGTAGAAAAAAACCTGGGTCAATTGAGCTTTCCGGCGCGCTGCAGCAGATAGTGGGTCAGGAGCGGTACTGGCCGGCCGGTGGCGCCCTTGTCACCGCCGGATTTCCACGCGGTACCGGCAATGTCCAGATGGGCCCAGTCGAACTTCTTGGCAAACCGCGAGAGGAAGCAGGCGGCCGTGACCGATCCGGCCGCACGGCCACCAATATTGCCCATGTCGGCAAAATTGCTCTTGAGCTGCTCCTGGTAGTCGTCCCACAGCGGCATGTGCCAGGCGCGGTCGTTGGCTTCCTCGCCGGCTTCCAGCAGGTCGCGGGCGAGCCCCTCCTTGTTGGCAAACAACCCGCTGGCGACGTGGCCGAGGGCGATGACGCAGGCGCCGGTCAGGGTTGCCACGTCGATCACCGTGTCGGGCTCGAAACGTTCGACGTAAGTCAGCGCGTCGCACAGGATCAGGCGCCCTTCGGCATCGGTGTTGAGAATTTCAATGGTCTGGCCGGACATCGAGGTAACGATGTCGCCCGGTTTGCTGGCGGCACCGCCCGGCATGTTCTCGGCGGTGGGGACGACAACGGTCAGGTTGATCGGCAGTTTCATCAGCGCGGCGGCCTTGATGGCGCCAAGCACGCTCGCAGCGCCGCACATGTCGAACTTCATTTCGTCCATCTCGGCGCCCGGTTTGAGCGAGATGCCGCCGGTGTCGAAGGTGATGCCCTTGCCGACAAGCACCAGCGGCTTTTCGTCGGCCTTGCCGCCTTTGTGCTGGAGGACGATCAGCTTGGGGGGCTGCACCGATCCCTTGGCGACGGAAAGCAGCGAACCCATGCCCAGTGCTTCCATGTCGGCACGTTCCAGCACCTGGCATTCAAGGCCGTGTTCCTGCGCCATTTCCTGGGCCGTTTCGGCGAGGTGGGTTGGCGTGCAGACATTGCCGGGCCGGTTGCCTAGGTTTTTCGCCAGCGCCATGCCTTCGGCGATCGAGAGTCCCTGGTCCAGTGCTTCTTCGGCAGGGGTGAGCTCGTTGCGCCGTTCGACGGCGAAGGTTAGCTTGCGCAGCGGGCGGCGTACTTCATCCTTCTTGCTCTTGAACTGGTCAAAACGATAAGTGGTTTCCTGCGCAACGATGACCGCCTGCCGCACGCGCCACGCGACGCTGCGTTTCTTGACCGGGGTTTCGGTGAGAAAGACGGTGCCATCGAAGGAACCCGTCTCGTTGAGGGTTTTGACGGCGACGCGGATGGCCTGGCAGAACTCCTTTTCGCGGAATTCCTTTTCCTTGCCGAGACCGACCAGCAGGACGCGGTCGCACAGGGTGCCCGGGACATTATGCAGGAGCAGCGTGGTGCCCGCCTTTCCCTCCATATCGCCACGGCGAATGATGTCGGAAATGTGGTGGTGAGAGGCGTTATCCAGCAGTTCGCCGGGAAGGGTCAGCTTGCGTGGTTCGAAGACGCCGACGACGACGCAGGCGCTGCGCTGCTTTTCCGGACTTCCGCTTTTTATGCTAAATTCCACTTGCCGCTCCTTTATGCAGGTTTTCAGCAGAAACCTGATTATCACCGCAGCTTTTCGCAGAAGTCAAAGCATGGTTTTCCAGCGTGCCGTCAGGCGCGAATTCGCACATTCTGCCGCCGGCATCTTTGTCGCGCTTTTTGCCATCATGGTCTCCATTCAGGCAATTCGCCTGCTGGGTGATGCAGCGGCTGGCAAGGTCTCTTCCGAAGCCGTCCTGGCTTTGCTCGGTTTTGCTGCCTTGAACTATTCTGCGTATTTGCTCTCGCTGACCCTGTTTGTCGCCATTTTGTTGTCTTTGTCACGGAGCTACCGCGACTCGGAAATGGTCGTCTGGTTTTCTTCCGGCCTTTCCCTGACCGCCTGGATACGCCCGGTGCTGGTTTTTGCCGTACCACTCGTGGTGGCTATTGCTGCGCTCACGCTGGTGCTGTCGCCCTGGTCTAACCGGATGAGTGCCGAGTTCAAGCAGAAAATGCAGGTGCGCAGCGACGCCTCGCAGGTGGCGCCGGGAAGCTTCAAGGAGGCAGCATCGACCGAACGTGTCGTTTTCGTCGAAGCCATTGGCGAAGACCAGACTTTCGTCAGAAATGTCTTCATCAGTGCCGTTCAGCACGGAAAGCTCGGCGTAACCATGGCCAGCAAGGGCTATCAGGAGACTGCCGAGAATGGCGATCGCTTCATGGTGCTGGAAGAGGGGCGCCGCTACGAGGTGGTTCCCGGAACCCCCGAATTCAGGATCATGAATTTCGACCGTTACGCCCTGCGGGTCGAGACGCGCGAAGCACGCGGCATCGAACGCACGGTTGCCGGGGAGTCGTCGCTGGACCTGCTGCGTTCCGATAATCGCCGTGATCTGGCCGAGCTGCTCTGGCGTATCAACGTACCGATTTCGGCCATCGTGCTTGCGCTGCTGGCCATACCGCTTTCCTTCGTCAACCCGCGCGCCGGTCGCTCGGCCAACCTGATTCTGGCGCTGCTCGTGTACATGATCTACAGCAACATGCTGCAGATGGTGCAGGCCTGGGTTGCGCAGGGGCGGGTGTCCCTGCTGGTCGGGCTGCTTTCGGTGCATCTGCTGATGATCATCGCCTTGCCCTTGTTATTTGCCCGGCGCATTGCCGTTTTTTCCTTCCTGCGTCTGCGGCGATGAAACTCTACCAACGCTACCTGGCGAAGGAAGTCTCCGCAGCCGTGCTGCTGGTGCTGGTCGCCTTTCTCGCACTCTTCAGCTTTTTCGACCTGATCGGCGAATTGCGCGATGTCGGCAAAGGCGGCTATCAGCTTCTGCACGCCATGGGCTACATCCTGTTGCGCCTGCCGGGGCGGATTTACGAACTGATGCCGATCGCGGTGCTGATCGGGGCACTTTATGCCTTGTCAACCTTGGCCCGGCATTCTGAAATAACGGTTCTGCGGGCCTCCGGCCTTTCTACCGGCCGGCTGCTCGTTACATTGCTGCAGATTGCGGCCGCCTTTGCGGTGATTACGCTGCTGATGGGCGAACTGGTTGCGCCGCCGGCAGAGCGTGCGGCCCGGCAGTTGCGGCTGAGTGCGGTCGGTAAGCTGGTGGCGCAGGAGTACCGGACGGGCTTGTGGGTCAAGGACGACATGACCTTTGTGAACGTGCGTGCGGTAACGCCGGACAACCAGTTGCGCAGTATCCGCATCTATGAATTCGACAAGCAGGCGCGCCTGCTTTCGGTGAGTGAGGCGGAGGAAGGGGAATACCTGCCGCCGGCCAGCTGGAAACTGAAGAATGTGGTGCGAACGAAGCTGGACGGCAATCGCGGCAGCGTCAGTACGGAGCCCGAACTGGTCTGGGGCTCGGCCCTGAACCCCGATATTCTGGCAGTTCTTCTGGTTAAGCCGGAGAGCATGTCCCTGCTGCATTTGACCTCGTACATCAAGCATCTGCGCGTCAACAAGCAGAAAACCCAGCGCTACGAAATCGCGCAGTGGAAGAAGGCCGTCTATCCATTCGCCGTGCTGGTGATGATCGCACTGGCCTTGCCCTTCGGTTATACCCATAACCGGGTGGCCGGTGTCAGCCTCAAGATATTTGCCGGCGTCATGATCGGCGTCCTCTTCCACCTGCTGAATGGCCTTTTCTCCAACCTTGGCGCGATCAACAGCTGGCCGGCGTTTACCAGTGCGGCGGCACCATCCCTGATGTTCATGCTGGCGGCAGCCGGCATGTTGTGGTGGGTAGAGCGCCGCTAGCGGCAGCCCTGATCAGGCTGTGACGATCCGGGTGTCGGCGATGCGATCGTGCAGGAATTGTCGGTCGCGGTCGAACAGTGCCCAGAGTATGCCGATCCCGAAGCAGGCAATGCTGAACCAGGCGGCCATGTAGCGGAATACCGCCTGGGCCGGCCGCAGCTTGCCACCGCGAATATCAACCACACGAATACGCCAGGTTTTCATTGCCAGTGTTTGCCCGCCGTTGACCCAGAACCAGCAGAAATAGATCAGCAGGACGAGAAAAAAGTGGATCTTGGTTACCACATGGGATACCTGAATACTGGCAAAGGCGCCGAGCAGCACATGCGGGAGAACAAAGGCAACGGCAAGCACGGCAGTGACTAGCAGAACTTCGTAGAGCATGGCGGCGAGGCGCCGGCCAATGCCCGGCGGGGGGGCGGGAATCTGGGTCGTGGTCATCAGCGTTGCTGGCTTTCCGGTGCGGTGGGGGCGGCGGGTGTGGCGGAATTGCTGCGGGGCTGCTCTCGGAGTCGCTGTTTTTCATCATCAGGCAGCTCTCTGTACTCCCGCCACTTCTGTTTTATGGCTTCTTTGTCTTCTGGGCTCATGTCCCTGAATTTTTTGTATTTTTCTCGGGCTGCAAGGCGTTGCGCAGGCGTCATGTCGGCCCATTTCCGCATTTTTTCCTGCACGCGCTGTTGCTCTTCCGGAGTCATTCCCTTGTAGCGCTGGGCGACACCCAGCCACTTCTTGCGCCGGTAGTTCTCCATGTTGTTCCACTCTGCGGCGAGCGGCGCCAGCACCTTCTGCTGCTCGGCACTGAGCGCGTTCCATGTTGGCTGTGGCGGCGTCGCGACAACGACCGGGTTGGTCGATGCCAGCAGCGGTGTGCTCAGGCAGAGCGCCAGAATTACTGCGCCTGCGAGCTTTTTAGCCATTTGTCGAAATCCTGGTCGAGCAACGCGTCCATCGGCAGGTCTTCCGATAGCAGCGCGCTGTCGACATCCGATAATTGGGCCACCAGCTCGTCTGCCTGCCAATGGGTGTAGAAGCCGATTGCCAGGGCCGCAATGACCGCCATCAGTATGTGACGCGCCTGTACTCCCTCGAGGTGAAAACGGAAGAAATGGCCGGCGAGCGCCACGACGGGGTTGGCTGCGGGCTGCTTCTGGACCGACAGCGCGCGTTCGCGCGCCGCTTTCAGGCGCTCGATCTTGTCATTGTCAATTTGCTGCAAACCCTGGTTGAGATGTTGTCTGATGCGAAAGGCAAAGTGGAGTTCGTTCACAGGGTAATCCCCTTCAATTTCAACACGGTGGCCAGTGCGTGTGTGGCACGCGAGCAGTGCGTCTTGACACTGCCTTCCGAACAGCCCATCGCCACCGCTGTTTCGGCGACATCCATATCTTCCCAGTAACGCATGAGGAAGGCTTCTCGTTGACGTGGCGGCAGCTTGCTGATTTCGCCCTCGATCAGGGCCATTACCTGTGTTTGCTCGTACTGGTCGTGCGGGGTGTTGGCCAGTTTCGAGGTGTTTTCGCAGGCCATCGTCTCCAGCGGGTCATAGTCCTCTTCGCCCTTGGGGGCCAGCATGGAGAACAGCGATGTCCAGGTGGAACGTACCTTGTGGCGCCGGTAATGGTCGCGGATGCCGTTCTGGAGGATGCGCTGGAACAGCATGGGAAACTCTGCCTGCGGCCGGTCGCCATACTTCTCTGCGAGCTTCATCATCGAATCCTGAACGATGTCGAGCGCACTCTCGTCGTCGCGAACGGCATAAGTCGCCTGCCGGAAGGCGCGTCGCTCGACGGAAGCGAGAAAATCCGACAGTTCGCGTTGTGTTGCCAGAGGGGCTTCCTTCAGAAAATCAGGGTGCTAGCGGCTGGATCGAGGGGGCTGCGCCTTGACCAAACGAGGCCTAACCGATAAGGTTACACGTTTTTCAAGAACCAGGTTTGCAAGGCGGATGCAGATGAAGATGACCGGTGCGGAGATTGTAATCAGGTGCCTGCAGGAAGAAAAGGTCGAATACCTTTTCGGTTATCCCGGCGGGGCAGTGTTGCATCTCTATGACGAGCTGTTCAAGCAGGATCAGATCAAGCACATTCTGGTGCGCCACGAGCAGGCTGCAGTGCATGCGGCCGACGGCTATGCGCGCTCTTCGCAGAAGGTCGGGGTGGCACTGGTGACTTCGGGCCCGGGGGCGACCAATGCCGTGACCGGTATTGCCACCGCCTATATGGACTCGATTCCGATCGTCGTGCTTTCCGGCCAGGTACCGACTCCGGCCATCGGTCTCGACGCCTTCCAGGAAGTCGACATGGTCGGCATCACGCGTCCCTGCGTGAAACACAACTTCCTGGTCAAGGATGCGCGCGATCTGGCCGACACGATCAAGAAAGCGTTCCACATTGCCAGTACCGGTCGTCCTGGTCCTGTGGTGGTGGATATCCCGAAGGATGTCACGGCCCAGCTTGCCGAATTCGACTATCCGCAGGCAGTGCAGATGCGTTCCTACAACCCGGTGGTCAAGGGCCACCTGGGGCAGATCAAGAAGGCGGTGCAGCTGCTTTCCGAAGCCCAGCGGCCGATCATTTATGTCGGTGGCGGTGCGATTCTTTCAGATGCTTCGGAACCCCTGATCAAGCTGGCACACCAGCTAGGCTATCCGGTGACCAACACGCTGATGGGCCTTGGCGCCTTCCCGGCAACAGACAAGCAGAATCTCGGCATGCTCGGCATGCACGGCACGGTCGAGGCCAACATGGCCATGCATTACGCCGACGTGGTTCTGGCGGTTGGTGCCCGTTTCGATGACCGTGTCATTGGAAATCCGGCCAACTTCGCTGAAGAGCCACGCAAGATCATTCATATCGACATCGATCCGTCGTCGATTTCCAAGCGCGTCAAGGTTGATGTGCCGATCGTCGGCAATGTTCCCGATGTCCTTGAGGAAATGCTCAAGCTGCTGGATGCTTTCAAGCCGAATGCGGCCCAGATCGCCGACTGGTGGAGCCGCATCGCTGAATGGCAGGGCAAGAACAGCCTCGGCTACAAGCAGGGCAGCGACCTGATCATGCCGCAGTACGTAGTGCAGAAGCTCTACGAGATCACCAACGGCGAAGCGATCGTCTGTTCCGACGTCGGCCAGCACCAGATGTGGGCGGCCCAGTACTATAAGTTCGACAAACCGCGCCGCTGGCTGAACTCTGGTGGCTTGGGCACCATGGGCGTCGGCTTGCCGTACGCCATGGGCGCACAGTTCGCCAATCCGGATGCCAGCGTCGCCGTCGTCACTGGTGAAGGTTCGATCCAGATGTGCATCCAGGAGTTGTCGACAGCCAAGCAGTTCCGCCTGCCACTCAAGATTATCAGCCTCAACAACCGTTATCTGGGCATGGTTCGCCAGTGGCAGGAAATGTTCTATGGCAGCCGCTATTCCGGCTCCTACATGGATTCGCTGCCCGATTTTGTCAAGCTGGCCGAGGCTTATGGTCACGTCGGCATGCGTATCGAGAAGCCAGAGGATGTCGAACCTGCGCTGAAGAAGGCCTTTACCGAGCACAAGAACGATCTGGTGTTCATGGACTTCCAGACCAGCCGCGAAGCCAACGTATTCCCGATGGTCGCTGCCGGCAAGGGTCTGACCGACATGATCCTGAGCGAAGATCTGTAAGCGCGGAGAAACAGAAAAATGCGTCACATCATTTCCATCCTGATCGAGAACGAAGCCGGCGCCCTGTCGCGCGTTTCCGGCCTTTTTTCCGCCCGTGGCTACAACATCGAAACCCTGACCGTGGCGCCGACCGAAGATCCTTCGCTGTCACGCATGTCGATCGTCACCACTGGCTCCGACGAGGTGCTGGAACAGATCACCAAGCAGCTCAACAAGCTGGTTGACGTGGTCAAGGTGGTCGATCTGTCGGAGGCTGCGCATATCGAGCGCGAACTCATGCTGATCAAGGTCCGCGCCACCGGCAAGGACCGCGAAGAGATGAAGCGTATGGCCGACATTTTCCGCGGTCGCATCATCGACGTCACCGATTCGACCTACGTGATCGAACTCACCGGTGCCAGCAGCAAGCTCGACTCCTTCATCAGCGCCATCGATGCCGGACTGATCCTCGAAACCGTTCGTACCGGCGTCAGCGGCATCGGCCGTGGCGACCGTATCCTCAAAGTTTGATCAAAGTTTGATAGAAAGAAAGGACTAACATGAAAGTCTATTACGACAAGGACGCCGACCTCTCCCTGATCAAGGGCAAGAAGGTTACCATCGTTGGCTACGGCTCGCAGGGCCATGCTCACGCCCAGAATCTGAAGGATTCCGGCTGCAAGGTCACTGTTGGCCTGCGCAAGGACGGTGCTTCGTGGTCGAAGGCCGAAAAGGCCGGCCTCAAGGTCGAGGAAGTGGCAAAGGCCGTCAAGGGCGCTGACGTTGTCATGATTCTGCTGCCGGATGAGAACATCGCATCGGTGTACTACAACGATGTCGAGCCGAACATCAAGAAGGGCGCTGCACTGGCTTTTGCCCACGGCTTTAACGTGCACTACAACCAGGTTGTGCCGCGCGCCGACCTCGACGTGATCATGGTCGCGCCGAAAGGCCCGGGCCACACGGTGCGCTCCGAGTACCTCAAGGGTGGCGGCGTGCCGTCGCTGATCGCCGTGCATCAGGACGTTTCCAAGAAGGCCAAGGACATCGCCCTTTCCTACGCGGCTGCCAACGGCGGCACCAAGGGCGGCGTCATCGAGACCAGCTTCCGTGAAGAGACCGAAACTGACCTCTTCGGTGAACAGGCCGTGCTTTGCGGCGGTGCCGTTGAGCTGGTCAAGATGGGTTTCGAAACCCTGACCGAAGCTGGTTACGCGCCTGAAATGGCCTACTTCGAGTGCCTGCACGAACTGAAGCTGATCGTTGACCTGATGTACGAAGGCGGCATTGCCACCATGAACTACTCGATCTCGAACAACGCCGAATACGGCGAGTACGTGACCGGTCCGGAAGTCATCAACGAAGAGTCCCGTTACGCCATGCGCAATGCTCTGAAGCGCATCCAGAACGGCGAGTACGCGAAGATGTTCATCCAGGAAGGCAAGACCAACTATCCGTCGATGGTTGCCCGTCGTCGTCTGACTGCCGAACATCCGATTGAAACCGTCGGAGCCAAGCTGCGCGACATGATGCCGTGGATTCGCAAAAACAAGCTGGTTGACCAGACCAAGAACTAATCACGGTTCTTTTCGTTGTTCCTCCACTCGCCCGGGCTTCTGTGCCGGGCGAGTGTCTTTCTGGCCCCGCAAAAAGGTGTATCCTTTGCGCACTCCAATAGCCTATAGGGCACGCTTTTCGCCCTGCTGAAACGACTTATGCCGGATCCGAAACTGCCACGCAAAGCGATTTTCAACCCGGAATTGCGCCGTAAGGGCATTTATATACTGCCCAATCTGTTTACTACCGCAGCCCTGTTCTCCGGTTTTTACGCCATCGTGATGGCGATGCAGGGACGCTTCGAGCAGGCTGCCATGGCAATTTTCATTGCCATGGTGCTGGACGGCCTCGATGGTCGCGTTGCCCGTCTGACAAGGACGCAATCGGCCTTTGGCGCCGAGTACGATTCACTTTCGGACATGGTCTCTTTCGGCGCCGCACCGGCATTGGTTATGTATGAATGGGCGCTCAAGGACCTCGGACGACTGGGCTGGATCGCGGCATTTATCTATTGCGCCGGCGCAGCACTGCGCCTCGCTCGCTTTAACACCACGCTGGAAGTCATGGACAAGCGCTATTTTCAGGGCTTGCCAAGTCCCGCCGCTGCGGCGCTGGTTGCCGGTTTTATCTGGGTAATGATCGATGGCGGCTACGCGGGCACTGATTTCGCACTACTAGCCGCAGCGACAACGATTTTTGCCGGCGTGACGATGGTTACCAATGTTCGCTATTACAGTTTCAAGGACATCAACCTCCGGAAGAGTGTGCCGTTCATGGTGGTCGCTGCAATCGCGCTAGTCTTTGCGCTGATGGCGCTCCGGCCCGAAGTGACACTATTCGGCTTCTTCGTGGTCTATGCCCTTTCCGGCTATGTGCAGGCGATCGCGCGGGTGACTCGCCGCAAGCCGGGCTCCGTCGCTTAGCGAGCATCGGCTCGATGCCGGGGTGGTCCCCGTTCGACGGCGACAAATATTTGATCAGTTTCTGAATGATCCCGTGAGCGCATTGCCGCCACTGGATGTCCCAATCTGGAGTCAGGCATGAAAGAACGTTTGGTAATTTTCGACACCACCCTGCGTGATGGCGAGCAGAGTCCCGGTGCGTCGATGACGAAGGAAGAAAAAATCCGCGTTGCTCGCCAGTTGGAACGTATGAAGGTCGACGTCATCGAAGCCGGCTTTGCTGCTGCGTCTCCCGGTGATTTTGATGCGATTCATGCCATCGCCGAGGCCGTCAAGGATTCAACAATTTGCTCATTGGCGCGGGCTAATGAGAACGATATCGGACGTGCCGGCGAAGCAATCCGCCCGGCAGCATCCGGGCGCATCCACACCTTCATCGCCACTAGCCCGATCCACATGGAAAAGAAGCTGCGCATGACCCCGGACCAGGTGGTCGAGCAGGCAGTGAAGTCGATCGGCTGGGCGAGAGCCTATACCGACAACGTCGAATTTTCTGCAGAAGATGCCGGGCGCTCCGAGCTTGATTTTCTTTGCCGGATTTTCGAGGAAGTCATCAAGGCGGGTGCAACGACCATCAACGTACCGGATACGGTTGGCTACAACCTGCCCAGCCAGTTTGCCGAGACAATCCGGCAGCTCATCGCTCGTGTGCCGAATGCGGACAAGGTCGTCTGGTCCGTCCATTGTCACAACGACCTGGGTCTGGCCGTTGCGAACTCGCTGGCTGCTGTACTGGCCGGAGCCCGTCAAGTGGAATGCACGATCAACGGACTCGGCGAGCGAGCTGGCAATGCTTCGCTCGAAGAAATTGTCATGGCTGTGCGCACCCGTGCCGACGTCTTCCCGGTCGAAACCGGTGTTGATGCCACACAGATCGTTCCTGCCTCAAAACTGGTCTCACAAATCACCGGCTATCCGGTGCAGCCGAACAAGGCGGTTGTCGGGGCCAATGCGTTTGCGCACGAATCGGGAATTCACCAGGACGGCGTCCTCAAGCATCGTGAAACCTACGAAATCATGCGCGCGCAGGATGTCGGCTGGACGCAGAACAAGCTCGTGCTCGGTAAACACTCCGGCCGAAATGCATTCAAGACGCGTCTTGCCGAACTCGGCATCGAGCTGGCGAGTGACGAGGCTTTGAATGCTGCCTTTGCACGCTTCAAGGCGCTTGCCGACAAAAAACATGAAATCTTCGATGAAGATCTGCAGGCATTGGTTTCCGACGAAACCGTCACTCCGGAAGATGAGCACTACAAACTGATGTATTCCCGAGTGTGTTCCGAAACCGGCGAAACCCCAGAGGCTGCGGTCACGCTGACCATCGGCGGCGTTGAACACAAGGCGGGAGCGGTCGGTGGAGGCCCGGTTGATGCAACCTTCAAGGCCATCGAAACGGTCGCGCAAAGTGGTTCCGAGCTGCTGCTCTATTCAGTGAACGCCATTACGACGGGTACAGACGCTCAGGGCGAGGTCACGGTCCGCTTGTCGCGAGGCGAGCGCATTGTGAATGGCAATGGTGCGGATACCGATATCGTCATTGCTTCGGCAAAAGCCTACTTGAATGCGTTGAACAAACTGCATTCGTCGGGCGACAAGGTCAAGGCGCAAGGCGACGTCTGACCGTGCTGCAAGCATGAGAGGCCGCCCGGAGCAATCCCGGCGGCTTTTTTATTGTGGGCGGGTGTTACGGACGTAAATGACGGCGGCAGCGAAAAAGACCGCAGAAAGCAGGGCTTCAATGATAGCCAGTTGCTGGCTCAAGCCCTGGTCCGAAGTTCCACGAACCAGTCCCTCGGCAAAGTAGAGCAGGATCAGCAGCGACGACCACTTGTAGGTGTAGCGCTTGCCATGAAGAATGCCGAAGAGTGGCAGCAGCAGCGGCAGAATCTTGAATACCAGCGCCGACCCCCCCGGTTGCACCGGTGCCAGCCTGAGCTCCCAGGCAATGCCGAGAAATATCAGTGCAATCAGGCTGCAACATGCGGCCAGGTACGGGAGGCGAAGGTTCGTGGTCGAGTCGGGCACTGTGCGGGTTCGGGTAATGGGTGGAGCTCCTGGTAAGTACTTGGCCAAGCACAAGCTCCCAGCATCCGGCTATTATAACGGCCGTATGCCGCCACCTCGCCGTTTCCTCTTTCCCTTCTCGCTCCGGATTGTCCGTCGTTTTGGCGAAGAAGGTTTTGACCAGATCAGCGCCAGCCTTGCCTTCACGACCTTGCTGTCGCTCGTGCCGCTTGCCGGGCTGCTGCTAGCCATAGCCTCGGCCTTCCCGGCATTCAAAGCCTTTATCGATCATGTCGACAATCTGCTTATTGCGCATCTATTGCCGGCAGGCTCGGCGGGCTTGATCTCAGGGAAGATCTTTCAGTTTTCACGTCGGGCATCGGAAGTCAGTACTGTCGGCGCCATGGTGCTGGTGTTTACCGCATTTCTGCTGATGAACACCGTCGAGCGCGCTTTCAATCATGTCTGGCAAGTCGCCGCTCCGCGCCCGATGTGGCACCGCTTGTGGTTGTATGCCGTGGTGGTGGCGGTCTGGCCGATAATCATAGGTGGCCTGCTGGCTGCGACTTCCTATGCGGTGACGGCGTCGCTTGGCTGGATCAGCGGTGGGGGCGGAATACGCGCTTACACGTTCAAAGGTATTTCGCTCGCTGTTCTGGTGCTGTTTTTTGCCTTTCTCTATCGTGCCGTACCCAATGCTGTGGTGCGCTGGCGAAACGCCTTGATTGCCGGAGTTTTTGCGGCCTGCGGGTTTGCCATTCTGCAGAAAGGCTTTGAGCTCTATCTTGCCTATTTCCCTTCCTACAAGGCGATTTACGGCGCGTTTGCCACGGTACCGATTTTTTTGCTTTGGGTGTATCTGTCCTGGGCGGTCGTTCTGCTCGGTGCTCTCGTCGCCGCGACACTCCCCGAATTCGAGGCGAATACCCCGCGAAAGCGTCGTCGTCGCTAAGGCGCCTTGCTGGGCTCCATGGCGATCACTTCGACGCTGCCAGTCTGTTCGTCCAGATGGGTGGCCAGCATTTCCCGAATCTCCAGGTTGCTGTTCTCCACGAGCAGAACCAGCTTCCCCAAACCCCGCTGAATTGTGCCGGTTGGCGCAATCAGCGTCTCGGATGGCCGCATTGGCGGGAGTTTTGGAAGAATGAGAACAGGCTGATTTCCGCTATCTGCCGCATCAGCCGGAGAGGCCAGCATGGCTGGTGTGGCACGTGTCGCCAGAATTTGCAGCCCAAGTTCAAGGTGTTCCGGATTCTCTGAAAGTGCCCAGCGGACGATGCAGATCTGCCAGTCAGAGGTCGTTTCGGTACGGATGGCGACAACATCGCCCGCTGCAAGGCGGGCAGTTTTTCCGGAGACGTGCATCAGCGCGTAGCCATCCGGACTTTCGTTGGTAACCATCCAGCTAGTGAGCTCGCCCGCCTGTGTGTGATCGTCACGGAAGAGTTGCCACAGGGCTTGCAGGCCGAGGCACAGTACGGCCCGGTAATTCTGGCGGCGGCGCGGAAAACGTCGTTTGCCGGCATGCCCCCAATAGTGGCTGAGTCGCCTCAATACCCCCCGCCCGATCGGGCTGTTTGCCGCTTCCGGCAAATCGACGTCGCTTGGGCTGAGACCTGCCTCAAGGGCGGTCAGCTGATCTTCTGCAAGCGCTGAAAGTGGCGTGCAGGTGAAGCAGAGTGCACCCGGTGGGGCCTCGCGGCGGCTGCATGCCGTGGGTGGTGCATCACGATCGGGGTCGATCCAGAAAACACCACTCGCCTCACGAACTTCTGGCGCTGAGGTGAGGAGCGCTGCGTGATGGCCGAAACGATTGATGTATTCGACAACCAGGTCGATTTCCCGGGACGAAAATGAGGCCGGCTGCGCACAGGCCAGCAGCAGGGTGTGTAGATAGACCTCCTGGAGTGTACTTTCGGCGCCACGGATGAGGGTTTCGGTGAGGTTCTGCTCGGCGGCCAGGGCAAAGGTGCGATGCAGGTGCGCCCAGACACCTGTACCTGCCGGTGAGGCAACATAGTTGCTGATCAACAGGTGGCAGTGCAATGCGTCGAGTGCGCGCCACAGCGTTAACTCGGGTGGTCGCCGCAAACCCTTGATCAGGTGTTCGTCGAGATCGCCAAATGTGCTCAGATAATCCTCCGCAACCATCAGCAGAAGATCCTGCATCCCCCGAACCGTGTGACGGGTTCTTCGTGACAAGGGGAGTGAGACGCCAGTCAGATCTGGAAGCAGGCGTTGGACGACGCCATGGGCACGCGTATAGAGGAGGTCGAGAACCTTGTGGCGTTGATGAGCAGTCGTTCGTGTTTCGCGCAGGGCGGTCAAGTGCGCGTGCAGCGGCGCGAGCTCATCCTCGGCTTTGATTGATGCAGGGGTGGCCAGCCAGTCAAGAATGGCGCGCAGGTCAATCAGCGCCAGCGTATCTTCGTCTGAAGGGGGAAGGGAATCGTTCATATCCGCAGGTTAAGTAGCGCCGCCGGTATTATAGTGAGGCACTTCGGCTTGTGCCGTGAAGTAATGCCCTTCGTGGCGATTTTTCGCCGCGTGCTGGTGCGATTCCAGGAAGAATCCAAGCAGGGGATTGTTTTGCCGTGCTTTCTTGCTATAATCTCCCCCTTTTTCTGATTCCGGAAGACAACACAATGGTTGTAATTCGCCTTGCCCGCGGTGGCTCCAAGAAGCGCCCTTTCTACAACATCGTTGTTGCCGATTCGCGCAATCGTCGCGATGGTCGCTTCATCGAGCGCGTTGGTTTCTACAATCCGGTTGCTGCCGGTGCCGAAGAAACCCTGCGCGTCGCTAATGACCGCCTGGCCTTCTGGCAGGGCAATGGCGCCCAGCTGTCGCCGACGGTTGCCCGTCTCGTCAAGCAGTCCGCCAAGGCTGCAGCCTGAGGATATCCTGACTTCCTCGCCAGGTAACAGCAGCTTCGTCGTCCTCGGAAAAATTGTCGGGGCGTATGGCGTGCAGGGATGGGTGAGGGTGCATGCCTTTGCCGATGATCCACAGGCCTGGAGCCGTCTTCCTTCCTGGTGCTTAGGCCCGGAAGGGGTTCCGCCAGTAACTTGGCGGGAGGTTGCGCTGATAAGCAGTCGCTTGCACTCGGACTCCCTGGTCGTGCAGTTGGAAGGTGTTGCAGACCGCAATGCCGCCGAAGCCCTCAAGGGAACGTTGGTCGGTGTGCCGAGAGCGGCTTTGCCGGCAGCGAAGGACAATGAATATTACTGGGCCGATCTGATCGGTCTGGATGTAATTACTGCGCGTGAGCAGCCGCTTGGTAAAGTCGAGGGGTTGCTTGAGACAGGCGCGAATAACGTGCTCTGTGTCCGCTCCGACGATGGCAAGGAGCATCTGTTGCCATTTGTCGCAGCCGTGATCCTCGATGTGGATCTGGCGGCCAGACGCATACAGGTTGAGTGGGAAAAAGATTGGTGAGGCGCGACAGGTGAGCATATTCGCTGTCGATGCCGTGACAATCTTTCCCGAGATGTTCACAGCGCTGACCGAAAGCGGTATCACGCGCCGGGCACTGGAAGAAAAGCGCTGGTCGCTGCATTTCCAGAATCCACGGGACTACGTTGCCAGCAATTACCGGACGGTCGATGATCGGCCGTATGGTGGTGGTCCCGGTATGGTGATGTTGCCGGAACCGCTGGAAGCTGCGATTGATGCGGCAAAGGTGCGGCAGCGCGAGGCAGGGGCGGCGACGAGTCGCGTCATCTACCTTTCGCCGCAAGGCAGGCCGCTGACGCACGAACGTGTCATGCAGCTGGCAAAATCGGCACAAGCGGATGAAGGGTTGATCCTTCTCTGCGGGCGCTACGAAGGCATTGATGAGCGGCTGATCGAGCGCTGCGTTGATGAAGAGGTTTCGATAGGGGATTTCGTGCTCTCCGGAGGCGAAATTCCAGCGATGGCGCTGATTGATGCCGTCGTCAGGCAGTTGCCGGGTGTGTTGAATGACGCGCAGTCGGCGGTAGAGGATTCGTTTGTGTCGGGCCTGCTGGATTGCCCGCACTACACGCGGCCCGAGGAATATCACGGGGCGCGGGTGCCGGAGGTACTGCTTTCCGGGCACCACGAGAAGATTCGTCGCTGGCGGCTGAAACAGTCGCTGGGGCGGACTTGGCAGCGACGACCGGAGCTTTTGGCCGGAAAGGCGCTGTCAAAAGAGGAAACGCAACTCCTGGCGGAATACAAGCTTGAACTTGGAGCCGAACAGGAGCAATGCGGTCAGGATAACTAATGGAGTTTAAAAATGAATCTGATTCAGCAACTTGAGCAAGAAGAAATTGCCCGTCTGGGCAAGACCATCCCCGAATTCGCTCCGGGCGACACCGTTGTCGTCCAGGTGAAGGTCAAGGAAGGCACGCGTGAGCGTCTGCAGGCTTACGAAGGCGTTGTCATCGCCAAGCGTAACCGTGGTCTGAACTCTGCATTTACCGTGCGCAAGATTTCGTCCGGTGAAGGCGTCGAGCGTACCTTCCAGACCTACTCGCCGCTGGTCGCAGCGATCGAAGTGAAGCGTCGTGGCGATGTGCGCCGCGCCAAGCTCTACTACCTCCGCGATCGTTCCGGCAAGTCGGCCCGTATCAAGGAAAAGCTGCCGAGCAAGTCGAAGGCAGCAAGCAAAGCCTGATCATTCTGGCTTGTGCAACAAAAAAGGCGCCTCGGCGCCTTTTTTGTTGTTTGCACATCAGAAAGTCAGCAGGTACTGCAGGCTTCCTGAGTATTTTCCTTGCGCTTGTCACGCTCGATCAGGGCATAGGCCGAGTGGTTGTGGATCGACTCGAAGTTCTCCGATTCAACCACATAGGCGTCGATGCGCGGTTCGGCGTTGAGCCGGGCGGCAACGTCGCGCACCATGTCCTCGACGAACTTCGGGTTGTCGTAGGCGCGCTCGGTCACGTACTTTTCGTCCGGGCGCTTGAGCAGGCCGAACAGTTCGCAGGAGGCCTCGTTTTCGACCAGCGAGATGATCTCTTCCAGCCACATGTGCTCGTTAAGGCGGGCACTGACCGTGACGTGCGAGCGCTGGTTATGTGCGCCGCGTTCCGAGATTTTTTTCGAGCATGGGCACAGGCTGGTCACCGGCACAGCGACCTTGACGGTGGAGACGACCTTGCCACAGCAGATTTCCCCGGTGAAGGTGACGTCGTAGTCCATCAGGCTTTGCACACCGGAGACCGGCGCCGTCTTGTTGACGAAGTAGGGGAAGTTCATCTCGATGTGGCCACTTGCGGCTTCCAGTCGTTCGACCATTTCGGAGAGCATGGCCGGGAAATTCTCGACCGAGATCTCGCGTTCGTGGCTGTTCAGAATTTCGACAAAACGCGACATGTGCGTGCCCTTGAAGTTATGGGGCAAGCTGACATACATGTTGAACATGGCAATGGTGTGCTGAACACCTCCGCTCTTGTCCTGAACTTTTACCGGGTGTCTGATGGCCTTGATGCCGACCTTGTTGATCGCCAACTGGCGGGTATCGGCTGAGCCCTGCACATCTTCCATCGGGCTGGGATTCTGGGGTGCGTTCATTGCTGTTCTCGTCGCATGTGCGTTTTGTTATGACTGTATTGTCAGGCGGCTTGCCGTGCCTCGATAGCGCGGATGATGCCATCGCGGTCGAGACCCAGTTCAGCCAGCAGCCGGGTGTGATCGCCGTGATCGATGAAACGGTCGGGGAGACCCAGTCGCAGTAGTGGGGTCGCACTTCCGATTTCTTCGAGGACGCGGGCCACTTCAGCGCCGGCTCCGCCAATCACAGCATTCTCTTCGACGCTGACCAGCAGAGAATGTTCCCGTGCCAGCTGAATAATCAGTTCGCGGTCGATCGGTTTGACGAAGCGCATGTTGGCCACGGTGGCATCAAGAACCTCGCCGGCCGCCAGTGCTGGCGAGACCATGCTGCCGAAGGCAAGCAGGGCAACGCCTTTGCCAGCGCGTCTTATCTCCCCCTTGCCAACGGCGAGTACCGAAAAATCCGTCCCCGGTTCGGCGCCTGAACCTGCGCCACGCGGGTAACGTACGGCACTGGGAGCGTCAAGCTGAATGCCGGTCGACAGCATCTGGCGACACTCGCGCTCGTCGGCCGGCGTCATCACCACCATGTTGGGGATACAGGTCAGGTAGGAAATGTCGAAAGTGCCGTGGTGTGTCGGTCCATCGGCACCGACGAGCCCGCCGCGATCGATGGCGAACAGCACCGGCAGATTCTGCAGCGCGACATCGTGCACCAGTTGATCGTAGCCGCGCTGGAGGAAGGTTGAATAGATCGCCACCACCGGCTTCAAGCCTTCGCAGGCAAAACCGGCGGCAAAGGTAACGGCATGCTGTTCGGCGATGCCGACATCGAAGTAACGATCCGGATACTGCTCGGCAAAGCGCACCATGCCTGAGCCCTCGCACATCGCCGGGGTGATACCCACCAGGCGTTGGTCGGCCGCTGCCATGTCGCACAACCAGTCGCCAAAAACCTGCGTATACGTTCGTTTGCCCGGAGCGCTTGCGGCCTTGATACCGACATCCGGCTGGAATTTGGCTACGCCGTGATAGAGGATGGGGTCGGCCTCTGCCTGCTTGTAGCCCTGCCCCTTCCTGGTGATGATGTGCAGGAACTGCGGGCCTTTCAGCTTGCGTAGATTCTGCAATGTCGGAATCAACGAGTCGAGATCGTGGCCGTCGATCGGACCAATGTAGTTAAAGCCGAACTCCTCGAACAGCGTGCCGGGGGTCAGCATGCCCTTGACGTGCTCTTCGGCGCGCTTGGCAAACTCCAGCAAGGGGGGCGCAACGCCGAGCACCTTTTCGCCGGCACGGCGCGCCGCATTGAAGGTGCTGCCGGAGAACAGGCGGGCGAGATATTTGTTGAGAGCACCGACCGGCTGCGAGATCGACATATCGTTATCGTTGAGCACGACGAGCAGGTCGGCATCGGCAACGCCCGCATTGTTGAGCGCCTCAAAGGCCATGCCGGCGGACATGGCACCGTCGCCGATGATGGCTACCACCTTGCGGTCTTCCCCCTTCTGTTTGGCGGCCAGTGCCATGCCCAGCGCCGCCGAGATCGAGGTCGAGGAGTGGCCGACGCCAAAAGTGTCGTACTCGCTTTCACAGCGCTTGGGAAAACCTGAGAGCCCGTTGTGCATGCGCAGCGTCGCCATCCGCTCACGGCGGCCGGTGAGGATTTTGTGGGCATAGCACTGATGGCCGACATCCCAGACCAGGCGGTCGTTCGGAGTGTCGAAAACGTAGTGCAGCGCAACGGTCAGTTCTACCGTGCCAAGGTTCGAAGAAAAATGTCCGCCCGTGCGGGAAACGGATTCGACAAGGAAGGCGCGAAGCTCTTCCGTCAGCTGAGCAACGTCTTCCGTTTCCAGGCGACGCAGGTCAGCGGGTGCGTTGATGGTGGAAAGCAGCGGAAAATCGGTCATTGAAGGTGTCATCAGAATTTCCGGCGGGCAATGAAGGCAGCCAGTTCGGTGAGCCGCTGACTACGCGCGCCGAAGGGCTCCAAATAGCGCAGGGCCTCTGCTTCCAGTTCGCCGGCAAAGCGTTGGGCGCCGTCGAGTCCGAGCAGGCTGACATAGGTCGGTTTGTCTGCCGCCGCATCCTTGCCGGCCGTCTTGCCCAGTGTAGCGGTGCTGGCGGTGCAGTCGAGAATGTCATCGACGACCTGGAACAGCAGACCAGCGCGCTTGGCAAAGCGGTCCAGTGCGTCACGTTCGGGTTCGGCCATGGTCTCCCCGCACAGTGCGCCGAGCAACACTGCAGCGCGGATCAGTGCTCCAGTCTTGAGGGCGTGCATCAATTCGAGTTCCGGTTGCGTCAGCGGCTTGCCGACTGACGCCAGGTCAATTGCCTGGCCGCCAGCCATGCCGCAGGAGCCGCTGGCACGGGCGAGTACGCGAACCATTTCCAGTTGCCGTGTCGGGGCTGTCAGGGGGGGGCGGCAGAGAATGTCGAAAGCAAGGGATTGCAGGCTGTCGCCCACCAGCAGCGCAGTCGGTTCGTCGAATTCAACATGACAGGTCGGGCGACCACGACGCAGCACGTCATCGTCCATGCACGGCATATCGTCGTGGACCAACGAATATACGTGGATGCACTCGACCGCACAGGCTGCGGCATCGAGGGCTTCCGGGGATGCCCCCGTCAGTTCGCCGGCGGCAAACGCCAGCAGTGGGCGTACACGTTTGCCACCGCCCAGTGCGCTGTAACGCATGGCTTGGTGAAGCCGGCCGGGGATTGATTCGGCGGTGGGCAAAAACCGCGACAGGGCAGCTTCAACTCGCGCCTGTACGCCTCCCATCCATTCCGGAAATTCTTGGTTCACGTCGGCTCTCCGCTGTCCTTGGCGCCGTCTTCAAGCGGGCGCAGTTGCCCTTGATCCAGAACGCGGACCTTTTCTTCGGCATCCTTGAGCTGGTTCTGGCAGCACCGAAACAATTCCATGCCGCGCCGATAGGCGTCCAGCGATTCTTCAAGGGGAAGTTGGCCGGTTTCCAGAGACTTCACCAGTGCTTCCAGTTCGGCGACGGCGTTCTCGAAGGAAGGCGTGTCTGGCTGTGTTTTTGAGCGAGGCATCTGATGAGGGCGAGTAAATTTTGCTATTGTATTCGATTAAGCCATGATCTGGCGTCCGCAGCCCGGTATGAGGGGGGTTTCCCCCGGGGGGTTCCCCATCTCTAGGCAAAAAAAGAAACTGCAAATGACCACCGATTCAATCCCTAGCCCTGTAGATTTTGATCACAATTTTTATTCCCCCCTGTGTGCCCTGAAAACCCAACACTTGGCATTCCGACCTGGTGGCTTTATACGGCACACGCCCGCAGCCTCTACGAGCGGTTCGGCTGGAAATTCATCGAAATGGCCGAATACGACGATGGGCAAGTAGCGTTGATGCGCTTCGATTTTCCCAATTTACTTTCTTCCTAGCCCTCCGGATTAAGCTGCGCCGATGCAATCCCTGTGGATGGTTGTTGCCAGTATTCTCTTTGCTGCCATGGGGGTCTGCGTCAAGCTGGCCGCCGATACCTTTTCGGCACCGGAAATCGTTTTCTACCGCAGTGTGATCTCGCTGGCGCTGATGTTTCTGCTGGTGCGTCTGCACCGGATTCCCCTCGCCACACCGCACTGGCGAAACCAGCTCTTTCGCGGGGCCAGCGGCTTTGTTTCGTTGCTCCTGTTTTTCTACGCCATCGCCCTGTTGCCGTTGGCCACCGCAGTGACGCTCAACTACACCTCGCCCTTGTTTCTCGCGCTCTACTTCGCAGCGTTCGCCGGCATGCGTCTGCGCCCTGGCATGATCGCGGCGCTGATGATCGGTTTTGTCGGTGTGGTGGCGCTGCTCAGGCCGACGCTGGCATCCGAGCAGTTTGCCGGCGGGTTGATCGCCCTTGGCTCCGGCATCATTTCCGGGCTTGCCTATTTCAACGTCCGGGAGCTTGGCACCCGTGGTGAGCCGGAAGCCCGCACCGTCTTCTATTTCGCCCTGTTTTCCAGCCTCTGCGGCGGACTGTGGATGCTGCTCTACGAGTTCCATCCGGTCGACCTGCGCGGTGGCTTGCTGCTGTTCGGGGTGGGCGCTCTTGCGACGCTTGCCCAACTGGCGATGACCCGGGCCTACAAGCATGGCAAGCCCATCGTCACGGCCAGCCTGGCCTATACCACAATCATCTTCGCCAGCCTCTTCGGTATCGCCCTTTGGGGGGAGGTGCTCTCGCTCAGCGCCTGGCTGGGGATCGGCCTGATCATTGTCAGCGGCATCACCGCATCGCGTTTTTCACGTGCTGAATCTGTCACCATCGTGGCCGAACAGGATTAAACTTCGATTGAATTGACAACAACAACGGAGTAACCAAATGATCGTTACCGATCACAAGCCGAGCCGCGTCAGTGTTACCGTCTATGGCGAATTCTCGCTCGCCGACTACAAGGAATTCGAGCAACTGGTCAATTTCAAGGTCAAGTTCGAGGGGCCGGTCGATCTCTTTTTCGACTTGCGCCAGATGGGCGATTTCACGCTGGATGTGGCGTGGGAAGAGTTGATGTTTTCGCGTACGCATGCCAACAACTTCAACCGTATCGCAGTCGTTACCGATAGCCAGTGGGTGACGTGGACAGCGTGGCTGTCACAGATATTCGTCAACGCCGAGATGCGCATTTTTGCCGATGCCGATGAGGCCAACGCCTGGCTTGACCAGCCTGCGTAACAGCACCATGCCCTATACGACGCTGATCGACGGCGCCACCGTGCAGCAGCACCTGGGCGATCCTGGCTGGTGTATCGTCGATTTGCGCCACCAGCTGTCCGATACCACCTATGGCGAAAAAGCCTACGCTGCGGGGCATCTCCCTGGCGCGGTGTTCCTGCACCTTGACCGCGATCTTTCCGGCCCGATGACCGGAACCAACGGCCGCCATCCCTTGCCCGATCCTGCCGTGCTGGCAGCGCGTCTTGGCCGGGCCGGTATTGGCCGCGATACGCAGGTCGTGGTTTACGACGACGCAGCAGGCATGATCGCCGGTCGCCTGTGGTGGCTGCTACGCTGGCTGGGGCACGAGCGGGTCGCATTTCTCGATGGCGGCTTCCCCTTGTGGCAGGCTGAAGGACGGCCGCTGACCGTCGAGGTGCCAGCGCGCGCGCCGTGCATCCTGGCCGAGCAGTCACCAGCCATCCCGCTGGCCGCTACGGTCGATGCTGACTGGTTGCTGGCCAGGCTCGGTACGCCGGAGCTATGCCTGATCGATGCCCGTGGTCCGGATCGCTTCCGGGGCGAGAATGAAACCATCGATCCCGTCGCCGGGCACATTCCCGGTGCGCGCAATCGCTGTTTCAAGGACAACCTGGATGCAGATGGCCGCTTCAAGCCAGCCGCGTTGTTGCGTACGGAATATCAGGCGTTGATGGCTGGCAATGATTCCAGGGAGGTGGTCGTACAGTGCGGTTCGGGGGTTTCCGCCTGCCTCAACCTGCTGGCCATGGAAGTTGCCGGTTTGCACGGTGCCCGACTCTACCCCGGGTCATGGAGCGAGTGGTGCAGCGATCGATCGCGGCCGGTCGCGTGAGTTTTTTTGCTGGAGAACAATCATGACGAATTTCTCGAAACACATTCGTGGCCTGACGACCATGCTCGGCTTGGCGCTGCTTGTAACATCTGCGCAGGCAAATCCGCCGGAAGGCAAGGGTAAGGGCAAGCATAACAAGAGCGAAGCTGTCGATTCGGGAGGGGCCGTTTCGTCACTGGTCACCGCCGGTGTCACGGTCGCCGTTGCCCGCCAATATGCGCTTGACTCCGGCTTCAAGGCGGGTGGCTACAAGCCCTTGCCGCCGGGGATCCAGAAGAACCTGGCGCGTGGCAAACCCCTCCCGCCAGGAATCGCCAAAAGATCGGCACCGGCCGGCATGATTTCCCGGTTGCCGCACCATGCAGGCCACGAGTGGCAAGTCGCCGGGACCGATCTGGTACTGGTGCAGGTGGGCACCGCCATCGTTGCCGATGTGCTGAGGGACGTTTTCCGCTGATCAGCCCAGTTCCGGCAGGAGATACCTGGCCCACAGGCTCTCGGCAAATCGGTGCCGGAAGAACCCGAAATGGCCAATGCGCTTTGCCCCGATATCCTTCGGAGCAATCCGCTTCATCGTCCGTTCGGCTCCGGTGTAGAAGCCGTGCAGTGATGCCGTATTTTTTGCCGACATAAATTCATCGTCGGTGAACGAGAGCGAGACGATTGGCGTCGTCACCGAGGCAAACTGCCGGCGCACCGAATCACCCTCGACACCCACCGCATAGTCGCGGTTCAGACACCAGCGCCGCCATTGCGCCATCACGCCGCGTGGCAGGTCGCCAACCTTCTTCAGCTTGCGCCCCGGGAAATAGTCGAACAGTGGTAGCGCCACCGGCACCACGAAATACCACAACCACCAGACGTAGGTGCGCAGTGTCCAGGTGTTCTCCAGCCAGTAGCCGCTGCCGGTACCGATGGTGATCGCCTTTTTCAGCAATGCGTGCTGCGGGAAAAGCGGAATGATCTGGCCGCCGAGGCTGTGGCCGATCCAGATCAACGGCACGTCCGGAAAGCGCCGCATCAGCGCATCGCTCACCGCGCTGCAGTCGAGCTTCGCCCAGTCGAAGATATCGGCCTTAAAGCCGCGCAGGCTACCCTGGCGGGAGTCTCCCATGCCGCGGTAATCGAAAGTCACGGCAGTGTAGCCTTGCAGCGTCAGCCAGTTGGCGAAATCGGCGTAATACGCCTGGCTGACGCCCATCGCCGGGGCAATGATCACGGCGCCGAGTGGCGTCGGGTAAGACGCACCGGGAGAGAAGAAGCGCAGCGCAATCTGCTGGCCGTCGGCCGCGGCGGTGAACTCGGGTTTCGGGTGCCTGCTCATGGCTTTTTGCCATTCTTCGGAGCATGCAACAGCATGGCCACGGCAGCATCGGCCAGTTCATCGACCGATAGTGTGCCGTCGGGCCGGTACCAGTGGCTGCTCCAGTTAAGCATGCCGAACAGCAGCAGGCGCACCGGTGGTGCCGCCGAGGCCAGCTTGCCGGCCTGCTGCAGCGCCTCCAGCGTTTCCTGCCACGGCACCTGATAGCGGTCGAAGGCAGCAGCGATTTCGGTGCGCGCCTTGTCGTCGAGCGCCCGCGCTTCGCTGACCAGCAGCGGCGAGCGGCAGTCGCCTTCAAGCAAGGTGCCGAGGTGGGTGCGCACCAGCGTACGCAGCTTCGCTTCCGGGTCGGCGATGCTTTCAATGGCCGCAACAAGCTGCGCATGGCCAGCGTCCAGCCCCTCGATCATCGCCGCCTTGAGCAGTTCCTGCTTGCTGCGGAAATGGTAGAACGGGCTACCCGAGCGCATGCCGACTGCCTCGGCGATGTCGCGCGTGGTCGTCGCGGCGAAACCTTTCTCGACGAACAGTTTGGCGGCTGCACGAAGTAGCTCTGCGCGGCGGTTGGGTTCCAGTCCGGTGTCGGACTTGCGGCGCGGCATGGTTATCAAAGCGCCGCAGCGACGCGCGTGCCCTGGTCGATGGCGCGCTTGGCATCGAGTTCGGAGGCCACATCGGCGCCGCCGATCAGCGTCACCGGGATTCCTGCCGCCTCCAGCGGTGCCTTCAGTTCGCGGCGTGATTCCTGACCGGCGCAGACGACGATGGTGTCTACCGGCAGTGTTTTCGCCTCGCCGCCGACCGTGATGTGCAATCCCGCGTCGTCGATGCGTTCATAGCTCACCCCGGGGATCATCGTTACCCCCCGCTTCTTCAACAGCGTGCGGCGGATCCAGCCGGTGGTCTTGGCCAGGCCGTCGCCGACCTTCGATTCCTTACGCTGGAGGAGAAAGACCTTGCGCGGCGCCTTCTCGTCGACCGCCGGCTTCAGCCCACCGCGATTGCCGTAACTGGTGTCGATGCCCCATTCGCTATTGAAGCGTTCAGCCTCCGTCCGCTCGTCGTGAGCATGCGTGAGAAATTCGCCGACATCGAAGCCGATGCCGCCGGCCCCGATGATCGCCACCGATTTACCGGCCACCTTGCGGCCTTCGATGATGTCCAGGTAGCTGGCGACCCGGTCCTTCATGCTTTCGTTTTCAATGCCCGGTATTGGCGGCATGCGCGGCGTGATACCGGTGGCCAGCACGACATGGTCGAAGCCTCCGGTTTTCAGAATATCGGCGTCGACCCGCTGGCTCAGTTTCAGCGTCACGCCCGTAGTCTGGATGCGGCGGCCGAAGTAGCGCAGCGTCTCGTTGAAGTCTTCCTTGCCGGGAATCTGTTTGGCGATGTTGAACTGGCCGCCGATGCGATCGGCAGCGTCGAACAGCGTCACCTCATGGCCGCGCTCGGCGGCTGTCGTAGCGCAGGCCATACCGGCCGGCCCGGCTCCGACGACGGCGACCTTCTTCGGGACGTCCGTCTTGACGATCTTGAATTCTGTTTCGTGACAGGCGCGCGGGTTGACCAGGCAGGACGTCAGCTTGCCGTTGAAGATGTGATCAAGGCAGGCCTGGTTGCAGGCAATGCAGGTGTTGATCTCGTCGCCCTTGTTGGCGGCCGCCTTGTTAACGAAATCAGCGTCAGCGAGGAAGGGGCGGGCCATCGACACCATGTCGGCGCAGCCGGTAGCCAGCACCTCCTCGGCCACCTCCGGCGTGTTGATGCGGTTGGTGGTGATCAGCGGAATCTTCACCGCGCCCTTCATACGCTTCGTCACCCAGGCGAAGGCCGCGCGCGGCACCATCGTCGCGATGGTCGGGATGCGTGCCTCGTGCCAGCCGATGCCGGTGTTGATGATCGTCGCGCCGGCCGCTTCGATCGCCTTGGCCAGCAGCACCACTTCCTCCCAGGTGCTGCCGCCTTCGACCAGGTCGAGCATCGACAGGCGGAAGATGATGATGAAATTCGGCCCCACCTTGGCGCGTGTGGCCTTCACTGTTTCCACCGCGAAGCGGATGCGGTTCTCGAACGAGCCGCCCCACTGGTCGGTACGCTGGTTGGTCTGTGGTGCGATGAACTGGTTGATCAGGTAACCCTCGGAACCCATGATCTCGACACCGTCGTAGCCCGCCTTCTGCGCCAGCCGCGCACAGCGCGCGTAGTCACCGATGGTCTTGCGGATGCCCCACTGCGAAAGCGCGCGTGGGGTGAAGCGGTTGATCGGCGCGCGCAACTTCGAGGCAGAGACGCACAGCGGGTGGTAGCCATAGCGGCCGGTATGCAGGATCTGCAGCGCAATCTTGCCGCCTTCCTTATGCACGGCCTCGGTCACCATACGGTGATTGCGGACTTGCCACGGGAAGGAAAGCTGCGAACCGAAGTGATAAACGCGGCCAGCCAGGTTTGGCGAATAACCGCCGGTGACGATCAGCCCAACACCGCCCCGGGCGCGCTCGGCGTAAAAGGCTGCCATCCGCTCGAAGCCGTTCTTCTCTTCCTCCAGCCCGGTGTGCATCGAGCCCATCAACGTGCGGTTGCGCAGCGTGGTAAAGCCCAGGTCGAGCGGGGCGAGCAGGTGCGGGTAGGGTGTAGTACTCATGAACTGGTCTCCGGAATGTCTGATTATTTATTAAGCAAGCAAGCGCTTGGTTATTGTTCCGGAAAGTGGGCGGCAATGCAAGCGCTTGATTCGCTGAGCCGGAACTTATCGCGGCGGACGCAATCCTTCCTGACTGGAGTCAGCGCAGAAACATCGTTGCGGCTTTCGCCGGGGCGACAATCAGGCAAGGAGGGGAAAATGAGCGCAACGCAAGAACCGGCTGGCCGCCCGCCCACGCTGCTGGTGGCCACCCGCAAGGGCGCCTGGCTGTTCCATGCCGACGCCGGCCGGCAGCAGTGGCGGGTAGATGGCCCGCACTTCCTCGGTCACATCATCAACCACCTGGTCCTCGACCCGCGTGACGGGCGCACACTACTTGCCGCCGCCAAAACCGGCCACCTCGGGCCGACCATCTTCCGCTCCACCGACCTCGGCAAGACCTGGCAGGAAGCCGCCCAGCCACCAGCCTTCGGCCCGGTCGCCAACGGACTCGACGCTCGCGCCGTCGACCATACCTTCTGGCTGACGCAGGCACATGCCAGCGAACCGGATGTCTGGTACGCCGGCACCTCGCCGCAGGGCCTGTTCCGCTCCGAAGATGGCGGCCGGACCTGGGCGCCGTTCTCCTGCATCAACGACGACCTGCAGTACCGCAAGTGGTTCGGCACCGTTCAGGACGGCACGCCGGACGGCCCGAAGCTGCATTCGATCATCGTCGACCCCCGCGACCCCCGGCACCTCTACTTCGCCATGTCCGGCGGCGGCGTACATGAATCGCTCGACGGAGGAAAGAGCTTTTCGCCGCTGGTCGAGGGCATGGAAGTGGTTGAAGGCTTCGACAGCAGCGACGTCACCTTCTACGACCCGCACTGCGTGCGCTTGTGCCCGAGCAACCCCGACCGGCTCTACCAGCAGAACCACTGCGGCATCTATCGTCTCGACCGCCCCGGCCACCGCTGGCAGCGAATCGGCCGCAACATGCCGGGCGAGGTGGGCGACATCGGCTTCCCGATGGTTGTTCACCCGCGTAACGCCCAAACGCTGTGGGTGTTCCCGATGGATGGTTCCAACGTCTGGCCGCGCGTCAGCCCCGGCGGACGCCCGGCCGTCTATGCCAGCCGCGACGGCGGCCAAAGCTGGCAGCGCCAGGACACCGGCCTGCCTGCGAGCCAGGCCTGGTGGACTGTTAAACGGCAGGCGATGACGGCCGACGCGAACGAGGTGGTCGGCCTCTATGTCGGCACCAGCAGCGGAGAGTTGTGGCACAGCCGCGACGAGGGGCAAAGCTGGCAGTGCCTGGCCCGCCATCTGCCGGAAATCTACGCAGTCGAAGCGGTCTATCCCCGCTGACCGGAGGCGGCCGATGCGCGTGCTGATCCCGAGCGCCCTGCATTCCTATACCGGCCGCGCATGGGTGGCGGCCGAAGGGGCGACAGTGGCCGCAGTGCTCGACGATCTCGATCGCCAGTTTCCCGGCATCCGTTTCCGCATGGTTGATGAACAGGGGCAGATCCGCCGCCACATCCGCCTGTTCTTCCGAAACGAAATGCTCTTCGATCTTGCCGCACCACTGCCGGCTGATGGCGAGCTGTGCATCGTACAGGCGCTGAGCGGCGGCTAGCCAGCGTTTAGGGAAGCACTGATCAGGTCCGTCACGCCGGCAAAGGCCGGTGTCCAGTTCGTTGAATTTCCTGGCTTTGTACTTCGTTCGGTCGGGTTCCGGCACCCCAAAAAAGCTTCCTGCGGGGCGTGTTCGCCGGAATGACAAATTTTGACTTGATCAGCATTTCCTTAAGCCGCTTTCGGTTTGCTCATCACACCAATAGAACCGTATTGATGTAGCAGAGATGCGCGGCGGTGGTGGCTCCACCATGGCCGACAACTCGATACTGTTCTCGAAGCGCATTGCCGCTGCCTGACTCAGTTCGAAACAATCCCGTGCCGTGTGGCATACCGAATCAGTTCGGCATTGTTGTTGATACCGAGCTTTTCCATCAAGCGCATCTTGTGGGTGCTGATGGTCTTCGGGCTCAGATGCAGATGATTTGCGATATTTCCCAGCGCCCAACCAGCAGCGATCATTCTTAGAATCTGAAACTCTCGTTCGGACAGGCTTTCGTGCGACGACAGTTCCTTGTCGCTAGCATCGAAGACCATCGCGTCGACCAATGCTGGGTCGATATATTTGCCGCCAGCTGCGATCTTGCGAATCGCCAGGAAAAGGATCTCAGGTTCGCTGTCCTTGATCACGTAGCCTGCCGCACCGGCTTTTAATGCACGTGTGACCACCTGAACCTCGTTGTGCATGGACAAGATCAGAATCGGCAAAGACGGATTTTCTTCACGCAGGCGCTGGATCAGTTCGACGCCGCTCAAACCGGGCATCGTCATGTCGAGCAAAAGCAGATCGATCAATGGCTGTCCTAACAATGCCAGGACCTCATCGCCCTGGGTCGCTTCGCCGACTACTTCAATGTCGGAAGTGGTTGCAGCAATCTGCTTTAAGCCACCGCGCACCATTGCATGGTCATCGGCAATGACGATACGGATCATACGCAGGCGCCTTTGGATAAAGGCAGTTCGATCGCCAGCGTCGTTCCGATGCCTGGCTTGCTATCGATCTTGAGCGCGCCCCCAAGGGACAGAATCCGCTCGTGCATGCCGAATAGACCGAACCCTGTCAGCTTGCGCACGACTGCTGAATCGAAACCACAGCCGTTATCCTTCACCTGCAGCAGCAGCCGGCTACCATACCGCAAGCTGATCGTGACTTCGCTGGCCTGTGCATGGCGGACTACATTGGTCAGGGATTCCTGTACGACGCGGAAAACGGTTGTCGCAGTCGCGTCATCCAAGGCAATTTCATCACCGCTCACGTCGAGGCTGCAGGGTATCTTCCAGCGTTGGTTGAAGTCCTTCGACAGCCATTCGATCGCTGGCAGCAGCCCAAGATCGAGTGCGGATGGGCGCAGGTTGCTCGCGACATTACGGACTACATGGATGGTTTGTTCCGCAAGCGTGCGCATGCCTTCGAGTTTTTCCACAACGACCGGATCCTGACAAAGGCGCAGGCGCAGCAAAGAGATGTCCATTTTCAGCGCTGTCAGCAACTGCCCCAATTCATCATGCACTTCGCGTGCGATGTGCTTGCGCTCTTGCTCCAACAAATTTTTCTGGTGTGCCGACAAGTTCCGCAGTTGTTTTCCGGATTCGATCAAGGCCGCCTCGGCCTGTTTTCTATCCAAGATGTCGCGGATGATGGCTTGATGAAAGTAGCGCCCATCCAGTTCGATGAGGCGGGTGCTGACTTCGACCGGAAATGAGGTCCCATCGCGACGGCGATGCACGCTCTCATAGACGCTGCCCTCAACGTTCCCGCTGTGCGCCTCTTCCTCGAAATTGTCCAGGCATGCC
>JBAYVG010000028.1:0-36196 GCA_041674785.1 Rhodocyclaceae bacterium
CCAAGTGGCAGGGCAAGCTCTCGCAGTTGATGCGCGATCCGCGTTTCACGGCCAACCATTCGCTGATCGTCGCCTTCGAAGGCTCGGACGCCGCCGGCAAGGGTGGCAGCATCCGCCGCGTGGTGGCGCCGATGGATGCCCGTCAGTACCAGATCATCCCCGTTGCCGCACCGACTGATGAAGAACGTGCACAACCTTACCTGTGGCGCTTCTGGCGGCACATCCCGCGCAAGGGGCGGGTGGCGATTTTCGACCGCACCTGGTACGGCCGCGTACTGGTCGAGCGGGTCGAAGGTTTCTGCAGCGAAGCCGACTGGCTGCGCGCTTACGCCGAGATCAACGATTTCGAACATGGGCTGGTGCAGTCCGGTGCAATCGTCGTCAAGTTCTGGCTGCAGATCAGCAACGACGAGCAATTGCGCCGTTTCAAGGAGCGCGAGAAAACCGAATTCAAGCGCTTCAAGATCACCGACGAGGACTGGCGCAACCGCGAAAAATGGGATGCTTATGGGCAGGCGGTGTGCGACATGGTCGAGCGGACTTCAACCGGACGCTCGCCATGGACGCTGGTTGAGGCCAATGACAAGAATTTTGCGCGAGTCAAAGTGCTGAAGACCGTTTGCGAAAGAATCGAGCGTGTTCTGGAGGGGAAATGAGCGATAAATCACGGGGCGTTGCAACTGCGAATGCCGATGAAGCTGAAAAGTTCGTTGCCTGGTTCCGCTCGGTCGCGCCCTACGTCAATCTCTTTCGCGGCAAGACCTTTGTTATCGCTTTTGGCGGCAAGGCCATTGCCGGTCCGCTGGCATGGACGCTGGCCTACGACGTCAATCTGCTGGCTGCCCTCGGTATCCGCCTGGTGCTGGTACATGGGGCCCGTCCGCAAATCGAGGAAGAGCTGCGCGAGAAAGGCCTGGAGTCGAAATACCACGGTCGCTACCGGGTGACCGATGCGGCAGCGCTCGATTGCGTCATCGACGCTGTCGGCAGCGTCTATCTCGAACTCGAAGCCTTGCTGTCACAAGGGCTGCCGGATACGCCGATGGCCAACAGCACAATCCGCGTGATCGGCGGCAATTTCATCACGGCGCGACCGGTTGGCGTCATCGAAGGCGTCGACATGCAGTACGCCGGCGCCGTTCGCAAGATCGATGCCGACGGGATTCGCGCCCAGCTGGGTCTGGGCAATATCGTCCTGCTCTCCTGTCTGGGGACGAGTCCGACCGGGGAAAGCTTCAATCTGGCCATGGAAGAGGTCGCCGAGGCTACCGCCGTGGCGATGAACGCGGACAAGCTCGTCTTCCTCTCGGACAGCCAGGGGGCGACCGACATCGACGGTCGTTTGCTTGATGAGCTGACGGCAGAAGCTGCTGACCGGCTGGTGCGTATTGGTGACTGGCTGTCGTCCGACCTCAAGCGTTATCTGCCCTGTGCCGTGCGTGCCAGTCGCGCCGGGGTCGGGCGGGTGCACGTGATCGGTTACAACGAGGACGGGACCCTGCTGCGCGAGCTGTTCTCGCGCGATGGCGTCGGCACGGTGGTGACGCGCGAATCGCTGGAGAAGCTGCGCGACGCGCGCCCCGACGACATCAGCGGCCTGATCGCACTGATCGAGCCGCTGGAAGAGGACGGTACGCTGGTGCGCCGCGAGCGCGACCTGCTCGAACGCGAGATCAGCCGTTTCTCGGTGGTCGAGCACGACGGCATGATCGTTGGCTGTGCGGCGCTTTATCCCTACGGCGAAGGGCAGGCCGAGCTGGCCTGCCTGGCGGTGCACCCGCAATACCGGCGCTGGGGCTATGGCGAGCAGCTGATGAAACGGATCGAGGTGCGTGCCCGCGAGAGTGGTGTCAAAACCCTGTTCGTGCTGACGACGGTGACTTCGCACTGGTTCATCGAGCGCGGTTTCAGCGAAAAGAGCGTGGATCAGCTGCCTGACGAGAAACGCCTGGTCTACAACCTGCAGCGCCGTTCCAAAGTCTATATGAAACCCCTGTGAGTGGCAGGGGCTTGATCCAATTCGCTACTGCGACTCGGCTATAATCGGGGCCGGTTCTCAGGAACTCTCCCCATTTCCCAAAGCGATACCCGGAGTATTTTTATGGCACGTAACGTCAATTGCGTAAAACTCGGCCGCGAAGCCGAAGGTCTCGATTTTCCCCCGATGCCCGGCCCGCTCGGCAAGCGCCTGTGGGAAAACGTTTCCAAGGAAGCCTGGCAGCAGTGGATCAAGCTGCAGACGATGATCATCAACGAGAATCGCCTGAATCTGGCCGATGCCGCGCACCGCAAGTACCTCAGCGAGCAGGTCGAAAAGCACTTCTTCGGCGAAGGTGCCGATCAGGTGCAGGGCTTCGTGCCGCCAGCCCACTGATTTTTCGCTGAACAAAAAAATGGCCCGGTGGCGCAAGCTCCGGGCCGTTTTTTTGGAAAAGCGGATAACCACGGCGACACGGCGAACACAGCGAAAAACGATAAGTTACATCGTTCCACTCTACCGGCAAGGGTAGCAAAAACTCAAAAATCGAGGCTTTTCGCCGTGTTCGCCGTGTCGCCGTGGTTGAAGTGTTTTAGAACCCCGCCCGATCAACCTTTGGTGAAGGTCTTCACTCCATCGGCCGCTCCCAGCAGCAGCACATCAGCACCGCGGATCGCGAACAGGCCGTTGGTGACGACGCCGACGATCTGGTTGATCGCTGCCTCAAGTTCCTCCGGCTCGGCGATGGCCAGGCCGTGCACGTCCAGAATCACGTTGCCGTTGTCGGTCGTGAAGCCCTCGCGCAACTTCGGTTGTCCACCCAGGCGAACCAGCTGGCGGGCCACGTGCTCACGCGCCATGGGGATGACTTCGACTGGAAGCGGAAAGCGGCCCATGACCTCGACCTGCTTTGAGGCGTCGGCGATACAGATGAATTTGCGGGCCACTGCCGCCACAATCTTTTCCCGTGTCAGCGCACCGCCGCCCCCCTTGATCATGTGCAGGCGAGCATTCACTTCGTCGGCACCATCCACATAAACAGGAATATCGCTGACTTCGTTGAGGTCGAAAACGCGGATGCCATGCCCCTCCAGGCGCTTTTTCGTCGCCTCCGAGCTGGCGACTGCACCGGGAATGCGGTCCTTCATTTCGGCCAGCGCATCGATGAAGAAATTGGCGGTGGAGCCAGTGCCGACGCCAACGATGGCGTCGGGTACCACGTAGGCGATAGCCGCACGAGCGACGGCTTCCTTGAGTTGATCCTGATTCATGGCGAATTCCTGAGCTGTGGGTTTGCCGCAATTTTACCCGTTGCGCCTTTGTTACAAGGCGTCATCGTTTTGTAACATTGGCCGATCACACTGGCGCCGTTGCCTCGGTAATCCACCCACGCCCACCAATGTCCATCAACGCGCAGGAGTGATATTCAATGTTCAAGAAAACCAAGTTTGCAGTAGCCATCGGTCTTGCCGGCCTTTCCATGGCCGGCGCCGCCCATGCCCAGATCGTCAAGATCGACGGTTCCTCGACGGTCTATCCGATCACCGAGGCTGTGGCTGAAGAATTCCAGAAAGCCAAGAAAAACGCCATCAAGGTGACGGTCGGCATTTCCGGAACCGGCGGTGGCTTCAAGAAATTCTGCCGTGGCGAAACCGACTTCTCCAACGCCTCGCGCCCGATCACAGCCAAGGAAATGGAAGACTGCAAGGCTGCCGGCGTTGAATACGTCGAAATGCCGGTTGCCTACGATGCGCTGACCGTCGTCATCAACCCCAAGAACACCTTCCTCAAGCAGGCGACGGTTGAAGAGCTGAAAAAGCTGTGGGAGCCGGCCGCTCAGGGCCAGATCACCAAGTGGAACCAGGTCAACCCGGCGTGGCCGGATGCGCCGGTCAAGCTGTTCGGCGCCGGTGCCGATTCCGGCACCTTCGAATACTTCACCGAAGCCATCGTCGGCAAGGCCAAGTCCTCGCGCGGCGACTACACCGCGTCCGAAGACGACAACGTACTGGTGCAGGGCGTCGCCCGCGATGTCAATGCCATCGGCTACTTCGGCTACGCCTACTACGCCGAAAACATGGCCCGCCTGAAGGGTCTGCCGATCGTCAATCCGAAGACCGGCAAGGCCGTCGAGCCGTCCGGCGCCAACGTCGAAAACGGTACCTACGTGCCGCTATCGCGCCCGATCTTCGTCTACGTCAAGCTGAAGTCGCTGGAAAAGCCGGAAGTGCGCGAGTTCGTCGAGTTCTACATGAAGAACGCCGACAAGCTGGTGCGTGAGGTCAAGTACGTACCGCTGCCGAAGGCGGCCTACGAAGGCAACATCAAGCACGCCAAGGACAAGAAGATCGGCACCGTGTTTGGTGGCAAGAACGAAGTCGGCATTACCGTCGAGGAAATCCTCAAGCGTGAAGCGAAGATGTAAAAGCATGATGAGCGCCAGGGGCTGCGGCCCTTGGCGGAAAAAGCCCGGCCTCAGTGGAAGCCCCTTGGGGCCGGCTTTTCATCCGAAGGGATATTGAAGTGAATCAAGCCATTACTACACACCCTGCCGGCGATTTGCCCAAAGTCAGCGATCGCCTGGCTCGCAACGCCATGCGCAATGTCAGTGAGCGGCTCATCGAGTCCTTGCTCTTTGCGGCAGCAGCCGTTTCCGTGCTGACGACGGTCGGCATTGTCTATGTACTCATCTCCGAGTCCATCCAGTTTTTCCAGAATGTCAGCATTGTCGACTTTCTCACCGACAACCAATGGACCCCGCTTTTCGACGATGCCCATTACGGCATCATGGTGCTGATCTCCGGCACCCTGGTCTCTTCTGCTGTGGCGCTCCTGGTCGCGATCCCGATGGGAACGATCATCGCCATCTACCTTTCTGAATTCGCCAATGCGAAAGTGCGCGAGATCGCCAAGCCGGTGCTGGAGTTGCTGGGCGGCATTCCGACCATCGTCTTTGGCTATTTCGCATTGCTTATCGTGACGCCGCTGTTGCAGAAGATTTTCCCGATGCTGCCCGGATTCTCACTGCTTTCTGCGGGGCTGGTGATGGGCATCATGATCGTCCCCTACATCGCGTCACTCTCAGAAGACGCCATGCGTGCCGTGCCGATGAGCATGCGTGAAGGGGCGTTTGCCATGGGCTCGACCAAGCTTTACACAGCGATCCATGTCGTCGTTCCCGCTGCTTTCTCGGGGCTGGCCGCTTCCTACATCCTGGGCATTTCGCGGGCCGTTGGCGAAACCATGATTCTGGCTGTCGCCGCCGGCATGCAGCCGAACCTGACCTGGAACCCGATGGAGCCGGCAGCGACCATCACTTCCTACATCGTCCAGGTAGCCCTTGGCGATCTGCCGCACGGTTCGATCGGCTACCAGACCATTTTTGCTGCCGGTCTGACCCTGTTGCTGATCACCCTGGCGTTCAACATCATCGGCCAGTGGCTACGCCGCCGCTTCCGGGAGGCATACTGAAATGAAGGCATTGACTACCGAACAGATCCGCGCCGTCATTGCACGCGGCAAGCTGAAGGATTCCCTCTTTCAGGCCGTCGGCATCCTCTGCCTGGCCATCGGCCTGCTCGTCATCCTGCTGCTCGTCGGCGACATGCTGCTACGCGGCCTTGACCGGCTCAGCCCCGATTTCTTCACCAACTTTGCCTCACGGCGCGCCGCCCAATCCGGCATTCTTTCGGCCTGGGTCGGCACCATTCTGGTGATGTTCGTGACCGCCATGGCCGCTGTACCGCTCGGGGTCGCTGCCGGCATCTATCTCGAGGAATATGCCCGGCGCAACTGGGTGACAGAGATCATCGAGATCAACATCACTAATCTGGCGGCCGTGCCCTCCATCGTCTATGGTCTCCTATCGCTCGGCATTTTCGTCTATGCCTTCGGCTTCGGGCAAAGCATCCTCTCCGCCGGACTGACACTGGCACTGCTGATTTTGCCGATTGTCATCGTCTCGACCCGCGAAGCCATCCGCGCCATTCCGGCGATGATCCGCGAAGGCTCGATGGCCGTCGGCGCAACGCGCTGGCAGACCTGCCGCTACCACATCATTCCCTACGCCATGCCGGGCATCCTCACCGGCGTCATCATCGGCCTGGCACGGGCCATCGGCGAAACGGCGCCGATCATCACTATCGGCGCGCTGACTTTCATCGCCTTCCTGCCGCCGGCACCGTTCTCGACAACCGGTGAGGGCACCGCCGGGCTGTTCGACTGGGTGATGTCGCCCTTTACCGTCATGCCGATCCAGATCTTCAACTGGACCTCGCGCCCGGACCCCGCTTTCGAGATCAATGCTGCCGCCGCCGGCTTCGTGCTGATGGCCATGGTGCTGTCGATGAATGCGCTGGCTATCTGGCTGCGCTACCGCCTGCGCAAGAACATCAAGTGGTAAGCCCACCGAATATTGAAATGGAGCACCCCATGCTGCTAAGTGAAAAAAAAGAACTCAAGGAAATTCCGCAACTCAAGGCCGAAGCCCGTGACCTCAACTTCTTCTACAGTGAAGTCCAGGCGCTGAAGGGCATCAACATGCCGATCTACGACAAGAAGGTCACCGCCCTGATCGGCCCTTCCGGTTGCGGCAAATCGACCTTCCTGCGCAGTTTCAACCGCATGCACGACCTCTATCCGGGCAACCGCTACGAGGGTGAGATCCGCTTCTTCCCGGACAACACCAACCTGCTGTCGCCGGAAGTGGACCCGATCGAAGTGCGCATGCGCGTTGGCATGGTCTTCCAGAAGCCGAATCCCTTCCCCAAGACGATCTTCGAGAACGTCGCCTACGGCCTGCGTGTGCGTGGCGAAAAAAACCGGCGGGTGCTTGATGACAAGGTCGAGCACGCCTTGAAGGGGGCTGCCATCTGGAATGAGGTCAAGGACCGCCTGCAGGATCTGGCGCCCAATCTTTCCGGCGGCCAGCAGCAGCGCCTGTGCATCGCTCGCGCCCTGGCCACCGACCCCGAACTGCTGCTCTTCGACGAGCCGACCTCGGCGCTCGACCCGATCGCCACCGGCGCCATCGAGGAACTGGTACACGAACTGAAGCAGCGCGTGACCATCCTGATCGTTACCCACAACATGCAGCAGGCGGCGCGCGTCTCCGACTACACCGCCTACATGTACCTTGGTGAAATGATAGAGTTCGGCAAGACCGACGACATTTTCATCAAGCCGCAGGACAAACGCACCGAAGACTACATTACCGGCCGCCTGAGCTAAGAGGAAATGACCATGAACGAAAGCGTGCACCTCTCCAAACAATTTGACGAAGACCTCACCGGACTGCGCACGCACGTGCTCGAAATGGGGGGGTTGGTGGAAGCGCAGATTTGCGCAGCCATTGAGGCCTATTCCAGCGGCGATACCGCCTTCGTCAAGGACATCGTCGAGAACGATTTTCGCGTCAATGGCTTCGAGAAAATCATCGACGAAGAAACCATTCACGTCGTTGCCAAGCGCCAGCCGACCGCGTCCGATCTGCGCCTGGTGATGGGCATCACCAAGATCGTCACCGACCTTGAACGCATCGGCGACGAAGCCAAGAAAATTGCCAAGGGTGCTCGTCGCGTACACGAGCATGGGCAGCTGACCGTGCCGCGCGCGACGGATGTCCGGCACATTGCCGACGAGGCCGTGGCCATGCTGCACCAGGCGCTCGACAGCTTTGCCCGCCTTGACACGGCCAAGGCGGCGGAAGTGATTCACGCCGATGCCAAGGTCGATAGCGAGTTCAAGGCACTGGTTCGGCAACTGATTACCTACATGATGGAAGACCCGCGCACCATCACCACAGCCATCGACATCGTCTGGATCTGCCGCTCGGTCGAGCGCATCGGCGATCATGCCAAGAACATCGCCGAGCACGTCATTTACATCGCCGAGGGGCGCGACATTCGACACGCAGGCAAGGAGGCTTGAGATGAAATGCTCCCCACGCATGCCACGCACCCGGCCCCCCAAGGCGGCGCATGTCGCCCGGCGGGAGGCACGGCTATGATGCCGACGATTCTGGTGGTTGAAGACGAACCGGCGATTCAGGAGCTGCTGACCGTCAACCTCAAGCACAACGGATTTCTTGTCGTTCGCGCCGGAAGTGCCGAGGAGGCAGAATCGGCGATTCGTGCCACCTTGCCCGACCTGATTGTTCTTGACTGGATGCTGCCCGGCCAGTCCGGTGTCTCTCTCGCCAAGAAGCTGCGCTCAGAAGAGCGCACGCGCGAATTGCCGATTATCATGCTGACAGCGCGTGTCCATGAGGAAGACAAAGTGCTCGGACTCGAAGCCGGAGCCGACGATTACATCACCAAGCCCTTCTCGCCAAAGGAACTGGTGGCGCGCGTGCGTGCCGTGCTGCGCCGTCGACAACCGCATCTGGCCGGCGACGTTGTCGAAATCGGCACGCTCTCGCTCAACCCGGCCACCCATCGCGTTATCGCCGCTGGCGCACCAGTAGAACTTGGCCCCACCGAGTTCCGCTTGCTGCTCTTCTTCATGAGCCATCCCGAGCGGGTGTACTCGCGAGCGCAACTGCTCGACGACGTCTGGGGCGACCATGTCTTCATCGAGGAGCGTACGGTCGATGTTCACATCCGCCGGCTTCGCGCCGCACTGGAGCCGACCGGTGAACATGAGCGGATCGAGACCGTGCGCGGTGCCGGTTATCGCTTTCGCGGCAACTGAGCGGGGTCGTCCGAGCCAATGATCCGGACCCTGGCCTTCAGTGTTGCACTTGGTATCCCCGCCGCCATCCTGGGGATTCTGGTTTCGCCTGCGCTCGGGCTGGCATTCTTCTGCGTTGTCCTGTTTTTCCAGCTGCTGTATTTCCTGCGCTATTTCTCGCGCCTGGATGCCTGGTCGCGCAATCCATCGGCCCGGGATGTACCGGAAGGTGCGGGTGCCTGGGACGAGGTCTTTGCCCGCCTGCATCGCCACGAAAAGGAGATGCGCAGAATTATCGCCCGCCGTGATCTCGATCTCCGGCAGGTCGCTGCAGCCGGTCAGGCTATCGTCGACGGCATCGTCACGCTCGATGTCGACAACCGTATCGGCTGGTGCAACAGCGCAGCTGAAAACCAGCTGGGGCTCGATCTGCGCTCCGACCGCGGGCAGCCGATCGCCAATCTGGTGCGCCAGCCGGCATTTGTCGACTACCTTGCCGCCGGTGACTATTCACGACCGCTGCGCTTGACGTCCGTGCGTGACGGGGATCAGGTGCTCTCCGTGCACATTCTCCCCTACGCCGGAGGCGAACGCCTCGTGCAGGTTCGCGACGTGACCCAGAGCGAGCGCCTTGATCAGATGCGCCGCGATTTTGTCGCCAACGTCTCGCACGAACTGCGCACGCCGCTGACGGTGTTGAGCGGCTTTCTCGAAACGGTACGTGAACTGCCGCTGGAACAGGCGGAGCGCGACCGCTACCTGGCGATGATGGCCGACCAGTCAGCGCGCATGCAAAGCATTGTGCAGGACTTGCTCACACTGTCGACGCTTGAGTCATCGCCGCCGCCGCCTGGCAATGAGCGCGTGCACGTGCCAGATTTGCTGGTGCGCCTGCACCGTGACGCCGAAGCCCTGTCCGGTGGGCGCCATCGGCTATTCCTTGAAATCGGAGCTGGCGATGTGTTCGGTGCAGAGTCCGAACTGGCCAGCGCCTTCGGCAATCTGATCTCGAATGCCGTTCGCTACACGCCGGACGGCGGCGAAATCCGGATCGGCTGGCAGCCGCGCGGCAGCAGCGCAGAATTCTCGGTCGCCGATAACGGCATCGGCATTGACCCGAAACATATTCCACGTCTGACCGAGCGCTTCTACCGCGCCGATCTCGGCCGCTCGCGTGAAACCGGTGGCACCGGTCTGGGTCTCGCAATCGTCAAGCATGTGCTCTCGCGCCATCAGGCAAAACTCGATATCGCCAGCACCCCGGGAAAAGGGAGTTGTTTTCGCGCCGTTTTTCCGCCCACCAGACTGGTCCACTGATCTGCTGAAAGCCCGTTCTACCGTGATTTCCAGCGTGTCAAAGCGCCAGGAATTCGGTAGGATGAAAGCGTTATCCGGCAACGAGCTTTCATGGCACGGCAATTCTCCCTGCGGAATTTTCTGGTTGTCCCGTTCCTGATCCTGTTCATCGGTGCAGCGGGATTGATCGGCTGGGTCGGCTATCGCTCCGGGCAGGAGTCGCTCGAACAGTTTGAGCGACAGATGGCGGCGGAGATCGGCCTACGCATCTCCGCCCACCTGGACCGTTTTTTCTCCTCCGCTGTCGTTGTTGCCCAATCCACGGCTGAAGCCATGCGCTCAGGCCGCCTCGATCCCAACCGTCTCGACGATCTGGAACGCCAGTTTGTCGGCCAGATGCGTTATCTCCCCTACCTGACCTTTGTCTCCTTTGGCCGTGCCGATGGACAGTATGTCGGTGCTACCCGTTCGCTTGATACCAACCAAGTCCACCTGATGACCTCGCTGAAGCGCGACGGCATGACGCTGGATACCTATGCGGTTGAGGACAACAATGCACGCAGTGCGCGCATAGCAGTCGGGCCATCCTTCGACGCAAGAACGCGTATCTGGTACCAGCAGGCTGAGGAGAAGGGGCGTTTATCCTGGTACCCGGTCTACAAGTACAAACCGTATGAGAGCCTCGGGGTCGGCGTGTCGGTCCCGGTGTACGAACCGGGAGGCCGACGGTTGCTGGGTGTGGCAACGGGGGATGTGGCGCTGGCACAAATTGCCCGCTACCTGCAGACGCAGACGATCGGGCGTTCCGGCATGGCCTTCGTTGCCGAACCGGATGGCAAACTGATCGCGACTTCACTTTCCGGCCCGACCTTTCGCCTCGAAGGCGAGAACGTGGTTCGACTGGCGATAGCGGACTACCCCGACCCCCGCATGCGCGAAGCCGGGCAATGGGTACAACGGGCTGCAGCTGGCCAGCAGCGCATCACGGTGAATGGCGAACGCCATCTCCTTGATCTCCGCCCCTACCGTGATGCGTTCGGCCTGCATTTGCTGATCGGCGTGTTGTTGCCGGAGCGGGATTTCTCTGCGCCATTTAACGACAACGTGCAATTGGCGGGGTGGCTGACCCTGGCAATTGCGGCGCTGGGCTCTCTTTTCGGCGTGTTGCTGACCGGCTGGCTGGTGCGACCGATTCTTGCCATCAACCGGCGTGCGGGGCGCATCGCGCGTGGTGAGCTGGTCGGTAGTGATGCTGCCGACGAGGTCGGGCCGATTCGGGAGTTGAGTGCGCTAAACCATAGCTTCAATGCCATGGCTGCCAGTCTGCGCAGTACTTTTTTTGGCCTGGAGGCACGCGTCGCCGAGCGGACCCGCGCGCTCGAAGCAGTCAACGATGAGCTCGAGCGCATGGCCATGCTCGATGGGCTGACGCATATTGCCAACCGGCGCCGTTTTGATGCCGTTCTGCAACAGGAATGGCGGCGCTGCTTGCGTGAGCGCCAGCCGATATCGCTGCTGATGCTCGATGTGGACGATTTCAAGGCTTACAACGACGAGTACGGGCATCAGGCCGGTGACCGCGTGCTGATCAGCATTGCCGAATTCTGCGCACGCGAAACGCAACGTTCGACGGATATGGCCGCACGTTACGGCGGTGAGGAATTTGTGATCATTCTGCCGAACACGAATGCTGCGGGCGCGCTGGCTGTCGCTGAAGCCGTCGCGGCAGCGGTGCGGGGCGCGGCGATTCCCCATCGGCGGGCCACAGCCGCTGCAGTAGTAACCGTGAGCGTCGGCGTTGCCACGCATTTTCCGGAGCTGCAGAAAACAGCAGAGCAACTGGTCGGGGCTGCTGATGCCGCCCTGTACGCAGCCAAGCGTGCCGGCCGGAACCGCGTGGTGGTCGCGGATGATATTTGATTAGGTCGGCACAGTCTTGTGCCTTCGTACGATTGAATTTTCTGTGAGGATGAACATGGCAAATGAAAAGTCGGCAGCGGAGAAGGTGGTGGTATCCGGTAAGCGCACGCGTCCTGCTGTGAAAACAGCGAGCGTGGCGAAAGTCGTCAAGAAAGCGATTGTCCTGCCTGTGTCCAAGCCAGCGCCCAGGCAGCGGACAAGCCCGCCCGCTCCTGCCGCTGCCGCCAAGAAGGGGCGCAAGCCACGTGCAGCGGCGGCAGGCGATATCGGGCCTGTTTCCAGCCAGCCCGGCATCGAAGACTTTGCCGTAGGTGAGGCGGTTGAAGCGGCTCAGGAGGCACGCCTTTCTGCCATGCGCGACATCATTTCCGGAACCCCGCCAAGCGAAGCGACGACGCTGCTGAAAACACTGCTGCGCCAGCAGCGCGTGACCGGCAATGGCGACGCGCACCCCGATGACGAGTTGATGCCGGACTGGCGCGAGGGAGGCTATCCGTATCGCAACCTGATGCAGCGCCGGACCTACGAGCGCGAGAAATATCGTCTGCAGGTCGAGCTGCTCAAGCTGCAGGCCTGGGTCAAGGAAACCGGCCAGAAAATCGTGATCCTGTTCGAAGGCCGCGATGCCGCCGGCAAGGGGGGCACCATCAAGCGCTTCATGGAGCACCTCAATCCGCGGGGCGCGCGCGTCGTCGCGCTGGAAAAGCCGACCGACATGGAGCGCGGCCAGTGGTATTTCCAGCGCTATGTGCAGCATCTGCCGACCAATGGCGAAATTGTTCTGCTCGACCGCTCCTGGTATAACCGCGCCGGCGTCGAGCGTGTGATGGGTTTCTGCTCGGACCAGGAATACGTCGAGTTCATGCGCCAGGTGCCCGAGTTCGAGCGCATGCTGGCGCGTAACGGCATCCACCTGATCAAATTCTGGTTCTCCGTCAGTCGCGAGGAGCAGCGCCGCCGCTTCAAGGAGCGCAAGGTGCACCCGCTCAAGCAGTGGAAGCTGTCGCCGATCGACATGGCCTCGCTCGACAAGTGGGAGGAATATACCAAGGCCAAGGAAGCCATGTTCTTCCATACTGACACCGCCGACGCGCCGTGGACGGTGATCAAGTCCAACTGCAAGAAGCGCGCGCGCCTCAATGCCATGCGCTACATCCTGCACAAGATGCCCTACCTCAACAAGGAGACGCAGCGCATCGGCAACCTCGATCCGCTCATTGTCGGTCGTGCCAATGTGGTCTATGAGCGCGGGGAAAAAACAGGCGTACCGATTCTGTAGCCAGTACGGCTCGCCTTGTTGTCGTCGTACTGAAACAAAGCATTCATCGACCTGTTATGTGCATGACGGAATATCTCCGTCATGCCGCAAGTCCGCTCGATCTTCCTCTCGGACATTCACCTCGGCACGCGTGCGTGCCAGGCGGACCGTCTCCTCGAATTCCTTCGCGAATATCCCGCTGAAAACGTCTTCCTGATCGGCGACATTGTCGATTTCTGGTCGATGCGCCGCAGCATCCACTGGACGCCGACACAAAATACGGTGGTGCAGAAGATTCTGCGCCGGGCTCGCCATGGCGAGCGGGTGATGCTGATCCCCGGTAACCACGACGAAGCGCTGCGCGAGTATGTCGATGCGGCCTTCGGCGACATCGAACTGGCGGCCGAACATGTGCATGTGACGGCCGACGGACGTCGCTTCCTGCTCATTCACGGTGACGAGTTCGATCAGGTAACGCGCCACCACCGCTGGGTCGCATTGCTTGGCGATGCCGCCTACGACTGGCTTGTGCGCTGCAACGTCCTGCTCTCCTGGGTGCGTCGCCATCTCGGCATTGCCGGCTACTGGTCACTTGCCGGCTACGCCAAGCGCAAGGTCAAGAAGGCCTTGCAGTTTGTTCTCGACTTCGAGGACTCGGTCATTCACGCCGTGCGCCAACGCGGGCTCGACGGCGTCATTTGTGGCCACATCCATTGCGCCGCCTTGCGCGAGGTGGGTGGGCTCATTTACGGCAATTGCGGCGATTGGGTTGATTCCTGTACCGCCATTGTCGAACACGCCGACGGGCGCCTGGAGGTTGTGGCCTGGTCACAGCCGGGTGAGCCGACGTTGGCGACATCTCTCCCGGAGGAATCCACATGCGTGTCCTGATGGTTTCGGATGTCTACTTTCCACGCGTCAATGGGGTTTCCACTTCAATGGAAACCTTCCGTCACAAGCTGGCCGACGAGGGCGTCGAGGCCCGCCTGGTCGTCCCGCGTTATGGCGACGAAGCGGAGGTTTCCGGCATTGTCCGTGTCGAAGGGCGCCCCGTGCCGGGCGATCCGGAAGATCGCATTCTGCGCTGGCGGGCAATGCATGCAGTGGTTGCTGAAGCGGCGCAGGGCTGCGACCTGATTCATATCCAGACGCCCTTTGTCGCGCACTACGCCGGGCTCTCGGCGGCTCGCCACCTTGACCTGCCAGTGTTGGCCACCTATCACACCCTGTTTGAAGAGTATCTGCAGCACTATGCGCCCTACGTGCCTTCCGGTTGGCTGCGTGCAGCCGCGCGGGGCTTCTCGCGGCGTCAGTGCAATGCGCTCGATGGCATCATCGTGCCATCCTCCGCCATGCGCTCGCGGCTCGGCAGCTATGGCGTGACTGCGCCGCTGCATGTCTTGCCGACCGGTATCCCTGTCAGTCGTTTTGGCGGCGGTGATGGCGCTGCGTTTCGTGCAGCCAACGGCATCCCGGCAGAACGACCCGTTGCCCTCTACGTTGGCCGCATCGCTCATGAGAAAAACATCGGCTTCCTGATTGAGGCCGCGCGCGTTGCGCAAGCCAGTGTGCCCGGACTGATCCTGCTGATTGCCGGCGAAGGGCCAGCCTGCGACGAGCTCAAACAATCCGTCGACGCCCTCGGTCTGAACGACGCCATCCGCTTTCTCGGCTATCTCGATCGCCAGCAGGCGCTCCCCGACTGCTATGCCGCTGCAGATATCTTTGTCTTTGCCTCGCGTACCGAAACCCAGGGACTGGTGTTGCTCGAAGCCATGGCGGCAGGCCTGCCGGTGATGGCGCTGCCGGAAATGGGTGCCCGGGATATTCTGGCGCCGGGCAAGGGCTGCATTACGCCTCCGGATGACCCCGTTGCGTTCGGCCAGAATCTGGCGCACTTCTTCAACCATCGCGAAGCCTGGCGCCACCTTGGCGCGGAGGCGCAGCGCTATGCGCACAGCTGGTCCGACGACACCATGGCCGAGCGCCTGGCCTCGCTCTATCGCGCCCAGCGGCGCCAGCAACGCCAGGGCCGCGTGGCCTCAATTGCCGGAGCGGCACTTTGACTTCCAGCTAGGCGCGATCGGTGCCGCCTGCCTATACTTCCCCTGTCGCAATAAAGCTGTAACAGCGGGGAGCTAGGATGGTCGCTTTTGCTGGAGAAGCAAGAATGGATTTGTTGTTATGGCGCCATGCCGAAGCCGAAGAGGGCGAGAACGACTTCGAGCGGGCGCTGACTGCGCGTGGTCAGCGTCAGGCCAAGGTCGTAGCCAAATGGATTCGGCAGCACCAACCGAAGCAGTTGCGTATCATCGCCAGCCCGACAGTGCGCACGCAGCAGACCGCTGACGCGCTGGAGCTGCCCTTCGAAACCAACCGCAAGATCGGCCCCGATGCCTGCGTTTCCGAACTGATCGCCGCTTCCGGCTGGCCGGCTGCCAGTGGCGCCGTTCTTTTCATCGGGCACCAGCCAGCACTGGGGAACCTCGCTTCTCTTCTACTTTCCGGGCACGAGTCGGAGTGGACCATCAAGAAGGGCGCGCTGTGGTGGCTGACCAATCGTGTCCGCGCCGGCGAAAACCAGACGGTGCTGCGCACGGTGATTTCTCCCGACTTTCTCGGCTAGAGCCGCGCGTAGTTCCTGTCGTACTTGGGGACTCAATGATTAAGTCCGTCACAACGGCGAAAGCCGGTGTCCAGTTCGTTGGATTTTCTGGCTTTGTACTTCCTTCGGTCGGATACCGGAATGACGAATTTCGACTTAATCAGCATTCCCTTAGATGTCTTCTGACAGCGTCAGCATCTCGTCAGCTGCACGCAAGCGCTCCGCCATGACGCGCATGACCTGCGTGGCAAAAAATGGGGTTTGCTGTACCAGATACTGAAATCGTTTTGCGTCGATGGCGACAAACTCGCAATCTGTCTTGGCCACCACCGTGGCCGATCGGGGGCCCGGCGAGACGATGCCAAGTTCCCCAACGATATTCCCGGATTTTAGTGTTTCGGCCAGCCGGTTTTTGACGATGACCTCGGCACTGCCAACTGTCAGCACATACATCAGATTTCCAGCTTCGCCTTCAACGAACAGTGGTTCGCCAGCGTTGATCCTGACGATTTCCGGGTTGTTGGAAAACAGCTCGAAAAAAACCATGGGCTCTCCCTTTTATTTACATTGAACGCTCCCGTTTTTACCAGAGTTGATTGCGTAAACCGTGACCGTTCTATTGCGGTTCGGTGACGGTGCCGGCGTCATATGGCTGCAACAAGCAATAGCTAAAATTCTCCCGTGACCTCAACTCTTCAGGAGAAAAGCATGCTTGCACTGAACCCGCCCTTAGCCGCTCTGCATGGCGCTCGCCTCGACCACACCGGGGCTGTCGCCCACGGGTTCATCAACTCTGTCGAGCATCTGGTTGCCGCGACCTTGCGCTTCAACAACTACATCATCGACCGCTTGACGGTGCACGCGCGTACGCAGGCGCGTACCGTCCCGCCGCTCGTGGCGATCGATGTGGCAACCGACCCGGCGATCCAGATCATGGGGGCCGGCATCTTTCAGGAGCAGATGCATCTGGCGGCAGACCTCAGCACGCGCTGGGTGGCGCTTGGTGAGTGGCACCAGCACGGCTTCAATGCACTGGTCAGTGGCTGGTTGGCCCATGTCGAGAAGAGTTTTCCGGTGCCGCCTGCCGCTGCTGGCGTGGCAGCGCTGCAAAAAGCCATTGAATCGGCGGATCATGCGGTTACCGATGTGGCGGGTATCGCTGTTGAGACTACCGAGCGCGTGCTCCAGCAAGCGGATCGTACCCAGGCCGCTGTGCGGCCGCACAAACGTTCAGGAAAACAACAATAACGAGACTCTCCCTCCCCCAGGGATCTGCAAGCGGCGCTCCGGCGCCGTTTTTTTCGCCAGTGTAAACGCACTGCAACAACGGTGATCTAGGCTGGGGCTCTGTTGCTTACGCTAGGAAAACCCATGATTCTTTGTCTTGATGACGATGTCGAGGAACTCCACAGGATTCTCGAAGAAGGGCTGCTGCATCCAGTGTTCCAGCCGATCGTCGATTTTAGGGCGCGTACCTGCCTGGGGCATGAGGCCCTGATACGTGGGCCGGATACGTCCCCCTTGAAGATGCCGGCAACCTTGTTCGATACAGCCCGCCGATGCGGTCTGGGGCTGGCGCTGGAACATGCTGCACGCGATGCAAGCCTGCGGGCATTTTCCCGCTTACGCCTTCCCGGCCGGCTGTTTCTCAATGCGTCGCCCGGCTCGCTGCTCAGCGAAGAGTGGATGAACGGGCCGATGCGCCGCCTCCTTGGTGAGCTCGGGATCACCGCCAACCGAATTGTCATCGAGCTTACCGAGAACGAACAGATTACCGACATGCCGGAAATGCGCGGCGTGCTGCAGCACTATCGCGGCCGTGGCTTCCAGATCGCCATCGACGATCTCGGCGAAGGTTTCGCCAACCTGCGCATGTGGTCGGAAGTGCGGCCGGAGTTCGTCAAGATCGATCGCCATTTCGTTGATGGCATTGCAACCGACCGGATGAAGTACCACTTCGTACGGGCGATGCAGGATCTCGCAGAAAGCTGCAATTCGGTACTTATTGCCGAGGGCATCGAGCGCCTTGAGGATTTTGAGTGCATCCGCGACATGGGGATTGCCTGTGGCCAGGGATTCTTCATCGCCCGGCCGCAAGCCAGCCCGTCGCAGCAGTTGCCGGAAGAGATTGTCTCGGCGCTTGGCCGTAGTCGAATCGCCCTGCTGCCACCGTCGATGCCGACGGCCAAGGCGCCGACGGCCAAGGAGTTGCTGCGCCCGATTCAGCCGGTGCCGTGCGACGCCACCAACGAATATGTCTTCGCCCGCTTTGAGGCTGATGCCGGGCTGGACGCCCTGCCGGTCGTCGATGGCCCGCTACCGATCGGCCTGATCAACCGCCACAGCATGATCGACCGCTTTGCGCGACCCTTCCGCAAAGAATTGTTCGGCCGGAAATCCTGCCAACAGTTCATGGATCCGTCGCCGCTGGTGGTCGATCAGCATGCGACGGTTCAGGAGTTGGCAATGATGCTGGCGCTTGCACCGAAACATTACCTGTTCGACGGCTTTATCGTTACCGGTGAAGGGCGCTATCTGGGCATCGGCAGCAGCCACGACCTGATGGCCATGATCACCGAAATGCAGCTGTGTGCCGCGCGCTACGCAAACCCGCTGACGCAGCTGCCGGGCAATGTGCCGATCAACGAACACATCGACAGCATGCTGGCGGGCGGCCACAGTTTTGTCGCAGCGTATCTCGATATCGATAATTTCAAGCCCTACAACGACACTTTTGGCTACCGCCGTGGCGACGATGTCATCCTGCTGCTGGCGCAGCTGATCTGCGAAGTTGTCGACAAGCGCATCGATTTCGTCGGTCATATCGGCGGCGACGATTTCTTCGTGATATTCCAGAGCAAGGATTGGGAACAGCGTTGCTGGGACCTTGTTGCATGTTTCACGAAAGCCGTTGCGGCCACCGTCGATATTGAAGACCCCGAGGGCAAGGGCTATCTAGCAGAAAACCGCAAAGGGGAGCTGGTGCACCAGCCGATGCCGACGCTTTCAGTCGGTGCGGTACGCGTTGGCCCGAGCGAGTGCGAGTCCCATCGTGAAGTTGCGGCAGCGGCTTCAATCGCCAAGAAGCAGGCCAAGAAGGAAAGCAAGCGCAAAGCCGGCGAGGCAAACGGCAGTGTTTTTGTCGAGCGCCGGCAGCCCGGAACTTACCGACCCACTGCAGGCTTTTTTCTCCAGCTAAATTAGAAGAAGCGTGCTGTGACATAACGGGGGCAGAAAAACGGGGGCTCGCCCCCGTTCGTTCTCAGTCGCTTATTTTGCCGATTTTGGCGGCCGGCCGGTCTTGATGGCTTCCAGCTTTCGGATGGCTTCTTCGATGCGCGTGTCGGCCAGTTCGTGGAAGGTGGCCAGGGCTGCGCGCAGCACTTCACTTTTCTTCACCGCGATACCCATCGCCAGGCAGCGCTTCTTGACGGTGCCAAAAATTTCGTAGGCCGATTCAGGCAGCGAAAAGCTGTCCCTCACCAGCTTCACCTTCTTTTTGCCGACAGCCTTCTGCTTTGCGGCAGGTTTCGCAGCAGGTTTCGCAGCAGGTTTCGCGACAGGCTTCGCGACAGGCTTCGCGACAGGCTTCGCGACAGGCTTCGCGACAGGCTTCGCGACAGGCTTCGCAGCAGGTTTCGCAGCAGGTTTCGCAGCAGGTTTCGCAGCAGGTTTCGCAGCAGGTTTCGCAGCAGGCTTTGCGGCAGGTTTCGCGGCAGGTTTCGCGGCAGGTTTCGCGGCAGGTTTCGCGGCAGGCTTCGCGGCAGGCTTTGTAGCAGGTGTGTTGGCTTGTGCGTCAGACATGAAAACTCCCTTTATTGATAATAACGGTATAAACAGTTTATACAAGATGTCTGCAAGCGCAAGAAAAAGCGCTCCCGGCACGTGAAAAAATCCGCTTTCGTCCCTTTTTCGACACCTTCGCGTGCTGTTCAAGCTGCCGTGCAGCTTCTCCATTGCCCTGCTTCCGCAAGGGCGCCCTTTGGCTGTTCCGTGCTATCCAGCCAGTCAGTTGTTCCCCCGCCGTCGTCTGACCTGCACGCGTTTTGTTCCTGTGCTACCGACTCAAACGTGCGCCAGGACGACTGTCATCGAGCTTGAACATTTCTGTCGCAGTGGCGTAGCGTCCGCCGGCAAGAATCTCGTCCTGGTGCTCCTGGGTGTTGGTCCGAAGCCGTCAGTGGCTTTGTCATAGTGAGAAAGAACGGATGCGAATTCTTGAACCTGTTGTTCGTGTAGTCGGGCAGTTGTCGTTTCGCAACAAGTTACGGGCGACGGCGGTGGTGTTCGGCATCCCTTTGCTGGTAGCGGCTGGAGTGCTGCTTTTCGCGCTTGAGTCGCGGGTTGCCGAACTTCAGCGTGAGCGCCAGGCACTGGCGCTGCAGTTGCCGGTGCAGACACTGGTAGCCAGCCTGCATCAGACCTTGGCGGCCAGCCTGGCGGTGCAGGAAGGCGGGGAGAATCTGGCTTACCTTGTTGCCAGCAAGCGCCGCACAGCGTTGCAGGCGGCAAAGGATCTGAAGGCGGCTTTTGTCGACAGTGGAGGTTCGCTTCAGAGCGGGAGCACGCCAGATCGCTTGCTCGGTAACTGGGCAGGTCTTGTGCAGAGAATCAGTACGGCGGATGCCGCCGATCTGGCTAGCCTGACATCGTCACTGCACACTGAGCTCGAGCGGATCAATGAGCGGACCGGTCTGCTGATCGATGGTGATGCGTCGAGCAGCCGCCTTCTCGACATCATGACGACGCACCTGCCGGGCTTGATCGAAACGACCGGCCGGGCGAGCCAGATCGGTAGCGTTGTTCTCGTCAAGAAAAGCCTGCGGGGAAGCCGTCGCACGGACCTCACGTTGCAGCGCGGCAACTTCGATGCGCTGGTGCAATGGAGCATGGATGGCTTGCAGAAGGTGTCGCGCGACCACCCTGCGCTTGCACCCGCGTTGAGCGATGCCGGCAGCCGCCTGAATGCGACCTACCTGGGCATTCAGGAAGCGATGACGACGAAGATGCTCGAAACCACGGACTTCGGCATGACGCCCGAAGATTTCATCGCGCTGACGAGCAAGGCATTCGACGAAACACTGTCGATCGCTGGCGTCATCGCCAAGGATGCCGATACGCTGCTCGCTGATCGTCTGTCTGTTCTCGTCTTCCAGCGCAACGCCGTTGTCCTGGCAATTCTGCTGGTGCTGGCACTCGTCGTCGCCTCGTTTGTTGCTGCCTACATATCCATCATGCGTGGCCTGAACGGGCTGGCCGATGCGGTGACGACCATGGCTTCCGGCGATCTGAGTGCGCGTGTTGAAATTTCCTCGCGTGACGAGCTTGGCGCCGTCGGTACCCAGTTCAACCGCATGGTCGAAAATCTGGCGCAGCGCACGGCCGAACTGCGCGAGAAAACCAATGACATTCATTCGATGTTGCAGAACATGGAACAGGGCATCCTGACGATTGTCGGCAACGGCCAGATTCATCCGGAGTATTCGGCCTATCTGAAAGCGATCTACGAGACAGAAAGCATCGCTGGCGAGTCGGCCATGGGCTTCCTGTTTGGCAGTTCGGATCTGGGCTCGGATGCGGTCTCCCAGGTGGACGCGACGATAGCGGCCTGCCTTGGTGAAGACCGGATGAACTTCGACTTCAACGCACATTTGCTGGTGGATGAGATCCGCATGGAGATGCCGGACGGTCGAATCAAATATCTGCACCTCAGCTGGTCGCCTATCTGCGATAGCGATGACACGGTAGAAAAAATCATGGTCTGCGTGCGCGATGTGACCGAGCTTCGCCAGTTGGCCGCAGAGGCAGAGCACCAGAGGCGCGAACTGGAAATGGTTGGTCAGATCCTCCGGGTCAATCAGGAGAAATTCCACGAATTCATCGATAGTGCGCGCAGCTTTGTCGCGGAAAACGAAGCGCTGCTCATGGCCGCCGAGGCGTCCTCGGCAACGCTGATCGACCAGCTGTTTCGCAACATGCATACCATCAAGGGGAATGCCCGCACCTATGGGCTGCTGCACCTGACGAACCTTGTGCACGAGGCGGAGCAGGCCTATGAGGCACTGCGCAGCGAAGGCGGGCAGTTCGACCGGAAGCGGCTGCTTGAGCAGCTGGCGGGCGTGCAGGAGCGTGTCGACGAGTACGCCACGCTCAACGAGGTGAAGCTGGGTCGCAAGGGGCCGGGCCGGCGCGGAAGTGCCGAGAAGTATCTGATGGTCGAGCGCGCCGAGATCGACGGGATGATTGCCGCGCTGAATGCCATCGACCTTCACGCAGCGCGGCCGGAAACTGTGCTGGCGCTGCTTGAGCAAGTGCGTTGCGACCTGTTGCTGGTGGGGACGGAGACTGTCGGAAATGTTCTCGACGGGGTTTTTGCCTCCCTGCCATCGCTGGCGAAGGAACTGGGCAAGGCGGTGCCAACGCTGCAAGTGACCGATAACGGGCTCCGTGTCCGGAATCAGATCAGCGACCTGATGCGCAATATTTTCATGCACCTGTGCCGCAATGCGATGGACCACGGTATCGAAACGCCGGCAGAGCGGCTGGCCAAGGGCAAGCCCGAAGCGGGCACGATCACCATGGCGATGTCGCTGTCCGGTGATCGGTTCACCCTTCGATTGAAGGATGACGGCAAGGGGCTGGCGCTGGCCTATATCCGCGCCAAGGCGCTTGAGAAGGGCTTGACCGAGGCGGCGAATGCCCTGAGCGACGAGGCCGCCGCCCAGTTGATCTTTTCCGCCGGGTTCTCGACAGCCACGGCGGTTACGGAAGTTTCCGGTCGTGGCGTCGGGATGGATGCGGTGCTCAACTTCCTCAAGCGGGAGGGCGGCACGATCGGTATCGAATTTGCCGACGATCGTGTCGGCGGCGATTTCCGGGCGTTTGAGACCGTTATCGTGTTGCCCGCCAAACACGTCGTCAGCGCAGTCACTGCAGTTGCGACGCCCCCAGACCTACCGCAACGTGAAGCGGCCACCGGAACGCGTTCCAGCCTTCTCGGCAAGGTGCTCGCCCTGCCTGGGAAACTCGTGGTGGTTCCGAATTGATGACCGAATTTCTGTTTTCCGGCGCATTCGCCGGGCTGGCGGCTTGGCTGACGGCGAGTGCGCGTGTAAAGGGCGTTGGTCGGCGCGAGATTGAGCAACTGCTGCACCGGCATGGCGAGGAGTTGCTGCTTGCACAAGAGAGAGCCGACACGATGGCCGCAGCCCTGGCCGGGGAAGCGCAAGCGAGGCGGGCAGCAGAAGCCGAGTCAGCCGCACTGCGCAACGAACGGGATGCCTTGCTGACACAGGTCGACTTGTTACAGATGGAGTCTTCCTGCCTGGCGGAGATAACCGTCGAGCGCGACGCGCTGCGCAACACCGGCGAAGCGATGCGCCAGGTCCTGTGCAGCCAACTCGCCAGTCTGGCGGCTGAAGTTGCTTCCTTGCGGGATGTGGCCGTGACCTTCGACCATTGGCACGAGGCGATGGACTCCCTGCTCGTGCAGAACCGCGAGATGCACACGCAGAACCAGGAATTTTCTTCCATCGTCAAACATGTGGTCATTGTTGCCCTCAATGCAGCTATCGAGGCGGCGCGTGCGGGTGAGGCGGGCAGGGGGTTTGCCGTGGTCGCCGATGAGGTTAGAAAACTGGCGGCGCGCTCGGAGACTCTCTCGGTTGAATACAGCCAGAGCCTGCACAGGAATGACCTGACGACAACGGCCACCTTCCAGGAAATACAGGCCGACGGGAAGATGATTGTGGCGGCAATCAGCAGTGTCGAATCAATGATCGCCCAACTGAAAATGCGGATTTCATAGATGGCCTACCCCGTCAGCGAAAACGCCAGACATGCGGTTAATCACATTTTCACTCGGGCAGCCAGCGCCAATCTGGTGATGAGCCCGGCAGATTCCATCGAGATACAGCAGTTGCCCGGTAGTGACCTGATTGAAACGCCGGAAGAGAATATTTTTGTTCTGACTATTTCATCGTATCGGTTTCGCCTGCTGACGGTCTTTCATCTTGAAGCGGCAGGGAGGAACGCGAGCTATTTTTGCCGGGACGATTCAGCGCAGGGTTTTTTGGAGGCTTTTTCCGAGATCGGCAACCTCTGTTGCGGGGCGATGAATCGCGAACTCGGGAAGCATTTTCTCCATACCGGTATGTCTACGCCAAACATTCTTCAGCGAGGGTGCCTGACCTATCTCGATGAACTGAAACCGTCGTATGTCACCCAGTTCGGGATTCGCATCAACGATACCGTAGGCATGCACGCCACCCTGTGCTTGTGCGCCTATGCCCCGATCGATTTTCGCGTCGATCCCCAGGCGGCGGCAGAGGAGACAGGCGCGCTGGAGTTTTTCTGAATCCGTGGTGCAGGAATCTGCACGGACAGCGTGCGACAGAAATTTTTGGATAACGAAGAGGCTGGAATGACGGAAGGACTCGTAAGCAAGGTTCTGGTGCTCGATGGCAGCCAGGTACATCAGGATCTGATCAAGCAGTTCTGCGATGCACATGCTCTGGTGCCGCTCAAGGTAAGGAAAAACCGCCTGATGTCGGTGCTGCGATCAAACATTGATCTCGGGGCCATCATGTTTGCAGAGGACTATGGTGGCTCGCCCGAGGAAAGTGCCGAGATCGCAGTACGTATCCACACTGTCCGCCCCGAGCTTCCCATCATTCTTCGTCGCACGAGTGAGGCTAGCCTGGATGGCGTCAGCGAGTCCTTGCGTCGTGTCTGCTGTGCAGCCTACACAGCCGCCGATATGGCCATTCTGGGTAAGGTGATGGACGAGTACATCTTCAGCCTCGTCTATCCGAATGCGTTGGTGCGCGGTATATCGGAAATAACCGAAAGCGTGCTTTCCAGCCAGTTCAAGCAACTGACGCCGCGCTGGGAAACGCCCTATATCGTTCGTGACCGGGTGATCTTCGGCGAAGTGTTCAGCCTGATCCCGCTGGAGAGTGCGTGGTGCCGAGGCTACATGATGCTGCAGACTGAGGAGCAGCCGATTCTCGACACCCTCAATGCCTATGCGGTGAGCAATGGTGGCGCCAGCTTCCGGACAGTGAACAATCTGTTGGGTGAGGTGACCAACCTGATCTGGGGCGCCTTCAAGAACCGTTATGTTGGCGATCAATTGTCTGCGTCGGTGAACCAGATTCAGGTGCCGCTGATCGTCAATCACAAGCACAAATACATTTCCTTCGGCACCGAAAATCCGCAGCTGTGCTTTCTCTACACGCTCACCGATGAAAACAGCGGCAATACCGTCAGGCTTTACCAGCGCTTCATTTTCAACCTGAGCTGGTCGCCGGAAGACTTCAGGGAAATTGTTCATGACTCGAGTGAGCTTGTTGACTCGGGCGAACTGGAATTGTTCTAAATCACCTTTTAAGGAATGCTGAAATGGCAAAAATTCTTGTAGTCGATGACTCCAGCACCGTGCGCGACGAAGTCGCCGGCTTTCTGAAAAACAATGGCATGGATGTCGCCACGGCGATTGATGGCAAGGATGGTCTTGTGAAAATTAAAGCCGATCCGGGGATCAAGCTGGTGATCAGCGACGTGAACATGCCGAACATGGATGGCCTGACCATGGTCGAGAAAATCCGGGGCGAACTTGGCAATGCCAGCGTTAACGTCATCATGCTGACAACGGAGAGCAGCCCGAGCATGAAGGAGCGGGGCAAGGCGGCGGGCATCAAGGGTTGGATCGTCAAGCCGTTCAAGGGAGAAGCCGTGCTTGAGTCGTTCAGAAAATTGGTCGCCTGAGAAAGTGCTTGTCACTCGCCGGGGGGCACAAGCTTGTCTTGCCAGCGCTGTTGCGCCCATTGCTACCGCGAAATCGCGGTAGCCCGCAGGGGGCCTCGTACCATTCTCTGCGAAGCATGTGAATACGGCTGGGAGGTGCAGTTTGCTTCGGTCGTTTTAGCTCGGCGGAGACCAGCGGCGGCTCGCGGGCCAATAGCGACCGTGCCGGGTGACGCAAGGTTCGCTACCGCCTCCCTCGCTGTTCGCGATCAGGCCGAAGTGCGGCCGCTTTAAACGTATGGAGGCGGGTTCCTGCGCTCAGGCCGAGGCTGTGACTAAGCGCCCGTTTGCACGGTGCGGCGGCATCACCATGGAGGCGGTCGTCTGGCTGCATACCCGATATCGCCGGTCGCTTCCCTGGCACATCATCGGCATCCTGTTGTTGTCGAAGAGCGCGCCGAATGCCCTCATGGCACCGATGGTGGTCTCGAAGGTCCGGCACTGCGGCTGATCACCGCTCGGGAAACACATTCTGCAGCCTGGCAATGGCGAATTCATGGCGAGTCCTTTCTGACATTGTTTGGGCCGCACGCGACACGCGGGTCAGGTGCGCCTCAACACCATCTTGGCGCCGGCGTGTGACATCATCATTAATTGGATGTGAAGCGGGGAGTCGGAACGCATTCTTTTTCAATCGATGCTTCGGCAATTGTTGGCGACTGTCGTCAGCCCTAATCTGCAGTCCGCATTTCGTGTTCGGAGCAACAACCGTCTGCCGTGGCAGAAAACCGCAGGCGTTGCCTGCGGCTCTGCCTGGCTTGCGGAACGGGTTACTTGTGCTGCATGCCCATCCATTGACCGGATTTGCCGTCGGAGGTGGCGGAACAGGTAACGGCTACGCCGGAGATCGTTGCCTTTTGCCCAACGGGATAGAACTTTCCGTCGTCGCCGGAGTAGCAGCGCGGCGCTGGCTTCTGGGGTTCTGCTGATTTGTTTTGTGACGGTGCGGCACTTTCGTTTGCGCAAGCAGAAAGCAGCAAAACGGAGATGATGGTGGTGACGAGAAGACGCATGCTTGGCTCCATTGAATAGGGGGTGGTGTAACCCGGCGGAGCTTACGCAGTCTTTGTTGCATCCATGTTTCCGTGCCGGTAGATGAGAAATACGACCGGCCAACAGGCCAGGGAGCATCGGAATCAGGTGCTTGTCTTGTGCGGTGTAACGAAACCGTAACTTCGGCGCAATACAGTGGCGATAACAACTGCCGGAGATGAATGTATGAGCGAGAGCCTCAGTGAAGAACGTGCAGATTTTGCGCGTCGTGCACACGCCGAGATGCTGGATAGTTTCGACGAGGAACTCGAGATGGAGATCGACGATGAGCGGATGAACCATCTGATCGCCGAGTCCAGCGTGCCTGCTGATCTGGAAATGGATGTGGCGCGACACTTCTATTTCAAGGAGCTGTTCCGCCTGCAGGGGGAGCTTGTCAAGCTTCAGGACTGGGTGGTGCATAACAAATTGAAGGTTGTCGTCCTGTTCGAAGGGCGTGATGCGGCCGGTAAGGGCGGCGTCATCAAGCGCATCACGCAGCGGCTCAATCCGCGTGTCTGTCGCGTCGCGGCATTGCCGGCACCAAACGAGCGCGAGCGAACGCAGTGGTATTTCCAGCGTTATGTAACTCACCTGCCGGCAGGTGGCGAGATCGTTCTCTTCGACCGCAGCTGGTATAACCGTGCCGGGGTCGAGCGGGTCATGGGTTTCTGCAGCGATGACGAGTACGAAGAGTTTTTCCGTACCGTGCCGGAATTCGAGAAGATGCTGATCCGCTCGGGGATCATCCTTATCAAGTACTGGTTTTCGATCACCGATGACGAACAGCACCTGCGCTTTTTGATGCGCATCCACGACCCGCTCAAGCAGTGGAAGCTGAGCCCGATGGACATGGAATCACGCCGTCGCTGGGAAGATTACACGCGTGCCAAGGAAACCATGATGGAGCGCACGCATATCCCCGAGGCGCCGTGGTGGATCGTCGAGGCGGACGACAAGAAGAAGGTCCGCCTGAACTGCATCCACCACCTGCTAAGCCAGGTACCAAACGGCGAAATAGAACGCGAGTCGGTGGTGTTGCCGGAACGTGTCCATAACCCCGATTACATCCGGCAGCCGTTGCCGGGAGAAATGTTCATTCCGGCGGTTTACTGAGACGGATCGCAGCCCATCGCACACTCACTTCACCCCGTTGATCGGCGAAGTGGGCGATCCGTTGGGGCTCGACGATCTTCGTCGTCGTTCTGCGAAGGAATGAATCAGCGAACGACCTTGAGCAGCTCGACTTCGAAATTAAGCGTTGCGTTCGGTGGCACGGCAGAGCCCGCGCCGCGCGAACCGTAGGCGATCTCCGGCGGGCAGGTCAGCTTCGCCTTGCCGCCTTCCTTCATCTTCGAGAAGCCTTCCGTCCAGCACGGAATCACCCGGTTCAGCGGGAACGCTGCCGGTTGGCCGCGCTTGTACGAGCTGTCAAACTCAGTGCCGTCGACGAGCGTGCCGCGATAGCGCACCTGCACGGTAGCCGAGGGTGCTGCCTGTGGGCCGGTGCCATCCTTCAGCGATTCATCGATTAGGCCGGAGGCGGTCTTTTCCGGGGCGCCAGCGAGGGTTGTCAGGCTTGCCATGGCAAGCAGCCCGGCAAGAACGATTTTCTTCGTTTGCGGCAAGCGTTATTGAGGGCAAGTGTTGCTGCTTGAGGTGCGGACGAGCTTGGAGCCTCTAATTCGAGTCGCGTTGCCCCGGCCTCTGACCTGTAATAAATCAAAGGTTCCTGGCTCGAATTAAAGTTGGTCTTGGCGAGGCGGCCGTAATTTGCGGCCAGCCTGTAGTCGATTTCTAACAGTCGATCTTAATTAATTTCCATACGCCGGAAACAGAAAGGGCGACGGAATCTCCGTCGCCCTTCGTCGTTGGTCGCAGCTAGGTCGCTTACTTCTTCCTTGCTGCCGGCACGTCCGTGCAGCTGCCGTGCGCCACTTCCGCTGCCATCCCCACCGTTTCGCCCAGCGTCGGGTGCGGGTGGATGGTCTTGCCGATGTCGACCGCATCGCAGCCCATCTCGATGGCCAGGCAGACTTCGCCGATCATGTCGCCGGCCGAGGGGCCGACGATGGCGCCGCCGATGACGCGGTGCGTTTCGGCGTCGAAGATCAGCTTGGTGAAGCCGTAGTCGGCGCCGTTGGCGATGGCGCGGCCGGAGGCTGCCCACGGGAACTTGGCGGTCTCGACCTTGCGGCCTTCCTTCTTCGCCTGGTCCTCGGTGTAGCCGACCCACGCCACTTCCGGGTGGGTGTAGGCAACGCCGGGGATCACCGTGGCGTCGAAGGCAGCCTTGTGACCGGCAGCCACTTCGGCAGCGACGTGCGCCTCATGCACCGCCTTGTGCGCCAGCATAGGCTGCCCGACCAGGTCGCCAATGGCGAAGATGTGCGGCACGTTGGTACGCATCTGCGCATCGACGTTGATGAAGCCGCGGTCGGTGACGATGACGCCGGCCTTCTCGGCGCCGATCTTCTTGCCGTTCGGCGAGCGGCCGGCGGCTTGCAGGATCATGTCGTACTTGACCGGCTCGGTCGGTGCGCCTTCGCCCTCGAATTTCACGTAGAGGCCGTCGTCCTTGGCTTCCACCGCGACTGTCTTGGTCTTCAGCATGACCTTGTCGAAACGGTGCAGGTTCTGCTTTTCCCAGACCTTGACTGCGTCGCGATCGGGGCCGGCCATGAGCACGTCCATCATCTCGACGACGTCGATGCGGGTACCCAGCGTCGAATAGACGGTGGCCATTTCGAGGCCGATGATGCCGCCGCCGATGACCAGCATCTTCTTCGGCACGGCGCTATTCACCGTCCGCAGTTCCAGCGCACCGGTCGAATCGACGATGCGCGGGTCGCGCGGGATGAAGGGCAGGTGCACCGCGGCCGAGCCGGCGGCGATGATGCAGTTCTTGAACTTGATGACCTTCTTGGCGCCGGTCTTGTCCTGTGCCGTGCCTTCGGTGACCTCAACCTCGATGTGGTGCGGGTCGAGGAAGCTGCCGTAGCCGCGCACGATGTCGACCTTACGCCCCTTGGCCATGCCGGCGAGACCGCCGGTCAGCTTGCCGACGACCTTTTCCTTGTGCGCGCGCAGCTTGTCGATATCGACAGTCGGTGCGGCAAAGGTGACGCCAAGATCGGCGGCGTGGGCGGCTTCTTCCATCACCGCGGCCACGTGCAGCAGTGCCTTGGAGGGGATGCAGCCGACGTTGAGGCAGACGCCGCCGAGCGTTGCGTAACGCTCGACGATGACGGTCTTGAGGCCGAGGTCGGCCGAGCGGAAGGCGGCTGAGTAGCCGCCGGGGCCGGCGCCGAGCACGAGCATGTCGCACTCGATGTCGGCGCAGCCGCCATGGCTGGCAGCGGCTGGGGCCGCAACGGGGGCCGCTGCTGCAGGTGCTGCTGCCGGAGCGGATGCCTGCGGTGCCGGTGCCGCAGCGCCAGCAGAAGCCTCCACCTTGATCAGCAACGACCCTTCCTTGACCCGGTCACCGAGTTTGACCAGCACTTCCTTGACGACGCCAGCGGTCGACGACGGCACGTCCATCGTCGCCTTGTCCGATTCGAGCGTGACGATGGCATCGTCCACCTTGATGGTGTCGCCGACCTTCACGAACAGGTCGATGACCGGCACATCGTCGAAGTCGCCGATGTCGGGAACCTTCACTTCAATGAGTTGGCTCATGTGTGGCTCCTCAGACAATCATGCGGCGCATGTCGGCGAGCAGCTGCGCGACATAGACGTTGAAGCGGGTGGCCAGCGCGCCGTCGATGACGCGGTGGTCGGCGGTTAGCGACAGCGGCAGCATCAGGCGCGGCACGAATTGCTTGCCGTCCCACACCGGCTTCATCGCCGATTTGTTGACGCCGAGGATGGCGACTTCCGGCGCGTTGACGATCGGCGCGAAGTAGGTGCCGCCGATGCCGCCGAGCGAGGAAATCGTGAAGCACGAACCCTGCATGTCGGCCGGCTTCAGCTTGCCGTCACGCGCCTGCTTGGCCAGTTCGCCGGATTCCTGCGCGATCTGCAGCACCGACTTCTGGTCTGCGTTCTTGACCACCGGCACGACCAGGCCGTTCGGCGTGTCGGCAGCGAAGCCGATGTTGAAGTACTTCTTCAGCACCAGGTTGTCGCCATCAAGCGAACTGTTGAACTCGGGGTGCTTCTGCATGGCCTTGACGCAGGCCTTGATCAGGAAGGCGAGCATGGTCAGCTTGGCGCCGGACTTCTCGTTCTCCTTGTTGATCTGCACGCGGAAGGCTTCGAGGTCGGTGATGTCGGCATCCTCGTGGTACGTGACCGCCGGGATCATGACCCAGTTGCGCGACAGGTTCTGGCCGGAAATCTTCTTGATACGCGACAAGGGCTGAACTTCGACCGGGCCGAACTTCGAGAAGTCGACCTTCGGCCAGGGCAGCAGATCCAGACCACCGCCAAGGCTGGCACCGCCGCCGGCAGCAGCGGCCGGTGCGGACATGACGCCCTTGACGAAGCCGGTAACGTCTTCCTTGAGGATGCGACCCTTCGGCCCAGTGGCCGTGACGCGACCGAGATCGACGCCGAGTTCGCGGGCGTAGGCGCGCACCGACGGGCTGGCGTGAGCTTTGCTGCCGAGCGGCAGGGTCGGGGCCACGGCTGCAGCAGGGGCGGCTGCGGTTTTGGCTGGTGCCGGGGCGCTCGCCGGTGCGGCTGCAGCCGGCGCCGGAGCAGCCGTTTGCGGCGCTGCCGCAGCGACAGCACCACCGCCGGTGGTTTCAACGATGATGATCACCGAACCTTCGGAGACCTTGTCGCCGAGCTTGACCTTCACTTCCTTGACGACGCCGGACGCCGAGGACGGCACGTCCATCGTTGCCTTGTCGGATTCGAGCGTGACCAGCGCGTCGTCCACCTTCACCGTGTCGCCGACCTTGACGAACACGTCGATGACCGGCACCGAGTCGAAGTCGCCGATATCCGGCACCTTCACTTCGACGCTGCCGCCCGCGGCCGCCGGGGCTGCAGGAGCTGCGGCGGCTACAGGCGCTGCGGCCGGTGCCGGAGCTGCCGCTTGCGGGGCAGGTGCAGCCGGTGCAGTTGCCGCTGCCGCGCCGGTTTCCACCAGCACGACCACGCTGCCTTCGGCGATGCGGTCGCCGAGCTTGACCTTTACTTCCTTGACCACGCCGGCCACGGAGGACGGCACGTCCATCGTTGCCTTGTCGGATTCGAGCGTCACCAGGGCGTCATCCACCTTGATGGTGTCGCCGACCTTCACGAACACATCGATCACTGGCACGTCGGTGAAGTCGCCGATGTCCGGAACCTTGACTTCTACAATCTGGCTCATGTTGGCGTCTCCTTAAACCGACATCGGGTTCGGTTTGTTGGTATCGATCCCATACTTCAGGATCGCCTCAGCCACCTTCGAACGATCGATGGCGCCATCGTCGGCCAGCGCCTTCAGCGCGGCCAGCGTCACCCAGTGGCGATCGACTTCGAAGAAGTGGCGCAGCTTTTCACGCGTGTCCGAACGGCCGAAACCATCGGTGCCGAGCGTGACATAGCGGCGGTTGATCAGCGGGCGGATCTGGTCGGCGAACAGGCGGATGTAATCCGTTGCCGCAACCACCGGGCCACGCGTGTCGTTGAGGCAGTTTTCAACATGCGACAGACGCTGCTTCGCGGTCGGGTTGAGCATGTTCCAGCGCATCACGTCGTTGCCGTCGCGCGCCAGTTCGTTGAACGACGGGCAGCCCCAGATGTCGGCATCGACACCCCAGTCCTGCTTGAGCAGGTCGGCAGCGGCGATGACTTCGCGGAAGATGGTGCCTGAGCCGAGCAGCTGCACGCGCGGAGCAGCCTTCTTGCCTTCGGCGACAGCCCCTTTGCGGAACTGGTACATGCCCTTGATGATGTCGGCTTCGGCGCCAGCCGGCATTTCCGGATGTTCGTAGTTCTCGTTCATCACGGTCAGGTAGTAGAAAACGTCTTCCTGCTCCTGATACATGCGGCGCATGCCGTCCTGCGCGATGACGGCGACTTCGTACTGGAAGGTCGGGTCATACGAGATGCAGTTCGGCACCAGGTTGGCGAGGATCAGGCTGTGGCCGTCTTCGTGCTGCAGACCTTCGCCGTTCAGCGTGGTACGGCCGGCGGTGCCGCCGATCAGGAAGCCGCGGGCGCGCTGGTCGCCAGCCGCCCAGACGAGGTCCATGGTGCGCTGCAGACCGAACATCGAGTAGCAGATGTAGAACGGAATCATCTGCACGTTGTGCACCGAGTAGGCGGTGGCGGCGGCGATCCAGTCGCTCATCGCACCGGCTTCGTTGATGCCTTCCTGCAGCACCTGGCCGGTCTTCGATTCCTTGTAGAACATCAGCTGGTCATGGTCTTCCGGAACGTAGTTCTGGCCCTGCTGGTTCCAGATGCCAACCTGCCGGAACATGCCTTCCATGCCGAAGGTACGCGATTCGTCAGGCACGATCGGCACGACGTTCTTGCCGACGTTCTTGTCCTTCAGCAGCATGTTCATGATGCGCACGATGGACATCGTCGTCGACAGCTCGCGGCCGGTGCCGGAAGCTTTCAGCAGTGAGTCGAAGGTCGACAGCGGCGGGATGGCCAGCGGTGCCGCTTTACGGCGGCGTTGTGGCAGGAAGCCGCCGAGCGCCATGCGGTGTTCTTTCAGGTAGGTCTGCTCCGGCGAGCCTTCCTCGAACGTCAGGAAGGGCAGCTTGTCGAGCTGGTCGTCCGGCACCGGCAGCGAGAAGCGGTCGCGGAAGCGGCGGATCTGCTCGTGATCCATCTTCTTCGCCTGGTGGCTGATGTTCATCGCCTCGCCGGCGTCGCCCATGCCGAAACCCTTGATCGTCTTGGCCAGGATCAGCGTCGGCTGGCCCTTGTGCTTGATGGCACGGTCGTAGGCCGAGAAGATCTTGAACAGGTCGTGGCCGCCACGGTTGAGGTTCCAGATTTCATCGTCGGTCCAGTCGGCAACCAGCGCCTTCAGTTCCGGTGTGTTGAAGAAGTGCTCACGGACATAGGCGCCGTTCTTGGCCTTGAAGGTCTGGAACTCGCCATCAACGCAATCCATCATGCGCTGCTTGAGAATGCCCTTCTTGTCGCGGGCGAAGAGGGCATCCCAATGGGTGCCCCAGATCAGCTTGATGACGTTCCAGCCGGCACCGCGGAACTCGCCTTCGAGCTCCTGGATGATCTTGCCGTTGCCGCGCACCGGGCCGTCGAGGCGTTGCAGGTTGCAGTTGATGACGAAGACCAGGTTGTCGAGCTTCTCGCGGCCGGCCATGCCGATGGCGCCGAGCGACTCGACCTCGTCGGTCTCGCCGTCGCCGAGGAAGGCCCAGACCTTGCGGTCACCGGCTTCTGCCAGCCCGCGCGAGTCGAGGTACTTCATGAAGCGGGCCTGATAGATGGCCTGGATCGGGCCGAGGCCCATCGAGACGGTGGGGAACTGCCAGAAGTCCGGCATCAGCCAGGGGTGCGGGTAGGACGAGATGCCCTTGCCGTCGACTTCCTGGCGGAAATTCTTCATCTGCTCTTCGGAGAGGCGGCCGAGCATGAAGGCACGGGCGTAGACGCCGGGGACCGCGTGGCCCTGGAAGAAGATCAGGTCGCCGCCGTGGTTCTCCGACGGGGCGTGCCAGAAATGCGAAAAACCGACGTCATAGAGTGCGGCGGCCGAGGCGAAGGAGGCGATGTGGCCGCCGACGTTGGTGTTCTTGTTGGCACCGACGACCATGGCCATCGCGTTCCAGCGGATGTAGTTGTGGATCTTGAGCTCCAGATCCGGGTTGCCGGGATACTTCGGCTGCTGGTCGACGGGGATGGTGTTGATGTATTCGGTGGTCGCGCTGTAGGGCAGGTCGATGCCCTGTTCGCGTGCCTTGCTGATCATGTCCTCGATCAGGAAGTGGGCGCGCTCGGCGCCTTCCTTGTCGACGACGCTGGCGAGTGCGTCACGCCATTCCTGGGTTTCCTGCGGGTCAAGGTCAACCGCCTTGTTGTCGGGTAGAGCTGCCATGGGTGTCTCCATTTTGTGCGAAGTGTTCTTGTGCTGCGGGCCTTGTAGGCTGCAGCGCCCAGGTTCCAGGCGCGAGTTATTGATTCGCGACCGGTGAAGCTTAATACGCTGCCCATGCTTATGGTTTTGCAGCGCACCAATATGTTTCATATAACGGGATTGAGTATCACAATACGGGAAATGATTGTCAACCCCAGTACCTCCAAACCCGCACCGGGGGTGTGGTAATTGATATGAGTCAACGCTGATGTGTTACAGAAACGCTATGTTGTTCCCTGATTTTTGAACCATATTGCAACGCAAGGAGATTCCATGGCGGCTGTCATGCCCGCGCCGGCCCAGAGCCGGCTTCTGATGTCCGGTAACGAGGCGGTATCGCGCGCTGTGTGGGAATCCGGTGTAAAGGTGGCTGCGGCTTACCCGGGTACGCCGGCGACCGAGATGCTGGAAGTCATCTCCACCTATCCCGACCTCTACGCCGAATGGGCAGTTAACGAGAAGACCTCGCTGGAAATCGCCTTCGGCGCCGCGATGGCCGGCTCGCGCGCCTTCTGTGCGATGAAGCACGTCGGCCTCAACGTCGCCTCCGACGCGCTGATGACGCTGACGCTGACCGGCGTCGCCGGTGGCCTGGTGATCGCCGTGGCTGACGATGTCGGCCTCTCCTCGTCGCAGAACGAGCAGGACTCCCGCTTCTGGGGCCGCTTCGCGCACGTGCCCATCATGGAGCCGGCCGATTCGCAGGAAGCCTATGAACAGACGAAGCTCGCCTTTGAACTCTCCGAGCGCTTCCAGACCGTGGTCATCCTGCGCATGACGACGCGCATCTGCCACGTCAAGGGGCTGGTCACCGTCGGTGAGCGCGTGCCGCACGTCGCCGCCGGATTCAAGAAGGAACCGGCACGCTGGGTGATGGTGCCGGGCGCTGCGCAGAAGCGTATCCCGCTGATGTTCCAGCGCGAAGACGACCTGCGCGCCGAGGCGGAAGTAACCGCGCTCAACTTCGTCGATGCCGGCAGCGACAAGCGGGTCGGCTTCATCACCTCCGGCCCGGCCTACATGCATATCAAGGAAGCTTATCCGGATGCGCCGGTGCTCAAGCTCGGCCTTTCCTATCCGGCGCCGTTCGAGAAGATCCGCGCCTTCGCGGCGACCGTCGAGCAGTGTGTCATCGTCGAGGAAGTCGAGCCGCTGCTCGAAACCGAGATCAAGGCGCAGGGCATCAAGGTGATCGGCAAGGAAATCCTGCCGCGCCAGGGCGAACTCGCCCCGCACGTGCTGAAGCCGGCCATCGGCCGTTTGCTCGGCGAGGAAGTGGCCGAGCCGGTGAAGAAGCCGGTGCGCGCTATCGCGCCGCTGCCGGTCTTCCCGCGTCCGCCGACGATGTGCGTGGCCTGCCCGCACCTCGGCGTCTATTACACGCTCGCGCAACTTCGCAACATCACCATCTCCGGCGACATCGGCTGCTACACGCTCGGCTTCGGCCATCCGTGGAATGCGCTTGACGCCTGCATCTCGATGGGCGCCTCGATGGGCATGGCGCTCGGCCTCGACAAGGGCCGCGGCGAGAGCGACAAGGATAAGAAGATCGTTGCAGTCATCGGTGACTCG
>JBAYVG010000029.1:0-36146 GCA_041674785.1 Rhodocyclaceae bacterium
CATGGCCGTTCTCGTCGGCAAGCAAGCCCCGGATTTCAACACCACCGCAGTTTTCGGCAACAACGAAATCAAGCCCCTGAAGCTCTCGGACCTCAAGGGCAAATACGTGGTGATGTTCTTCTACCCGCTCGATTTCACCTTTGTCTGCCCGTCCGAGCTGATCGCCTTCGATCACCGCCTGGACGAATTCAAGCAGCGCGGCGTTGAAGTCATCGGTGTTTCCATCGATTCCCAATTCACCCACCTCGCCTGGAAGAACACTCCGATCGAGAAGGGCGGCATCGGTCAGGTCCAATACCCGCTGGTTGCCGACATCAAGCACGAGATCTGCCGCGCCTACGACGTCGAGTTCGAAGCTGCCGGTGTTGCCTTCCGCGGTTCCTTCCTCATCGACAAGAACGGCACCGTCCGCCATCAGGTGGTCAATGACCTGCCGCTCGGGCGCAATGTCGATGAAATGCTGCGCATGGTCGATGCGTTGCAATTTACCGAAGAGCACGGTGAGGTCTGCCCGGCCGGCTGGCAAAAGGGCAAGAAGGGGATGACAGCCTCGCCCGACGGGGTTGCCAAGTATCTCGCTGAAAACGCCGACGCGCTTTAAACGAGCAAGACTCCGCAAGAAAGCCGCCGACAAGGCGGCTTTTTCCATTCAAGGGAGCGGATCGTCATCGCGCAAACCCTCGGTTGACCAAGATCAAAGCCTCCATCGACCGAAAATTACACAATGCGGAAACACTTTCTCTGCATACCCAATGGCGCACTGCGCACCACGCTGGCTAAGCCAGCTCATCCTGTCAGTGCTGACCTGTCTGTCGGGCGCTGTTGCCGCCGCCAATCCAGTGGATTCGGCAGAAGGCGCGCGCGCAGCCACTCCTAAAAGCTTGCGGCTCGCCGCAGCAGTAACGCTCGCACCGATGGCCAACGACCTGGTGGCGGAGCTACGCCAGCGCGGCGGCCGCGCCGTGCCGCCAAACATCGTCGGTAGCGAAACAGCACTGGAGGCCCTGCTCGACAGAAGCGCCGATATCGCGCTGATTTCACGGCCGCTGAGCGCGAAGGAAGCGCAGCGACTACAGGGCAAAGTCATCGGCCACGACAGCGTGCTGCTGGTTGTCCACGAACGCAACCCGCTGGAGCAGATCGACATGGCAACCGTGCGAGCCATCTTTTCGCGCGAAGTTTCCGACTGGCAGCAGGTCGGCGCGGGCAACAGCGGCGCCATCGTTCCCGTAACACGAAGCCTGGCGCACGGCACACGCAGCTTTTTCGATGCCGCCTTCGGCATCGGGCGCGTCGTTCCGGCCGGCATTGTCGAACTCAGTTCCAACCTGGCAGCGGTTCTTTATGTCGCCGCCGACCCGCAGGCCATCGGCTACGTTTCTGCCGGCGCCTACGACCTTGCCCGGTTGCGCGGCTTGCGTATCAAGGCCCTGCGCATGGAGGGGCTGACGCCGGGCGCACAGTTCTGCGTCGGCGCCCGCTACCCGCTTTGCCGACCGCTGTTGCTGGTTCAACGAAAGGACATGGCGGCGACACGGGAAACCGTTCTGCTAGACACCCTGCTTTCCGGCAAGGGCGGTGCAGCATTGCTGGAAAGCCACCGCTTTGCTCCGGCGGCGCCGTAACATGAACATACAATCCCTGCGCACCCGCCTGTGGGCCCTCTTTTCCGCCCTCTGCCTGTTCATCGCCGGCAGTGCGCTGTTCAACCTCTACAACCTGCGCGCCGACCAGCAATTTCTCGAACGCGGACTGATGCCCAACCTCGCGGCCGAGCAGCGGGCGGAGCGGCTTCATCTGACCGTCGTCAATCTGATGCAGCTGGTCTATCAGGCCAGTGTCGAACCCAGGGAAGAGCTGCTCTACGAAGCGGGCGCACAGGCCGCTGCCTTTTTCGATGTCCATGAGGCGCTTGGGCAACAGCTACGTGCTCTGCCTCAGGACGGGCCGAACTACGTACAGACGCTGGCCCACCACGGGCGCATCGGCAGCAGCTTCCGGCACGTCACCACGTCAGCACTGTCCCTGCTGGCTGACTCGGCACAGACCGGCTATCGCAACGAAAGCGAGATCGCCAACCTGCGCTTTTCGACCGCCGCCCTGACCGACGAACTCAGCCGGTTCGTCGGCATCCTTGCCAGCGACATCGAAGAAATCGTTACCAGCACCCAACAGCGAATCGTCAAGGCCCGGCAGCAACAGCTGATCTCCATCGCTGTTGCCATTCTGGCCATGGGTGCATTTTTCTTTTTCCTCTCGCACCGCCTGGTCAGACCGACACGCGAACTGTTCGACTTCGTCATGCGCGCCAAAGCGGCCCCGCTTCACGTCGTCGAACGCTACAAATCAGCGCATCGCGACGAAATTTCGGCACTGGGCACCGGCATCAATACACTGCTCGACAGCCTCCAGGATGCTGGCGTTTCACGCGACTTCGTCGATCGCGTCTTCGACACCGCCCCGCTGGCGCTGCTCATCGTCGGCCCGGACCAGCGCATTCGCCGCAGCAATCGAAGCGCGCGCGAGTTGCACGGCACCAGCCCCGACAGCGAGCGTATCGATGAACTGCTGACCCACGGCGTGGAAAGCGAAGGCCTCTGGAAGTCAGCCAGCGGCAGAACCTTGCCGGTTCTCGTTTCCACTGCCGACATCTTCGACCGCCAGATCGGCGGTGCCGGGCTGGTGATCGGACTCGCCGACCTGTCGCAACGCAAGCACATCGAAAATGCCCTGCGCCGGCGCGAGCGCTTGCTGCAAGCGGTCGCTGAAGCCGGCAGCCTGCTACTGACTCGACGCGACGACAATCCGATTCCTGAAACGCTGCGCCTGATCGGCACCGCCATCGGTGCCGACCGCGGCAATGTCATCGAAACCTGTGCCGCCCCTGACGGAACTGGCTCCCTGGGCTACCTGCGCCACGAATGGTGCGTAGACGGCGTCGAGTCTTTTCTTGGCCAGGAAGAATCCCTGAACGTCGACTGGCAGCACATTCTGCCGCGCTGGTATGAAGCGCTGATGGACGGACGACCTTTTTCCACGACCATCGACCAGACCAGCGGCAGCGAGCGAACCTGGCTGGCACGTCGGCGCGTGGCCTCGGTCATTGCCCTGCCGATCCATATCGACAACTGCCTGTGGGGCATGATCGCCTTCTGCGACACCCATTCGCCGCGCCGCTGGGAAGAGGGTGAAGCCGATGCCCTGCAGACCGTTGCCAGCGATATCGGCCACCTCATCCTGCAGGAGAAGGCGCTCGCTCAGCTACGCCTTTCGGCACGCGTCTTCGCCGAAAGCGGTGAGGCGATTGCGGTGACCGATGCCCGTGGTGGCTTCGTTTCCGTCAACCGCGCATTCACCGAAGTCACCGGCTACCGCTTCGAGGAAGTCGAAGGCAAGAATCCGCGCATCCTGCAGTCGGGCCGCCACGACCAGGCGTTCTACGCCGCCATGTGGGAGAAGATGGCGACGACCGGTAGCTGGCAGGGCGAAGTCTGGAATCGCCGGAAATCGGGGGAGATCTATCCGGAGTGGTTGAATATTTCAGCGGTGCGCAGCCCGGCGGGCGAGATCACTCATTATGTGGCAATTTTTTCCGACATCACCGAGCGCAAGGCGGCGCAGGCCCGCATCGAATACCTTGCACACCACGACCCGCTGACCGGCCTGCCCAACCGCTCGCTGCTGCGAGAGCGCCTGGAACAGGAAGTGGCCCGCGCCCGTCGATCCGAACTCAAGGTCGGCGTGCTCTTTCTCGACCTCGACCGCTTCAAGACGGTCAACGATTCCCTCGGGCATGCCGCTGGCGATCGGCTGCTGCGCGAGGTTTCCGGCCGCCTCCGGAGTTGTCTGCGCGAGTCCGACGTCGTCTGCCGTCAAGGCGGCGACGAGTTCATCGTTGTCCTGCCGGAATTGCGCACAACCACCGATGCGGCACACGCAGCGCGCCAGATCACCCACGCCTTGCGTGAGCCGATCGACGTTGGCTCACGCATGGTGCACACCTCGTTCAGCATCGGCATCGCCCTCTACCCGGAGGATGGGCACACCACCTCGGCGCTGCTGAAAGCAGCCGATCTGGCCATGTATCACGCCAAGGAGAGCGAACGCGGCAGCTTCCGCTTCTTTACCGGCGAGCTCAACGCACGCGCCGTCGAGCGCCTGGAGCTAGACGGAAAGCTGCGTGATGCGGTTCAGCGCAACGACTTCGCCGTGCACTATCAACCGCAGTGGTCACTCGCCGACGGACGCATGACCGGCGTTGAAGCGCTGGTGCGCTGGCAGTGTGAGGGCGAGTGGATCTCTCCGGCACGCTTCATCCCGGTTGCGGAAGAAAACGGGCTGATCGTTCCGCTCGGCGGATGGGTTCTCGATGAAGCCTGTCGCACGGCAGCACGCTGGCGACAATCGGGAATCGATCTGACCGTGGCCGTCAATGTATCGCCGGTGCAGATCCGGCGCGACGATCTGGTTCACCGCGTCAGCAAGGTACTCGCTGCCACCGGCCTGCCAGCGCACGCCCTCGAACTCGAAATCACCGAATCGCTGATGATGGGTGACGACACCCAGGTCATGGAAACACTCGGCGCGCTCAAGCACCTCGGCCTCAAGCTGGCCATCGACGACTTCGGTACCGGCTATTCCAATCTCGCCTACCTCAAGCGCTTCAATGTTGACCGTCTGAAGATCGACCAGTCCTTCGTCCGCGACATGGACAGCAAGCCCGATGCAGCCGCGATCGTCAGCGCCGTCGTCGGCATGGGCCGAAGCCTGGGACTGAACACCCTGGCCGAAGGGGTCGAAACGGAAAGCGAGCGCCAGGCGCTTCTGCGCGCCGGCTGCGACGACATCCAGGGCTACCTGTTGGGCCGCCCGATGCCCGCCAGCGAGATCACCCGGCTGCTCGACCACCAAACCGCCTGATTCGCCCCTGAAAAATCCCGAAACATCACGCCAACAGGCGCTGATGCCGCACCGCAGCACCCTCCTCCCGCAGCGCACCAAGCCTTGTTAATCAATACGTTGTGATCAAATCAAGGCGTGATCTATATCAACAAACGCTGATATAGATCGATTCCATTTGATCTAAGTCAAGACCACATGATTTGTAGGGTTTTACCCTTTCGGCCAATCAAGTTTCTTTATTTACTTAGCCACCAGGGAGCCCATGATGCATCGCAAATTGAAACTTTTCGCACTCTCCGCCGCACTCCTTGCCGCCGTTCCGGCTGCCGCTCAACAGGCGGCAAGCGAAGGAAACTGGCTGGTTCGTGCGCGCGCCGTGAACGTCGACACCGCCAACGGTTCGACGCCGATCGGGGCGCTCAGCGTCCCCGGCGACGCCATCCACGTCGAAAGCAAGATCATTCCGGAACTCGACATCAGCTATTTCTTCACCAAGAACCTGGCGGCTGAGCTGATCCTGACGGTGCCGCAGAAGCACGACGTCAAGGTCAAGAGCAGCGCCATCGGCGCTTTCGATGCCGGCCACTTCTATCTGCTGCCGCCGACACTGACCATGCAGTGGCACTTCAATCCGGAAGGCACTTTCCGCCCGTACGTCGGCGCCGGCATCACCTACTCCGACTTCTCCGGGGCGCAACTACGGGTTCCCGGCGTGACCGGGCTGCATCTCGACAATGACTACTTCGGCCCGGCAGTACAGGCCGGCTTTGATATCAAGCTCGCCAAGCAACTGTTCGTTAACTTCGACGTGAAGAAGGCGCATGTCCGCAGCGATCTGAAGAACGACGCTGGCGCCACGCTATCGCGCGTCAAGGTCGACCCGCTGCTGATCGGTATCGGTATCGGCTGGCGCTTCTGATAGCAACCGGGGTCGGTTGCAGCGGGCGCAGGGGGCGCCCGCCCTCCCCTCGAAAGGGTCGAACCGCTGGGTCCGGCCCTTTTTTGTCGACTGCAGCGACGCGGGCCGGAAATCCCCCCGCCGGATCAGGCCGCAGCGAAGCGTGCGCGCAAGGATTGCCAGTAGGCCGCAGCCACCGGCTCGCCTTCCGCCGGTGCCCAGGCGGCTTTTTCGGCGTCGAGCAACGGCCGGTAGGGGCCGGACTTTGCCTCGAACAACACGGTTCCGGGCTGCAGGGCGATCACCGTATGCCAGGTGCCATGGGGCACATCAATGCCGCAGCAGGCACCGCCGGGGGTCAGCAACCACTGCTGCAGGACGCTGCCGGTGTCGTCGAAACACAGGGCGCCGAGCGCGCCGCGCAGGACGATGATGGTTTCGTCCTTGGCCGGGTCGAGGTGGCGGTGCGGCGCCAGGTAGGAATCCGGTTCGATGGCGTTGAGCAGGCGATGCGCCGGAAAATCGTCGGCCGGATGAAAATTGTAGTTGGCCCGCAGACGCAGCCTGGCCTGCGCTTCGCCGCTGACCGCATCGAGCAAAGCCTTGTCGATAGGGCGCATCACCCGACCACCCGCCGGGCCGCCCCACCAAGGCAGGGCTGCGAATGAAGTCCGCGTGAGGTGTGCATCATTTCAGGTTGTTGGCCGACATCGTCAGCGCCTTGCTGGCAACGAAGCCGACAGTGATGCCCCGCTTGTCGTCGCCCCAGACGCACTGGCGCACACCCAGCAACTCGTCACAGCGCGCCGGTTGGCCGAGGATGGCGACGACCTCGCCGTACCCCTGCCCGGTTTTCAGGCGCGAATAATTTTCCATGCTGACCTTGCTGCAGGCCAGCGTAACGAAAGCCAGCACGGCGATCAGGAGAAAACGAAAAATACGCATGATGGTCAAGGCTCCGGTTGGGTCAGTTTTTTAGCGTCGTGAGGGCAAGCAAAATTCAGTTAACCACGAAGGGCACGAAGATCACAAAGAAACAAAAAAAGGCGTACCGCCATCCAGCACAGCCGATCTGATCAGGGGCTGCACCATACTCGTATCTTTGCTTGCCGTTCCTTGCTTTTCCTTCGTGATCTTCGTGCTCTTCGTGGCAAAACAACAGATCACTGATAACGGATTTCCACCGCTTCGGCGCTGAGCCATTCGCCCAGGGCCGTCAGCAGCTCATCTTCAAGACGAACCCGGGCGCTGTCACCGAGGCTGAGTTCGCACTGTGCCTCGCCGTTGCGGTAACTGATGCGCACTGGGCAGGCTCCCGGCGTGTAAGCGGCAAGCAGCGTCTTCAAACGCTGCGCTGCCGTACGATCACTGCTCACCTGACCATTCAAGGACAAGCGCAACTCGCGTGCGAAGCGACCACGCGCGTCGGCCAGGGTGAGAATGCGCTCGGCCGTCACCCGTACCTTGCCCTCGCCGGCAAAGTCATCCTTCGACACCTTGCCTTCGATGATCAGCACTTCGTCCTCGCGGATCTTGCCGCGCTCGGCATCGAGTACCTCGGCGTAGATTGCCACTTCCTGCGTAGCCGTTCCGTCGTCGAGCGTCACGAAGGCCATCTTGCCGCGTCCGGTGATCTTGGTACGCGTCGCCGTGACCAGGCCGGAGAGCAATTGCAGATCGCGTGCCGGCTCCAGCTTGTCGAGACTGCGCCGGGCAAAGCGCCGGACTTCGGCGCGGACCGCGTTATACGGGTGGCCGGAGAAGAAGAAACCAAGCGCCGTTTTTTCCTCGGTCAATTGCTGCTTTTCGCTCCAGCGCCGCACTTCGACATACTGCGGGGCGTGCTCCTCGGCAGCCGGCCCAAGGTCGAAAAGGCCGGTCTGCATGGCATTGCGCTCAGCCTGCTCAGCCCACTCCATGGCAATGCTGACCGAGGCCAGCAAGCGGGCACGATGATCATCGATGGCATCGAAAGCACCGGCACGGATCAGCGCTTCGACCGTGCGCCGATTGACCATGCGCTTGTCGACGCGCGTGCAGAAATCAAAGAGGTCCTTGAACGGCCCCGCCGCCTTGCGTGCGGCAAGAATGACATTGACGGCCTGTTCGCCGGTGCCCTTCACCGCCCCCAGACCGTAGCGGAGCGTCTTGGCATCGACCGGCACGAAGCGGTAGTCGGAAGTATTCACATCCGGGCCAAGGACCGTGATGCCGTTCTTGACGGTGTCTTCGTGAAAGATCTTCACCGCATCGGTATTGTCCATGTCCGAGGACATGGTCGCCGCCATGAAAGCCGAGCAGTAGTGCGCTTTGAGCCACGCGGTCTGATAGGTGACGACCGCATAGGCGGCGGTGTGCGACTTGTTGAAGCCGTACTCCGCAAACTTCGTCATCAGGTCGAAAAGCTGTTCGGCCAGCGCCGGATCGTAGCCCTTCTTTTTCGCCCCCTCGGCAATAGTCGAGCGGTGCTTGTCCATCTCCTCCGGCTTCTTCTTGCCCATCGCCCGGCGCAGCATGTCAGCACCGCCGAGCGTGTAGCCGCCGATGATCTGCGAGATCTGCATCACCTGTTCCTGATACACGATGACCCCGTAGGTCGGTTCCAGGCAGGCCTTCAGATCGTTGTGGAAATAGTCGATCTTCTGCTGACCCTTCTTGCGCAGGATGAAGTCGTCCACCATACCCGAGCCGAGCGGGCCGGGACGGTAGAGCGCGAGCACGGCGATGATGTCTTCGAAGCGGTCGGGCGCCAGCTTTTTCAGCAGCTTCTTCATGCCCTCCGATTCCACCTGGAAGATCGCCGTTGTATTGGCGTCCTTCAGTATCTGGTAGGCAGCGGGGTCGTCGAAGGTCAGGGTATTGAGGTCATGCTTCACGCCGGTGAGCTGTTCAACGTAGCGCACGGCGAGATCAATGATGGTCAGGTTGCGCAAACCGAGGAAGTCGAACTTCACCAGGCCGACTTTTTCAACATCGTCCTTGTCGTACTGCGAAATGACCGACGAGCCGCCATCGGCCGAATAGAGCGGGCAGAAATCAGTCAGTTTGCCCGGCGCGATAAGCACACCGCCGGCATGCATGCCGACGTTGCGGGTCAGGTCTTCGAGCTTGCTGGCGAGTTCGAAGAGCTGCCTGACCTCTTCCTCCGCCTCCATCTTTTCCTTGAGCTGCGGCTCGGCTTCCAGCGCCTTGGCCAGCGACAGCGGCTTGTTCTGCTCGACCGGAATCAGCTTCGAGAGCGAATCACAGAACAGGTAAGGCATGTCGAGCACACGGCCAACGTCGCGGATGACCGCCTTCGACGACATGGTGCCGAAAGTGGCAATCTGCGATACCGCATCCTTGCCGTAGGCCTCGCGCACGTATTCGATGACACGCCAGCGGTTGTCCTGACAGAAGTCAATATCGAAGTCGGGCATGGATACCCGCTCGGGGTTGAGGAAGCGTTCGAAGAGCAGCGCATAGCGCAGCGGATCGAGGTCGGTAATACCGAGCGAATAGGCGACCAGCGAACCGGCACCGGAACCTCGCCCCGGCCCGACCGGAACGCCATTTTTCTTGCCCCAGTTGATGAAGTCCGCCACGATCAGGAAGTAGCCGGGAAAGCCCATCTGCACGATGGTGTCGGTCTCGATCTTCAGCCGGGCATCGTAGGCCGGGCGTTCCCGCTCGCGCACTTCCGCATCGGGGAACAGCTGCGCCAGGCGGATCTCCAGCCCCCGCGCTGCTTCGTGGCACAAGTGGTCGTCGAGCGTGACACCCTCGGGGGTCGGAAACTGCGGCAGGTAGTTCTTGCCGAGGGTGATTTCGAGGTTGCAGCGGCGGGCGATTTCAACCGAATTTTCCAGCGCTTCCGGGAGATCGGCGAAGAGCGCCGTCATCTCGTCGCTGGATTTGAAATACTGTTCCTCGGTAAAGAACTTCGGCCGGCGCGAATCGCCGAGTACGTAGCCTTCGGCGATACACACCCGCGCCTCGTGCGCCTTGTAGTCGTCACGATCGAGAAACTGTACCGGGTGTGTGGCCACCAGCGGCAAGCCCAGCTCGGCCGACAAATCGGCCGTGGCCGCCACCAGCGCCTCCTGCTGTGCCTGGCTGGCGCGCTGCACCTCCAGGTAGAAGGCACCGGGGAACATCGCAGCCCAGGCCTTGGCGCGGCATTCAGCCAGCAGGCGATTGCCGGCAAGCAGCGCCTCACCGACATCCCCCAGGCCGGCGCCGGAAAGCGCGATCAGGCCATCGACCCCGACCTCCTCCAGCATGCGGCGCGACACCTCGGCACGGCCCCGGGTACGCGGCGCCAACTGCGCGCGCGAAAGGATCTCGCAAAGCTGCAGGTAGCCCTGATGGTTACGGCACAGCAGCAGCAAGCGCGAAGGGCGGTCCGGGTCGGTCTCATGGGTCAGCCAGACATCGGCACCAAGCACCGGCTTGACGCCCTTGCTACGGGCCGCCGTGTAAAACTTGACGAGGCCGAAGAAATTGCCGAGATCGGTCAGCGCCAGGGCCGGCATGCCGTCGCCGGCCGCGCGCGCCACGGCATCATCGATCCGGACAATGCCATCGGTGACGGAATATTCGCTATGCAGGCGGAGGTGAACAAAACGGGGATCAGACATAGGCTTGGAATTTTACCCCTTCACACAAGGTGTCCGGCGGGGAACTTTCGCAACTTCCGGAGGCCCGACGAAAGCGCCGACAACAGCGCCCTTTGGCCGCCTTGCCAGGCACCCTCGGCGAGCGGTTGCAGCACGCTATGAGCCAGAGTACTCTTTAGCCCATACCTATGAGGCGGCATCTGACACACTTGATTTAGAGAAGCGCTGATCAAGCCCGTCACACCGGCGAAGGCCGGTGTCCAGTTCGTTGAATTTCCTGGGTTCCGGCGTTCGCCGGGATGACAAATTTTGACGTGATCAGCACTTCCCTGGTTGTAACATCGCCCGCCCACCGGAGGAGACCATGGCCCGCTACGAAATGCGCAAGTTTGTTGCGCCGGAGTTCATTTTCGGCATCGGCGCCCGCCATCGCGTCGGTTACTACGCCCAGAACATGCAGGCGCGCCGGGTTCTGATCGTCACTGACCCGGGCGTTGCCGCCGCCGGCTGGCTCACCGAGCTGATCGAAAACCTGGAGGAATCGGGCATTCCGGCCGTCGTTTTCGACGCCCTATCGCCCAACCCGAAGGATCATGAGGTCATGGCCGGCGCCGCCCGTTACCGCGACGAAGGCTGCGATGTCATCGTCGCCCTCGGCGGCGGCAGCGTCATCGATTGCGCCAAGGGTATCGGCATCGTCAGCGCCAACGGCGGCGACATCCTCGATTACGAAGGCGTAGACCAGATCCCCCGGCCAGGGCCACCGCTGATCTGCATTCCGACCACGGCCGGCACTTCGGCCGACATTTCGCAGTTCGCGATCATCAACAACACCGGCAAGCGTTACAAGATCGCCATCATCAGCAAGACCGTCGTCCCCGACGTCGCCCTTGTTGACCCGGAAACAACGACGACGATGCCGCCCTACCTGACCGCCTGCACCGGCCTCGACGCGCTGACGCACGCCATTGAAGCCTATGTTTCGACGGCCAGCTCGCCGGTGGTCGATGTCCACGCCCTGGCAGCCATTGCACTGGTCAATGCCTACCTGCCAACGGCGATCGCCGACCCCGGCAATATCGAAGCGCGCGAAAACATGGCGCTGGCCAGTCTGCAGGCCGGGCTGGCTTTTTCGAACGCCAGCCTCGGTGCCGTGCACGCCATGGCCCACAGCCTCGGCGGCTACCTCGACATGGCGCACGGCGAAAGCAACGCCCTGCTGCTCGACCACGTCATCCGCTTCAATTACGACAGCAGCCGCGACCGCTACCAGCGCATCGGCGCCATGTTCGGTTTCGATAACGCCAGCGAACAGCAACTGACTGACAGCATCGCCACGCTGCGCGCCCAGTGCGGCATCCTCGGCGGTCTTGCGGCACGCGGCGTCACCCGTGGCACCATCATGGACCTGGCGCCCTACGCCGAACGCGATGCCTGCATTTTCACCAATCCTCGCCGGGCCTCGCTCGCCGATATCAAGACGATCTATGCTGAAGCCCTCTGACGAGAAGCCGCCACCTTCGTGGGAAGAAGAGCGTGACCGAATCATCGGACTTGGTGAGCGCTCCTTTCGCAAGAGCTACTACCCGGAACTGCGCAACAACCTGACGCGGCTCGAGCGTTTCCGCACCCTGCTCGACTTTTCCGGCGAGATGATCCTGCTCGTCGCGCTGCCGGCCGGCACGATCATCGATGCCAATGCAGCGGCTGCGGAGATGCTCGGCTACCGGCTGGACGAACTTTTCGGCAAGCCGCTGACAGCGTTGGGCCTGGATAACGGCGAAACCCTGCTGGCAACACTCAATGCTGACGTGACAACGGAAGCGCCCCCGCTGCGCCACTGCGAAACCCGCCTGCACCGGCACAACGACGGTGTCCTCTCTCTAGATCTGGCGCACCGCGTGGTGGTCGTTGAAGGCACCCATTTCGGCGTGCTGCTCGGCCGCGATGCGAGTGAGCGGATCGCCGCCGAAGCCCAGTTGCAGCTTGCCGCACGGGTCATCCAGAACAGCGGTGAAGGCATCATCATCACTGACGCCAACTGCCACATCATCGAGGTCAACAAGGCTTTCGAATCGATCTCCGGCTACAGCCGCGAAGAAGCCCTCGGCCGTAACCCGAGCTTTCTTTCCAGCGGCCGTCAGAGCAAGGATTTCTACCGCCTGATGTGGCACACGCTAAACACCGAGGGCGCCTGGCAGGGCGAGATCTGGAACCGGCGCAAGAACAACGAGGTGTTTCCAGAGTCGCTCTCGCTGTCGACCATCCGCAATGACAGCGGGGACATCACGCACTACGTTGCCACCTTTGCCGACATTACCGAGGCCAAGACCCGCGAAGCGCGTATCCAGCACATGGCGCACCATGACTTTCTCACCGGCCTGCCCAACCGTTTCCTGCTCTCCGACCGTTTTCGCCAGGTCGCTGCGGCAGCGCAGCGTAACGACACCCGCTTCGCCCTGCTCTTCGTCGACCTCGACCGCTTCAAGAACGTCAACGACACCCTCGGGCACGCCGTTGGCGACCAGTTGCTGCGCGATGTTGCTGCCCGCCTGGCGGCGATGGTGCGTGGCACCGACACCATTTCGCGCCAGGGCGGCGATGAATTCCTTGTCCTGCTTGGCGAGATCGAAACGCCGGAAGCCGTGGCGCAGGTGGCGCGCAAGCTGATCCAGGCCCTCAGCGAACCTTTCCTGCTCGAAGGCCACCAGATAACGGTCACACCGTCGATCGGTATCGCCGTCTCACCCGAAGATGGCAGCGATCTCGACGCCCTGCTCAAACACGCCGACCGGGCGATGTACGACGCCAAGCAGCAAGGGCGCAACAACTATCAGTTCTTCCGCCGCGAGATGAACGCCCGCTCGCTCGAACTGCTGCTGATGGAAAGCGATCTGCGTCAGGCCTTGCGCAAGGGCGAATTCGAGCTGCACTACCAGCCGCTGATCGCTGTCAGCAACGGCCGCCCGATCGGTGTCGAAGCACTTCTGCGCTGGCGCCACCCCGAGCGCGGGCTGGTCTCACCGGCCGACTTCATCCCGATGGCCGAAGAGACCGGGCTGATCGTGGCCATCGGCCAGTGGGTACTGAATACTGCCTGCCGGCAACTGGCACAGTGGCACGCCAACGACTGGCCGGGTCTGCGCATGTCGGTCAACCTGTCGGCCGCGCAGTTCCGTCGAGAAGACCTGATCGACCAGGTGCAGGCCGCACTCACGGCCGCCGGGCTGCCCGCCGAAGCGCTCGAACTGGAAGTGACAGAAAGCATCCTGATGATCGATGCCGAGGGGACGGAATCGATGCTCAACGCGCTTAGCAGCATGGGCGCAACGCTGGCCATCGACGATTTCGGTACTGGCTACTCCTCACTCGCCTACCTCAAGCGTTTTGCGGTCAATACGCTCAAGGTCGACCGCTCGTTCGTGCATGGCATTGGCGTCGACGGTGAAGACGCCGCCATCTGCATGGCCGTGATCGGGCTCGCCCGCACCCTGCATCTCAACGTCGTCGCCGAAGGCGTCGAAACGCAGGCCCAATACGACTGGCTGGCCGACGCCGGCTGCCACATCATTCAGGGTTTCCTCATGGGCCGGCCAGCACCGGCGGACCAATGCCTCGCCGCATTCGCCACCGGGGTTGCCCGATAAGGGCGTCGCGATCTCCTCGAATTGGAGCGGGCGTTGCTGGTTGTTTTCTGCGTGGAAAATGCGCGACCACGAACCCTTGAATTGCTCGGGTTTCATCGCTTCGGTAACGACGTTCGGGTCGAGAATGATCATTCGAACCTCGGCGGCCCGGCAGGCGTCTTGTCTCTCACTTGCTGAAAGACCTCGAAATTCTCGTTCGTCAGGCAAGCATTGCCATAGCGGCACCTCACAAAAACGTATTCGATGCATACGCGTTTGTTCATTGAAGTCATTTTTGCAAGGCGTGCATTTAGAGGCCAGCCGGGCAACAACCGTGATCTGGCTCCGGTTTCCTGGCAGACAAGAAAAGCTGCCTGAGCAGCCCCGCCGATCCGGCGCAAATCCAAGCACGTACGAGGTTCCTTTTTTCGGAACTTCGGCAAGATTTTTATATCATAATGTGACGCATTATGGGTCGCGCTTATGACCCGGAGAACTGAGCAGTCGAGGGTAACGATGATCGAAACACTGGTTGAACTGCAGAACGACCACCGAAATCTTGTGCGTCTCGTAACTTTACTCGACAAGCAGGCCACGGCAGAACAGGCACCCGACGCGGCCGGGCTGACGCTCATTGCCGACGCCGTTTACTACCTCACCCACTTCCCCGATGTCTTCCACCATCCGCGAGAAGATGCCCTCGCCGGCTGGCTGAACAGGCAAGGCGTGCTTGCCGATGCGCTGGTCAGAACGCTGGCGACGCAGCATGCTGATCTCGAAACGCAGGGGCGTGATCTGCTGCGTGACCTGGAGTCGCTGGTGCGCGAGGAAACCGAAACCTGGCCCGGCCTTGCGCCGCGCCTAGGCGCCTATGCAAAGGCGCTGCGCCTGAACATGGCCACGGAAGAGGCGCAGTTACTGCCCATTGCCTTTGCCGAGGCGCTCAACGCGCGGCAGGCCATTCCCGCAGCGCTTGCCCTTGCCTGTGAAGCCGACCCGCTTGTGCAACAGACCGACGAGCGCTTTGCACAACTTCGCGCTGTCATCATGACGGAAGCCCGATGCGACTGCGCGGCCCGCCCGGCAGTCACCTACCAACCAAACTCTGGAGAACCTGCCTCATGAGCGCAAAACATTGCAGCGCCGGCGATTTGCTCACCTTGATTCCGGAGGGCGACGAGCTCAAGTCCGGAACGCTACTCCGCGAAGCACACGCCGAGGTGTTCCGCCTCGTGCTGCAAAAGGGCAAGCACCTCGCCGAACATGCTGCGGCCGGCGCCATCACCGTTCAATGCGTAAGCGGTGTGATCGACATGACTGCACTCGGAAAAACGCAGCGGATGCCGGCCGGCACCCTGATCTATCTTGCCGATCGCGAACCGCACGCAGTGACAGCGATCGAAGACAGCGTGCTCCTGGTCAGCATGTGGCTGAACCGAAGCTGAGTGCGTCCTCATGGCAAAACGATTTCCGCTCCACCCCAAGCACCCGGAACGCATCTGCTGGGGCTGCGACAGATACTGCTCAACCGACAACCTCCAATGCGGCAACGGCTCCGGCCGTACCCAGCACCCGGCTGAGTTGCTCGGCGACGACTGGTATTTGCATGGCGACTGGGGCTTGGTCGATGGTCCCGATCCTAGTGCGTCGGAAGAGGAAGCCGGGACACCCACACCACACGGGTCGGGAGATCAGCCGCCTGAATAGGAACTAAGGCCCCGCATTGTCTGCCTGTTCATAAAAATTCATTTGTGCTGCCTCTAATAAAGGAGGCAGCCCACACCGCAACCGAGTGACCGGCAGCCTCAGCATCGAAGCAACAGGCCGAGTTCATCGACAAGCTCTGCCCAGTCTCCGTCCTTCATCATTTCTTCATGCAGGAACGTGGCCTGACTCTCTGTCCAGAAAGGCATTTGGCACACTGCCAGGCGGTTAGGCTGTGGTCGGTGGGCGGCAAGAAACGCCTCGATCGACGCAGGGTCATCTGGCAGTCCCAACTGCCGGAATAGTTCATCGAGCCGGTGAATTGGATTTTCCATCATGCCTCCGTATCTATCTATGTGCCGCTCGCAGCACCCAGGCGATGCGAGCGCGAAAGTTCGATCAAATGTGGAATGAGCGCTGCGTGCTTGTGCACATGAAAGACAAAGCGTGGCACCGAACGTTCAGTGGTCTCAGCCATGAACGGTTCGCCCCAGAAGCTGAGCAGCGCATCAAACAACGCCGGTGTCCGTCACACGCGATCGAGCAGATCCGGCAAGCCTTGCTTGCCAGGAGCCTCTGAAGCGGCAAACCCGGGAAGCGCCGCGAACTGACTCGCTTGCGGAGTAGGGCCTCGAAAAGCCGCCAGGCGTCAGAGCACGCGCCCGGGATTCAATAGATTCTGCGGATCGAGCGCGCGCTTGACGGCCCGCATCATGTCCAACGCCACCGCCGATTTATGCGCGTGCAGCTTGTCTCGCTTCAGGCTGCCGATGCCGTGCTCTGCCGAGATGGACCCCCTGAAAAGATCCGTCTGTGCGTAGACCAGCGCATTGATCGGCGCTTCCTGCTCGAGCAGGAAAGACTCGGCGTCAGCGCCGTCTGGCGCCTGCACGTTGTAGTGCAGGTTGCCGTCACCGAGATGGCCATAGTTCACCAGGCGGACACCCGGAAACTGCCGGGCCAGAAGCGCGTCGGTCTGCTGCACGAAATCCGGAATGCGCGAGACCGCAATCGATATGTCGTGCTTGATGTTCAGCCCCTCCTGCGCCTGTGCCAGCGGAATGCTCTCGCGGATATGCCATAGCTGGTGCGCCTGGGTGATGCTCTCGGCGACCACGGCATCCAGCACACACCCCTGCTCCAGTGCGATTTCCAGCAAATGCTCGAAGCGCTCGCGTGCATGGCCGACAGATTCCTGATCCGAATTTTCCAGCACGACGAAATAGGGACAATCGCAATCCTGGAGCGGCACCCGGATCTGCGGAAAATGCTTGGTAACCAGACTCAGCGCAAAGCGGCCCATCACCTCGAAGCCACTCAGGCCAGCGCCGAGATGGCGGTGCGCGAGGCCGAGAAGCTCGACGGCGGCTTCCAGCGACGCGACAGCGACAAAGGCAGTCAGCTGCGCGACCGGCAGCGGGTAGAGCTTCATCGTTGCCGCAGTAATGATGCCCAGCGTGCCCTCGGAACCGATCATCAGGTGGCGCAAGTCGTAGCCGGTGTTGTCCTTGCGCAGGCCGCTCAACCCCTCCCAGACTTCGCCCTGGGCGGTGACCACTTCCAGTCCCAGACACAGATCGCGGGTGTTGCCGTAGCGCACCACCTGCGTGCCACCGGCGTTGGTGCCCAGGTTGCCGCCGATGGTGCAGCTGCCCTCGGCCGCGAGGCTGAGTGGAAACAGGAATCCCTCTTTCTCGCAGGCCTCCTGCAGGGTCTGCAGGACGCATCCAGCCTCTACCGTCACGGTCAGGTTGGCGTGGTCGATCTGCCGCACGGCATTCATGCGCAGAAGGCTCAACACCACCTGCGTGCCACTGCCGTCAGGCGTGGAACCCACCACCATGCCGGTGTTGCCGCCCTGCGGCACGATGCTCACCCCCGCAGCGGCGCAAGCCTTCACCACCGCCGCCACCTGCGCCGTGTTGGCCGGGCGCACCACGGCCAGCGCCTTGCCGCGCTCGCGCTTGCGCCAGTCCTGCTCCCAGGCGCTCAGGTCGCCCTCGGTCAGGACGTGAAGGGGGCCAACGATCTGGCGCAGCGTATCGAGCAGGGCATTCTGGAGGGTCATGGCAGCGGGCATGTTAGAAGCGGTTTATGTTCGGCGGGGTCGTGCAACCCCGGATCCAATGCCGGGGGTGCAGCTCAATAAAGAATACGGCAACGGATGGTCTCGGACACGTTGCGCAGTTCCTCCAGCGCCAACGCACTGGCCGCGCTATCCACATCGATCACCACGTAGCCGATGTCTTCGAAGGTGCTCAGATACTGCGCCGCGATATTGATCCCCGCAGCCGACAGCCGCTCGTTGACGTGGGCCAGCACTCCCGGCACGTTGCGGTGGATGTGCAGCAGGCGGCTGCGCCCGGTGTGCTCGGGCAAGGCAACTTCAGGAAAATTGACCGCTGAGGTAGTGGAGCCGTTGTTGCCATAGCGCACCAGCTTTGCCGCCACCTCACTGCCGATATTGACCTGCGCCTCCGAGGTAGATCCGCCGATATGCGGCGTCAGCAGCACGTTGTCGAATTGCGTCAGCGGCGAGATGAACGCCGCATCATTGCCCTGCGGCTCGACCGGAAAGACGTCGATGGCGGCGCCGTGGAGATGTCTGCTTTGCAGCGCGTCAACCAGGGCGTCGATATCGACCACCGTTCCGCGCGAGGCGTTGATCAGGTGGCTGCCGGCTTTCATGGCGGCCAACTCGCGGGCGCCGATCATCTGGCGGGTCTGCGGCGTTTCCGGAACGTGCAGGCTGACCACGTCGGAGATCGCCAACAACTCTTCCAGACTGGCCACTTCGCGCGCGTTACCCAGCGGCAGCTTGGCCTCTATGTCGCGGAAAACCACGCGCATGCCCAACTGCTCGGCGAGCACGCCGATTTGCGTGCCGATATGACCGTAACCGACGATACCCAGCGTCTTGCCACGCACTTCATACGAGTACGCCGCGCTCTTGACCCAACCGCCGCGGTGGAGAATGGCATTCTTCTCGGGGATGCCGCGCATCAGCATGATGATTTCGGCGAGCACCAGCTCGGCAACGCTGCGCGTGTTGGAGAACGGTGCATTGAACACCGGAATGCCGAGGCGCATGGCGGCCTTGAGATCGACCTGGTTGGTGCCGATGCAGAAGCAGCCGATGGCGGCGAGCTGCGGCACCTGCGCCAGCACCTCCGCGGTCAGCTGCGTACGCGAACGGATGCCGACAAAATGCGCGCCGTCGAGTGCGGTCTGCAGGTCAGCCCCCGCCAGGGCCTTGGCGTGGGTGACGATATTCGTGTAGCCCCCGTTTTTCAGCACTTCCACAGCAGACGGATGGATGCCCTCCAGCAGAACCGCTTTGAGATCTTCTTTGTTCCGGGGCAGGTCGATGAGAGGCTGGGCCATGGGGATCCTTTGAGTTTTCAATGATGTGAGTAGCAAGGGATGGCAGTAGGACAGCAATCATGGCAATCCGTTGCAAATCCGCAGCAGGTGCGCCGCCTGCGTTTGGTGCGCGTCGCCGGGAATGCCGGAGACGGCCTGCCTTCGAAGCAAAACCTCAAAAACCGCGACACCCTCAAACTATTGAAAAGGCCCGAAGAAGTTTGAATTCGTCACCCCGGCGAAAGCCGGGGTCCAGTGGGCGCTTCTGCTCAGATACTGGATAGCGGCTTTCGCCGGTATGACGGCGCCTTTCTATTGCATCGGGCCGAGACTGTATCGGCGGCTTTTTTCCTTGGCCGCCTGCTCGCGCGCACTCAGGCTTCGCGGCTGCGCATGGCCTGTTCGATCAGGCCTTTGATCATGCCCGGCTCGAAGGGCTTGTCGCAGATGGCGGAGACGCCGGCCTGTTCGACGGCAGCCAGGCGGCTCATGCTGGATTCGCTGGTCACCATCAGGATCGGCACCGAGCTTTGCCAGCTCTGCTGGCGGATGTGCTCGACAAGAACGCGGCCATCCATTTCCGGCATGTTGTAGTCGGTGATGACCAGATCGACCATGGTGTCGCCGAGAATTTCCAGCGCTTCGATACCGTTCGATGCTTCCAGGAACTCTTCGATGCCGAGGTTGCCGAGTACATGACGAATGAAGCGGCGGGCATTGGGGCTGTCGTCGACCAGCAGCACACGCAGTTGCTCCAGATCGACCTCCACGTCGAGCATGGCAGTCGGGTTGAGATAATCCAGCACCGCACGCAGCGCGGCTGCCAGCTGGCTGAGGACAAAAGGTTTGGGCAGGATGGCGCAGGCCCCGGACTGGCGGATCGGGTCCAGCACCTGCGGGCGCGTTTCGCTGGAAACGAGCACGAAGGGCAGGTTGGCAAGGGCTTCGTCGGCGCGCATGGTGCTCACCAGATCGACCCCGCTCATGTCCGGCAGATAGAGGGCGCTGATGACCAGCGCCGGCGGCTCGCCGCGCATGCGGGCAAGCGCAGCCTCGCCGCTGCCGACCACATCGACCCGCGTTACGTCGAGCCCGGCAAGAAGATCGCGAATGATGCGCGCCTGCACGGCCGAGGGTTCGACCAGCAGAATGTTGAGATCCTGAAACGCGTTGTACATCGCAGCTCCACACGGGGTCGTTGATTGACTCCGCCGACTATACGCTGCGTTGCGGGCGAGGTAAAAGCCCGCAGGGTAGGCGCTGCCGGTCTTTCGACCCATTGCTGGAAGACCGGCAGCATTTCGGTTGAAGCCCCGGCAGCAGGCCGGGCAGCGCGTTCAGCTGCGTCCGCGCCGCAAAGCGAGCGCCGTTTCGGCAACACGAGCACCGAGACGTGCGGCGGTTTTCAGGTCACTTTCCAGCATGGCTTCGGCGCCCTGATCTGCGTTGGCCTGAGCCATCGCGCCCGAATAGCTGCCGAGACGGTTAAGGTCATCCACCGAGCCTTTCGAGCTGTTGTTGCCGGGAAGGATATCGAGGCCGACCCAGAGCATGGCCTGCTGGTTGGCGAAAACCATCAGCTGGATCAGCGTGTTGAGCTTGTCGCCGGATTGCGAGGCGGACGTGGTGAAGCCGGCGGCCACCTTGTCTTTCCACGCCTGCGTGAACCAGCGCTTCGAGCTGGCATCCATGAAGGCCTTGAACGGTGCCGAGGCACTGCCCATGTAGGTCGGCGCACCGAAGATGATGGCATCGGCGGCATCGAGCGCGGCCCACTGCGCCTCGTCGAGCTGATCGACCGGATAGAGCGTGGCAGTGGCGCCCGGCACGGCTGCAGCACCGGCGAGAACGGCTTCGGCCTGGCGGCGGGTGTGGCCGTAGCCACTGTGGAAAGCGATAGCGATTTTTGTCATTTGTGTCACTCCTGGGGTGGGGGAAATCGTTGCAGAAAACGGTCGCGATCAGGCGGGCAGATCGAAGAGCAGCAGGTCGAACGGTTCCGCAGTTGCGCTGCTGAACTGCAGTGCTGTTTCGTCGGCGATGCGCGCACCGTCGCCAGTGGCCAGGCTGACGCCATTGACGACGACGCTGCCGGCGATCACCTGCACCCAGGCCCGCCGGCCGGCGGCCAGTGCGTAGACCAGGGGCGCCACGCTTTCATCGCCGGCGGCGCGCAGGAGGCGGGCATCCTGATGAATCCGCACGCTGCCGCCCTCGCCTTCGGGCGAAGCCAGCAGTTGCCAGCCGGTGGCGGCGTTCGCGGGGGCCATCTGGCGCTGCTCGTAGCCGGGCGCCATGCCGGTGCTGGCCGGCGCGATCCAGATCTGCAGCAGATGCGTCGGCTGATCGGGCGAGGGATTGAACTCGCTGTGGCGCACGCCGGTGCCGGCGCTCATGCGCTGCACTTCGCCAGGGCGGATGATGGCGCCGTTGCCGAGGCTGTCGCGATGCTCCAGCGCACCGGAGAGGATCACCGTCACGATCTCCATGTCGCGGTGGCCGTGCAGAGGGAAGCCCTGCCCCGGCGCCACTATGTCTTCGTTGATCACGCGCAGCGGGCCCCAGCCCATTTCTTCCGGGTCGTAATAATCGGCGAACGAAAAGCTATGCCAGCTCTGCAGCCAGCCATGGTCGGCATAACCGCGCTTGCCTGAAGGTCTGATTGTGATCATTATTCAATATTCCTCATGTTTCAATTATCGTATCCACTGAACAGAGCAATATCTAGCGACGTTTTTTGAATAAAAGAGTGAATTAAATTGAATATTTCGCTTGAACTCCTGCTATTGCTTGACGCCATCGACCGCCGGGGCAGCTTTGCCGCTGCGGCGCACAGCCTGCACCGCGTGCCCTCGGCGCTGACCCACGCCATCGGCAAGGCGGAAAGCCAGTTCGGCTTTGCCCTGTTCGAGCGCGTCGGCCGGCGCGCGGTGCTTACCGAAGCCGGCCGCAGCCTGCTCGATGGCGGCCGCCCGCTGCTGGAAGCGGCCACCCAGCTCGAACGCCGGGCGCGACAAGTAGCCAGCGGCTGGGAAGCCGAGCTGCGCATTGCCGTCGACGCGCTGATCCCGGCGGAACGCCTCTTCCCGCTGATCGAAGCCTTCTACGCCGCTGGCCACACCACTGAAATTCGCCTGAGCAACGAAGTGCTCGCCGGCTGCTGGGACGCCCTCCTCGGCGGCCGCGCCGACCTCGCCATCGGCGCCCCCGGCGACATGCCGGCCGGCGGCGGCATCCATTCAGAAACACTCGGCAGCATAGAGTTCGTGTTTGCCATCGCCCCCGACCACCCACTGGCAAGCGAAGCGGAGCCGCTGCCCAGCGCGCAGATCCGCCGCTACCGCGCAGTCGTACTCGCCGACACCACCCGCGCGCTGACAGCACGCAGCGCCGGCCTGCTTTCCGGGCAAGCCACGCTGGTCGTCGCGACCGTGGAAAGCAAAGTTGCCGCACAGGTGGCCGGCCTCGGCGTTGGCTACCTGCCGCGCGCACTGGCGGAACAGGAGGCCGCTCGCGGCCGCGTCGTCATCCGCGAGACAGCCGAACCACGCCTGCCAACACAACTCCACCTCGCCTGGTGCAGCAGCCACCGAGGCCAGGCGCTGGCGTGGTTTACGCAGCGCTTGCGCGAAGCAGAAACGAGGGTGGCGTTGCTGCCATAAGAAGCAAAGGAAGAAATGGGGAGTACGGGCTGCGAACGCACATCCCGAATGTCGCCCATCGCTTGCAACACACGCGCCGCGTCGGCTTCTCGTGAGGTTGACGCCTCATTGCCTGTGCTATCACTTTTCGCTATCATCGCGCCATGAACGCCAAACACCGAAAAACGCTTGCGGCAATCTTTGCTCGGCCGACGTCTGCGTCCATCGTATTCGCTGACGTCGAAGCGCTTGTTAAATCCCTTGGTGGTTGCGTTTCAGAGCGCGAAGGGTCGCGCGTCAGGATCGAACTGAATGGCGAACAATGGCGCTGCCATCGCCCACATCCGGGCAAGGAGGCCAAGCGTTATCAGGTTGAAGAAGCTCGAGAACTATTGGAACGTGCAGGAGTGCTGCCATGAACACCATGACTTACAAAGGCTATACCGCTCGCGTCGAGTACGACGAGCGTGACAATATTTTCGTTGGCCGTATTCTCGGCATTCGCAGCATCATCAGTTTCCATGGTGAAACGGTTGCCGAATTGAGGGCTGAATTCGAGCTTTCAGTCAAAGACTATCTGGTGGACTGCAAACAGCAAGGCATACACCCTGAAAAGCCGGCTTCCGGCAAGTTGCTGCTGCGCGTACCGCCTGAGGTTCATGGTCGCGCTCTCATTGCTGCACAGGCTGCAGGCAAGAGCCTGAATCAATGGGCTACCGAAGCTTTGCAACACGCAGCCCAACCAGGCAGCTAACTGCATCACTCCGCCGGACCTGCGCGATGAAGCCGCGCAGGTCCGGTCACCTTGAACGTTGGGCCTAATATAGTGCGTTCTCTATCCTTGCTCTTCTTCTGGCTTCTTCGCGCATGGCCAGTTTTGGCGCTCATGCCTATCGCACTTGCTCACACAGCAGCGCATGAATTCTTTCCTGCCGAGACCATCATGGTCAACAAGGTCACGGGCACCTTTCTTCAGGTTGTGGGCGGCCTTATTGTTCTCTATTCAGTCAACGCGAATCTTGGCCTGTTCCGGGAGCAGCATTTCGGCAGCATCATTCTCGGGTGGTTTAGGTCATTCCCGCTCTTTCGGAAGCCGGTGACCATAAGCCTTTCCGGATGTGGCGCAGTAACTATGGGGGGACGTGCTCGCATTTCTGTGCGTCGTGCTACCAACACCGTCGAGGAAAAAATCGCCGAACTAGAAAGACAACTCGATGAATTCCGGCAACACGTCAACGAAGATGTTCAAGCCATCAATGCGCGAGTTTCCCAAGTTCATACAGAGTTAACAACGGCTGTTGCCACAAACACCGCAACGTTGAGCCAGCTTTCGTCAAGGCTTGAAATGGCGACCATCGGTGGCTTCAAACAACAGGCGTTTGGTGTTCTTCTGGCTGTTTATGGTGCAGTCACCAGTGTGTTCGCCTAGGCCCAACCCGCCGCTCCAGCGAACAAAAGGGGTCAGCTTCGCAGTCTTTTTTGGGCAGGAAATGATGAATATGGCATTAGATGAAAAAATCCATGTGATGCTGACCCCTTTAGAGTTGATGGCACATCAATACGTTACCGACACCACCCCATCCAGCATGGGTGGCGCGCTGGCAGGATGGCCGGCGCATAGGCTATCGACTTCACGTTAGGCGTTTCAATGCCCACCATTGCGTCTGTCCTCGCATCAATTCCGGCCACTGTCTGGTCTGGCATCATCGGCGCCATCCTTGCCTTGAGTGGCGTCTTGCTCTCCAACCGAGGCAACACTTCTCGTTTGCGCATCCAGCTAAAGCACGATGCAGCTGAGAAGGTCAAAGAACGTACAGCAATACTGCGGCGCGAGGTCTACCTCCGAGCGATCGAGGAGCTCGTGAGGGCCAACTCGCACTTGGCAGGGCTTCCGAACCTTGACCCAACAAAAGTCAATATAGGCGATGGTCTTCAAGGCTTCTTCTCGGCTGCAGCACGCCTCCAACTGGTCGCTGAGCCAAAGACTGCGCTCCTTGTTAACAGGCTCGTTGGAGAATACGGAGAGTTGCTGCTCGAACTACTGGCACAACTGCAACCCGCGCATGCTGCGCGTACCCACATTCAACTAGCAGACCACCACTACAACTTGGCGCAAGCCGAGGTCACGCGGGTCTTAGGTGAAATGGCAAAGCTCAATGAATCAGGCAAACCCGACCCCGCAATCTTCCGCGCTCTCCAATCCAGCTTCAATTTTCGACAGGAGCAGACTGCGAAGTTTGCTGCGGAACGAGACACCGCCTGGACCCAGTTCAACATGGCAAATATCTCCTTTCAACGCGCGCTGCTTGCCAACCTTCGAGACTTGGCGCCGAAGCAAGTGCCAGTCATGATTGAACTCCGCCGGGATCTCGGTTTAGTTGGTGAGCTTGACGAGCTTGAAGGGCAGATGAGCCGGCAGATGGAGCGCATGGAGGAGCGATTCAATGCACTTATTGCAAAGCTCGGAGACGGCTAACATGCCGCTCAACCTCGCTCCCTTCGGACGCTGGACGCTGCGCAACAAAGCCGCGCAGCGCCGGTCATCTCTACGTTGGCCGTCATCATGAAGATTCTTCGATCAATCACACTCTTTCTATTCGTCGTATCGGTCGGGGCGAGTGGCGCTCAAGCACAGGCAGGCGCGCAAGCCGTGTCTTTGCAGATTGGCGGCACTAACATCCGAGTCCCTACGCCGCAGGGATTCACCGAAACGTCGCGCCGCTCACAAGAACTCTGGAATTTGGCGCTCGCCTACAGCGCTGGGGATGCTCGAATCATCGGCCACTTTGTCACCGACAAGGACTTTGCCGACTTTGAGAAGGGCAAGACCGTCACGTTTAAGGAGTTTCTCCTTGTCCAAACTCCACGCCGGGCTGAGTCACTCACGGTGACTCAGGCACAGTTCGACAAACTCCGGTCAGGGACGGTTGCACTACAAGGCGACCTTGCGAAACGCATCGAACCTCGCTTGGCAACTGAAATTGATAAGGTCTCAAAGGCTGTTTCGTCCACGGAGGGCGTCGATCTCAAGGTTCGCATCGGCGAGATCGTCCCGGTCTCAGTCGACCGAAACGATCCTAGTGTCCTTACTTACACAGTGCTTTCTCAGGTTGGCGCCTCAGATGGCAAGACCAACATCGACCAAACCATGGTGGTCACTACCGCGTACTGCTTCGTGTCGGGCAAGGTCGTCATGCTTACCGCGTACAGGCACTTCCGCACTCCGCGGGATCTACAATCGTCCCGAACCCTCGTCAGCTCATGGGCAAGTGGCCTCTTATCCGCAAACTGACGGCCAACTGAATCGCCCCGGCTTCAGTAGACACTCTCAAAACAAAAAGGGTCAGCTTCGCAGTCTTTTTGGAGCAGGAAACAATGAATATGGCATTAGATGAAAAAATCAATGTGATGCTGACCCCTTTAGAGTTCTGAGAATGGCCAGTATTAACGCTTGACGTTATGCATGCCACGCGTTAGCCTTTGCACATGGCGATTAAGAGCTTCAAATGCAAGGACACGCAGGCGCTCTTTCTTGGACAGCGCGTTCGTCGCTGGGTCAATGTTGAACGACCTGCGCTGCGCAAGCTGGAACAACTTGACTGGTCTGCCATCCTGGAAGATCTGCGTGTACCACCCGGCAATCAACTGGAAGCTCTGAAGGGAAATCGCAAGGGACAACATAGCATCCGCATCAACAACCAGTGGCGTGTGTGCTTTGTTTGGACCGTGGAAGGTCCGAAGAATGTTGAGATTGTGGATTACCACTGAAGGAGCATAGTCATGCGCACCGTTCCCCCTGTGTCTCCCGGCGAAATGCTGGACGAAGAGTTCCTGAAGCCACTTGGCCTGACGAAGTACCGTTTGGCCAAGGATATAGGCGTCCCCCCTCAGCGAATCGGGGATATCGTCGCGGGCAAACGGGCCATCACGGCAGACACCGATCTACGGCTATGTCGCTACTTCGGGCTCAGTGACGGCTGGTGGCTTCGGGGGCAGGCCAACTACGACACAGCGATCGCCCGCGAGATCATGGGCGAAGCGCTTTCGCGTATCTCCCGGTGCCGGCTGCTCATTGCCTGAAGCTTCTTCACGGAAATAACACGAAAAAGGGACGCTACCCTTTTAGTATTCTCGAATCATTCACGGCATGACCGGCACGCCGCTGGCACACGCGGCGTCTTGGTGGCTCGCCGTTTCTCGATGTCCAAGCACCATATTCCGCTTTAAGAATTCCACCAGCTCGGTGATCGGCTGGCGCAAGTCGCCGTAGTCGTCATGGCTGCCGGGAACGACGAGCAGTTCGACGCGATCGCTCCGGCGGGCGCTGTAGATCTGCTGTGCATCAGCCAACGGCACGATGCGGTCTTCGCTGCCGTGCACCAGCAGCACCGGGCATGCGACCGAGGCGATTGTCTGGCAGGGTGCGATCTGGTCGAAGCGATAGCCGATTACTTTTTGCACATAGGCCAGGATGTAGCGCCCGAACGGCCAGTAGGGAATCCTTTTCCACTGCAGCCAGCGACGCATCATGGCCGCCGGGTGGGCAAAGGCGGCGAGGCTGATGACGGCCTTGATCGCCGGCGAGCGGCTGGCGGCGAGCAGTGCCGCACCGGCGCCGACGGAGTGGCCGACCAGGCCCAGCCGTTGCGGGTCAATGCCTGGCTGGCCGGCCAGCCAGGAGACGGCGGCTTCAATGTCTTCGGCAAAGCGCGGCAGGGAAGCGAAGGTGTCGCCATCGCTACGCCCGTGGCAGCGGGCATCGAGCAGCAGGAGCGTGTAGCCGGCGGCATGCAGCGGGCCGGCGAGTGGCAGCATGGATGCTGCGTTGCCACCCCAGCCGTGCATCAATATCAGGGCCGGGGAGTCGAATGAACCGGAAGCGTCCGAACAGTGCAAAAGATTCGGCGCTTCGGCGGGAATCATCCAGGCAAAGAGCTGCTTGCCGTTTTTGGTCGGGATGCGGACAGTCTGAAAGGGCAGGCCTTCGGGCTCGGCCTCGGCAACGACGCGTGGCGCCGCCAGCCCTCGCCGGATGCCCCAGTGGAGCGCGACGACACTACCGGCCAGCAGGGGCAGGGAAAGCAGGAGCGATAAAGGGAAAGCCGTCACGCCGGCTTGCGAAGCAGGTCGACGCGCTGCGGATTAAAGAAGGTTGCACCTTCCGGCGTCAGGCTGGCGGTGAATTTTTCGCGCACCTGCCGATAGCACTCGGGCGAAAGGCGGTGGTCGGAATGGGTGACACGGATCATGCGGTTATCGAATTCCTCGAAGCTCGCGAAGGTGCTGCGGGTGTTGAAGAAAAGTTGTTTCTGCAAGACCAGATGACCTTGATCAACCGCTTTGCACACCGCCGCGAAGGCGGCTTCACGCACTGTCTTTTCGTCGTGAAACAGGCGAAACACTTCGTTCAATTCGCCGGCATAGATCGGCTCTGAAATCCAGGCCAGGCCGCCCGGTTTGAGCACCCGGGAAATTTCCCTGAGCGCGTCGTCCATATGCGCTACGGGAACATGGTGCAGCGACTTGAACATGAGCACGATGTCGAAGCTGTTATCCGCCGCTGGAATGGCCTCGGCGCCGCCCTGGCAAAAAACGACGCCGGGCAGGTCGGTGATTTCGAGATTGCGTGCATGCTGGATGGCGTCGACCTCCATCGCCACCACTTCCTTCGGCCGCCCGGAAGCGGCCAATGTCCGCGTCTTTTCGGCCTTGCCGCAACCCAGCTCGAGCACGCGAGCACCGTCAAAGGGGAGCTCGGCCAGCATCAGCTTCACTTCGTTTTGCACGGCGGTCTGGCTGGGGTCGGCAATGATCATGGGGCGTCCTGACTACGTGAGAATGGCACGCTCAGGCTGCGCGTACGCGATACCAGAGTGCATAGGCCCAGCAGGCCACGCAAAAGCCGGTCAGCATATCCAGCGCGGCGAAGAGGAGGATGGCAACGGCGGGAATGTTGCCAATGCCGGACCCCAAAGCCCAGCTCACGAACATCACCAGACCGGCGATGCCGGCGATCTTGTCGGCAAACATCTTGGCGCCGGCGTTGATCAGCTTGGGCTGGCCCAGTTTGCGGGTGATGGCCGCGAACAGCAGGTAGCTTGGGCAACGGTGCGGCGAGACGAATCCTCGCAGGAGGCCGCCAAAAGCCAGCAAGGCGGAAACCCACTGATACGGAGTGAACAGGTACAGCGCGGCGATGGTAAAGCTCATGGCCGCCTGGAGGCGGTAGGCGTTGGAGCAAACCGGTGCAATATCGAAACGAAGCATGGCAGCACTCCGGTAATTAAGATATTGCTTATATTAACAAACGCTAATATAAAGTCAAGACAGGCAGGCCATGTCGGCCCCACCCCTTACGCTGTGCCGCGCCTTACTCTGCATCCACCCAGTCGATGATCGGCTGCCACTGCGCCATGTCCTGCGCCACCCGCGAAGGGGTCAGATCGAACAGGGTCATGCCGTGCGCCGCCGCCTGCACATAGCGCTGTGTGTCGCGCAGGTAAGCCAGCACCGGCAGATCGTATTGCGCGAGAAAGCGCTCCAGCTCGGCAGCCGCACGGGTGCGCGCGTCAACGCGCATGCCGACGACGGCGACAAAAGTCTGCTGCTTGCGCACGGCTTTTTCTTCGAGCAGTTTTTCAAGAAAACTCTTCGTTGCAAGAATGTCGAACAAGGAGGGTTGCACCGGCACGATGACGCGATGGACGACCTTGAGCACACGCTCCAGGTTCTTGCCGTGCAAGCCGGCCGGGGTATCCAGCACGGCATGCGAGGTGCCCTGCGGCGGCCGCGCCGGTCGGGCGTGATCGCGATCGTCGCCCATCTCCCAGGTGGCTATCGGCGCCAGCAGGCGCGAGCGCAGCGACAGCCAGTCGCGCGCGGATTGCTGGCGGTCGGTGTCGCCGAGCATGACGCGATGCCCGCAGCGAGCGAAGTAGCCGGCGAGGTTGGTCGCCAGCGTCGATTTGCCCGACCCGCCCTTGGGGTTGGCTACGAGAATGCTCTTCATGTCTTTGCCTGCGCTCCCTGCGTATTTTCCTGTGTTTCTTCCTGTGTTTCTTCCTGTGTTTCTTCCTGTGTTTGTTCCGGCGTTGCCTGCGCTGCCATCGATTCCTGCCCTTTTGCTTCGCGCGCCTGTTCAAAGCGCACCAGCTGCTTGCGTACCAGGTTGATGTGTTCGCGCAGGGTGTAGACGAGGTCGGTAAAGGCCAGCGGCAGGTTCCGGTTGTTGGCCTCTTCTTCGATACGGTCGAGGTGCGCAAAGTATTCGTCGTGGCGCGCGGCGTCGTAGTGCTGGCGCACGTCGTTTTCGAGGAATTTGAGTTCGCCGTAGAGCCGGAAAACCTTTGAGCGGACGCGCCAGGTGTACACCGCCGGAGCGATACGCATCAAGGGCACCATCAGGGCGATCAGCGGCAAGAGCAATACCACCATGCGATCGACAAAAACCGCTGCCCAGAAGGGCAGGTAGCGCTGCAGGAAAGGCGGGCCCGAGGCCATGTAACGCTTGGCAGCAGGGGAAAGCTCGAAGCTGGTATCGAGATAGGCGGGGAAATCGCCGGTGCGCTGGAAGAAGCCGCTTTTGCCATGGACGTCGCTGGTGGCTTCGAGCAACAGCGAAACCAGGGCGGGGTGCAGGTCGTCGCTGACCACGAGGTTGGCGGTCGCCGCCAGCATGGTCGTGTTGCGCGGCGGCCAGTCGCGCACCAGATCGACCACACCACGCGGCAGCGTTACCCGCGTCAGGAACGGGAAGCGCCGGGTATAGGCCTCCGCCTGGGAAAAGCTCATCACATGCACACCGGGCGAGCGCAGCAGCACTTGCACCACGGAAGCCTCGGGCGCGGCGATGATGAAGGCCGCATCGACCCAGCCCTGCTGCAGCGCCTCGGCCGCATCCAGCCCGGCATCGGATTTCAGGTTGGCGTTGAGCGGGATTTCGTTGGCTTCCAGCAGTTGCAGTGCCAGCCCGCGCACGCCACTGCCCTCGGCGCCAATGGCGATACGCTTGCCGGCCAGGTCATTCAGCCGGCTCAGCGGCTGATTGCCGCGATAGAAGACCCACACCGGCTCGTAGTACATGCTGCCGAGCGAGAACAGTGTCGTGTCGCTTTCGTCCTCGCCCTGGCCGGGGGGAAGGATGCCGCCCTGCATGAAGGCGACATCCACTTCGCCACGCTTGAGACGCTGCAAGTTCTCGACCGAGCCGGCAGAAGTCTTGATCTCCAGCGTGACGCCACTTTTTTCAAGAATGGCCGCGTAGCGTTTGGCGAAGGCGTAGTAGGCACCGCTGTCGGCGCCGGTGCTGATGGAAAGCTTGCGCGGCGGCGCCGGTTCGACGAACTGGTAGGCAACCGCAAAGCCGATGCTGACGATGATGATGATCGGCCAGGCCGTGGCCAGCAGGTCCCGGAATGACAGCAGACCGCTGCGCAGCTTTTCCCCCATCGGACCGCTCACGGTAGCAGGATGCTGCTGCCAGTCGTCTTGCGTGCTTCCAGGTCGCGATGCGCTTCAGCGGCGTCCTTCAGCGCATAGGTCTGGTTGACCTCGATCCTGACCTTGCCGGTAGTGACCATCTCGAACAACTCGGCGCCCAGCGCTTCCAGCTCATCGCGCCGGGTGGTGTGGTGCGCCAGCGTCGGCCGGGTAATGAAGATCGAGCCTTTCTGCGACAGCAGCAGCGGGTCGAACGGGGCCACCGGCCCGGAGGCATTGCCGAAGCTGACCATCATGCCGCGCGTGCGCAGGCTGTCGAGCGAACCGGCGAAGGTGTCCTTGCCGACACCGTCGTAGACCACGGCGACGCCTTCGCCGCCGGTGATCTCGCGCACGCGCTTGGCGACGTCTTCGCGGTTGTAGAAGATGACATGGTCAGCGCCGTGCGCACGCGCCAGCTCGGCCTTGGCTTCGCTGGAGGTGGTGCCGATCACGGTAGCGCCGAGGGCCTTTGCCCACTGGCAGGCGATCAGGCCGACGCCGCCAGCGGCTGCGTGGATGAGCACCGCATCGCCGGGCTGCACGCGATAGGTTCGGCGCAGCAGGTAGGCGGCTGTCAGCCCTTGCAGCATCATCGCTGCGCCGGTGCGGAAGTCGAGCGCAGCGGGCAACCTGAGCAGGCGATCAGCCGGCAGGCAACGGGCCTCGCTGTAGGCGCCGACCGGGCCGCCGGCATAGGCAACACGGTCGCCGGGGGCGAGGCTATCAACGCCGGCGCCGACGGCCTCGACGACACCCGCGCCTTCAAGGCCGATGCCGGAGGGCAACGGCAGCGGGTAGAGGCCGGTGCGGTGATAGGTGTCGATGAAGTTCAGCCCGACCGCCGCATGCCGCACACGCGCCTGGCCAGGTCCGGGTTCGCCGACTTCAACCGTTTCCCAGCACAGCACTTCCGGCCCGCCGGTTTCGTGGAATCTGATTGCCTGCACCATGGCTTGTCTCCGCTGTTGCGCCCGCCGGAAAATTCCGCTGGCAATCCAGGAAGCCTAGCGGCTGCCCGATTTTTGAGCAAGCATGCGCGCCTGAAATTGCACCTGCCACTTGCGAAATTCGTCACAGCCTGCCGCAGCGGGGGCGCGTATGATGAGCATGGATAAGCTGATCACATAATGAATCCCATACACCGCATCATCCTCAGCCGGCTGGCCGCCGCTTGGGCAACGCTCTCACTGCTCTTCGGCGCTGCCGCCTATTTTATCGAGCTGGAGAAGATCGATGACTACGTGGTCGTCCTGGCCAGTACGGAATCGGATCGCTTCGAGTCCCTGGGCATCCCGCTGGAAGCGCCGAAGGAACGTGACAACCTGGAATTTCTGCAGCAGAAAGCGCGGGAGTTCGCGCGCGACAATTTTGTCGTCATCGAGATCTATGACCGCCAACGAAAGAAACTGGTGGAGGCGGTCAGCCCGCAGTACGCGGCCATCGAACACGTACTTTCCAAACGTGGCCACCCCTTTCCGCGCGACGACCGCCACCACTACGAACGCCTGACAATCAATGGCAACACGCTGGTGCAGACCGTCGTCCCGCTGCATGACTCGCAGAACAATGTAGTCGGCTATTTCGAAGGGGTTTTTGTCGTCGATCAGGCGACGATGGACAAGTTGCACGCCGACCTCGCACGGGCACTGACCATCACCCTGGTTGCCGTGCTGTTGATGACGGTCGCGCTCTACCCGGTGATTCTTTCGCTTAACCGCAAGGTGCTCGAATTTTCGCGCCAGGTGGTGGAAGCCAACGTCGAAATGGCGTCAGTGCTCGGTGCAGCAATTGCCAAGCGGGATTCGGACACCAACGCCCATAATTTCCGCGTCACGCTGTACGCCATCGCCATTGGCGAAAAGCTTGGTATCGATGCAGCGGCAATGCGCGCGCTGATTCTCGGCGCCTTCCTGCACGATGTTGGCAAGATCGGCATCAGCGACAACATTCTGCTCAAGCCGGGCAAGCTGGATGAAGACGAGTTCGCCGTGATGAAAACGCACGTAACCCTCGGGCTCGATATCCTCGACCAATCGGAATGGCTGCGTGCGGCGCTGGAGGTGGTTGGCAACCACCACGAGAAATTCGACGGCAGCGGCTATCCGGGTGGGCTTTCAGGCGAGCAGATTCCGTTGAATGCGCGCATCTTCGCCATTGTTGATGTCTTCGACGCGCTGGCTTCGGAGCGGCCTTACAAGCGCGCCATGTCGTGTGAGGCGGCGCTGGCCATCATCGAAGAAGGGCGTGGCAAGCACTTCGACCCGGCGCTGGTCGATGCCTTCCGCGACTTTGCCGTAGCCCTGCACGCCCGCATCACGACAGCGACTGAAGCCGACCTGCGTGCGCAACTGGGCAGCAAGGCCCAGCACTATTTCTACGCAGCCTCGCAGCTGACGGCCACCTAGAAAACCCCGGCGCGCAGTGATTAGGGTGTGTTCACCCTAGGCCACCGGCGTGAGCTTGGCGTATTCCAGCGCCAGCCACTTCATGCCGGCGTTGCCAAAATTCACCTGCACCCGCGCATCGCCCCCCTGCCCCTCGGCCGATACGATCACGCCCAGCCCGAATTTCGCGTGCTGCACGCTCAGGCCGATGCGCAAACCGTTCGGCAAGCCGCCAGCCGACGACGGCGATGCGCTGCGGCCGCCCGAGGCGCGCGGCGCCTCATAGCTCGGCTTGCTGACGGCATTGACCCGGCGCAGCAAGGCTTCTGGAATTTCGTCGAAGAAGCTTGAGGCCAGGCAATAGCGGGTCTGCCCATGCAGCATGCGCGTCTGCGCCCAGGAGAGGTAGAGGCGCTTTCTTGCCCGCGTCACCGCCACATACATCAGCCGCCGCTCTTCCTCCAGCCCTTCGCGCTCGGTCGACGAATTCTCGTGCGGGAACAGCCCCTGTTCCAGCCCGGAGACAAAAACCACGTCGAACTCCAAACCCTTGGCGGCATGCACGGTCATCAGTTGCAGCGCTTCATCCCCCTCCAGCGCCTGATGCTCGCCGGATTCCAGCGTGGCGTGCGTCAGGAAGGCCGCGAGGTCGCCGGCCTCTGCACGGGCGGCAAGATCGCCGCCGCTTTCTTCCTGCACGAAGCTGACGGCGGCATTGATCAGTTCATCCAGGTTCTCCAGCCGATCCTGCCCTTCCTTCTCGGCGAGATAGTGCTGGCGCAGCCCGGATTTTTCGACGACATGTTCGATCATTTCCGGCAACGGCAGCCCTTGCGTTTCCTGACGCAGGGTTTCGATCAGGCGGATGAAGCCGGCAACCGAGGCGCCGGCCTTGCCGGAGAGCGAGGCGGCCGCGTTGTAAAGACTGGAATTGGCCTGATGTGCGGCGGCCTGCAGGTTTTCCTGGGAGCGGGCACCGATGCCGCGCGTCGGAAAATTGACGACGCGAACAAAGGCGGTGTCGTCGTCGGCATTGGCGATCAGGCGCAGGTAGGCCAGCGCGTGCTTGATTTCCTGGCGTTCGAAGAAGCGCAGGCCACCATAAACACGGTAGGGGATGCCGGCGGAGAACAACTGGTGCTCAAGTACCCGCGACTGGGCGTTGGAGCGATAGAGCAGCGCAATCTGGTTGCGCGAGATGCCCTCGCGGATCAGGTCGCGCACCTCGTCGACGATGAAGCGGGCTTCATCGAGGTCGGAGAAAGCTTCAAAAACACGAATCGGTTCGCCCGCGCCGGCCTCGGTCCACAGGTTTTTGCCGAGACGCCCGCGGTTGTGCTTGATGATGGCGTTGGCGGCTTCAAGGATGTTTCCATGCGAGCGGTAGTTCTGCTCCAGACGAATCACGCTCTCGACGCGGAATTCGCGCTCAAAATCGCGCATGTTGCCGACTTCGGCCCCGCGGAAGGCATAAATCGACTGATCGTCGTCGCCAACCGCGAACAGTTTGGCGCCTTCATCGGCACCGTAGCCAGCCAACAGCTTCAGCCATTTGTACTGGAGCACGTTCGTGTCCTGAAACTCGTCGACCAGGACATGGCGGAAGCGCGACTGGTAATGCTGGCGCAGCGGCTCGTTGCGCACCAGCAGCTCATAGGTGCGCAGCAGCAGTTCGGCAAAATCGACGACGCCCTCGCGCTGGCACTGTGTCTCGTATTCGGCGTAAAGCTCGACCCGACGACGGGTGTAGTCGTCGTAGATTTCCGCCTGGGCCGCACGAAGACCCTGCTCCTTGTGGGCGTTGATGAAATGGCACAGCTCGCGTGGCGGAAATTTCTCGTCGTCCACGTTGAGGTTCTTGAGCAAGCGTTTGACCGCCGACAGCTGGTCGGCGGAATCGAGGATCTGGAACAGGGCCGGCAGCCCGGCTTCACGGTGATGCGCGCGCAACAGACGATTGCACAGACCGTGAAAGGTGCCGATCCACATGCTGCGGGGGTTGACCGGCAGCATGGCCGACAGCCGCGCCTGCATTTCCCGTGCCGCCTTGTTGGTGAAGGTCACCGCCAGAATCCCTTGCGGCCCGACTTGGCCGGTAGATAACAGCCAGGCTATTCTGGTAGTGAGCACTCGCGTCTTCCCACTCCCTGCACCGGCAAGGATCAAGGCATGCTGTGGCGGCAGCGTGACGGCGGCCAGCTGCGGCGGATTCAAATTGGCGAGTAAATCAGACATGGATCAAGGTTTCCGGGAGGGGCGGCGCAGATTATAGCTGGCAGTCAACCGGCAGGTCGGTTGCAACGTTGGTATTGTGCAACGCACCAAATATATTCCCCTTGATTGGAGAACTTCCTCTAATATTGTCTGACAAAAAAATATAGAATCGCATTGCATTGCACAAAAGCCCGTTCACGAGGTGGGCATGCGATGAGTGGCTAACCGCCGAAAGTACTAGGAGAAACAGCATGAAAGCACCGAAATTACTGCCCTGGATCGCCAAGCGCGCAGGCATCAACGAGGCTGTGGCCCTCAAGCTGTGGCGTCGCGCC
>JBAYVG010000030.1:0-35969 GCA_041674785.1 Rhodocyclaceae bacterium
AGTGGCCTTGCTTGGAAGCTGCAGAAGCAGCTATTCCGTGTAGGTGGCGTCCCCACGGGGATTCGAACCCCGGTTATCGCCGTGAAAGGGCGGTGTCCTAGGCCTCTAGACGATGGGGACCCGAAAAAACCTTCCTTCAAGCTGCTGCGCTCGACTTCACTTCGTTGCCCATGCGCGCCGTACTATTCGTACTGTCTTGCATGAGCGCCTCGTGCTGTCTTCGCTCGCGACGCTTGAAGTCGCTTTTTTTGTGGTCGGTGAACCGGCCTTTTGTTGCTTGTTGCTACGGTGCTGCTTCTCTCGGCTTGTTGGTGGAGGTACGCGGGATCGAACCGCGGACCTCTTGCATGCCATGCAAGCGCTCTCCCAGCTGAGCTATACCCCCGCTCGAAAGAAGCGCGCATTATAGGGAGTTGGCGTTGGCTTGTAAAGCGCTCCGGATCGGCAGAGTGTGCGCCGCAGAATCGATTTACAGGCTAAGCATTTTCTGGAGTTCGCCGATGACGGTTGTCATTTTGTCCTGCTGTCCAGTTTCGGCCAGTTGAGCGTCGAGAACCCTGGTTACACTCTCGCTGGTTATTCCGGCAAAGAACTCTTCCTGTTTTTCTGTCAGTGCGAGCTGGATATAGGCGCGCTCGAGTTTTGTCGTCATGTCCTGAATGGCCTGACTTGTTGCTGCACGTGAGCGTCGCTGATCCTGGTCGATGTCATGCAGTACTTTGGTGATCTGCTGCACTGAGGCGGCGATGCGTTCACCACGCAGACGTGTTTGTGCGTCAGCGATCAGCGATGCTGCACGGACCTCGGCACTTTCAACCAGTACGGCGAGATGGTCTCTGAGGCGACCGCAGCGATCGGGATCTTCGGTTGGCAGGTTGCTGACCAGCAGAGAGACGCTAGGATAGGTGATCGAGAGGCGATTGCGGTACTGCAGGATGCGCTCCATGTCGGCCATGTGGCCGATTACCGAAGCTTCGAGCGGATTTGCGTCGCCGTGGGTGCTGCGAGTGACCGCGCCTCCCGGCGAGCGTACCTGAACGACTCCGTCGAGGCCGTAGGCTGCAAGTCCCTGGAGCGCTGCATCAACGAGCGCCGGATAACTGTTGCAGGCGTTGAAGGCCTGCATCGTCTGCAACAGTGAGCCAATTTCGCTCATGCTGCACATGGCGGTCATTGCTGTTTTGCTGGCGTAGCTGGCCATTTCCTTGAGCTGCGTGCGTTCGCTGACTCTGGAGAGCAATCCGGAAATTTTTGCGCGCAGTTCGCGCATCTCCAGCGGCTTGACGATGTAATCGTCAGCCCCGGCTTCATAGCCGTGGATACGCGCTTCGATCTCGTCATGTGCTGAAACGAATATCACCGGAATGCTGCCCAGGTCGCTATCAGCCTTGAGTCGGTGACAGGTTTCGTAGCCGTCGAGTCCCGGCATTTCAACGTCGAGCAGGATGAGGTCGGGGCGCTTGAGCGCCGCGACTTGCAGGCATTCTTCGCCGCTGGCGGCACTGAGTACCTGGTAACAGTCGCTGATTGCTTCGCCGATCAGCGAACGCATGAGCTCATCATCGTCGACGATGAGGATTGTCGGCTTGTCCAGATGTTCCATTTTCGTCCCCCCGCTGTTTTTATCGATTATGCATGAAATAGGGGGGCGTAATCCTTAAGGTCAGTCAATTCCTGGCAGCGGGGCGATGCGGTAGAACGTAGCCAGTTGCCGGTAGACCGCCGGATAAGCCTGATAGAGCAGTTGTGGTGATTCAAAGAACACTTCTGAAATCACTGCGAAAAATTCGGCCGGACTCTCTGCCGCATAGGGGTCAATGTCGGTTGTCTCTCCCTTGGCCTCGGCGTGATCCGCTTCCTGGCAAAAATGCTCGTAGGCGGCGAGCAACGTCGACTCCCAGTGCTCGCGTGACATGCCGATATGAAGCGGAGGTAGCCCGTCGGCGATGCCACTGCGCATATCGAGTTTGTGTGCGAACTCGTGGATGACGACGTTGTAGCCGTCGCCTGAAAGCTGCACGTCGCGCCATGAAATCAGCAATGGCCCACCGCCCCAGGCCTCACCGGAAGCGACTTCGTCGTATTCGTGAACGATGCCGTCTTCATCCTGAATACTACGGGGAATCACGAATTCATCGGGGTAAACGATGATGCCCACCCAATCGCGATACCACTCCAGCCCAAGGTTGAGTACCAGCAGGCAGCCCTGCACGGCGATGGCCAGGCATATCTCGTCGTCAAGTTCGAGACCGCCAGTAGCAGTGAACTCTTTTTCGGCCAGGAAGTTCTGGGTCAGCGTGCGCAGGCGCAGGAGGTCGTGTTCGCTGAGCCGGGCAAGAAAGGGTAACTGCGCAATCGTTTCCTGCCAGAGTTCATCCGGGATGGCGGGGAGCTGAGGCTTTCCGAACAGGCGTGAGACAAGGCTGGCAATCATCGCGGTTTCAGTTTCGGCAGTGCCGCAGTCGTCAGCCAGATACCGGCAAAGATGAACACAATGCCGGTGTAGTGATACCAGACGGGAATCTCATCGAGAAATATCGCCGAAAGAACGGTGCCGAAGACCGGCATCAGGTGGATGAACAGGCTGGCCTTGCTGGCGCCGACCTCGCCAACGGCGCGGTTGTAGAAAATGTAACCGAGGAAGCTGGGGAAAATGCCGACATAGAGCAGGGCGGCGAAGGAGCCCCAGTGCAGGTTGAGGTGGTGACCGCTGGCCATTTCCCAGACATAGGCCGGAGTCAGGACAGCAACGCCAACGCTGGTAAATGCAGCAAGCATCAGCATCGGGTGAACGCCGGCCGGGCGCCATTGCAGACCGATGGTGTAGATCGCCCAGACCAGGACGGCACCGAGCATCCAGAGGTCGCCAATGTTGAGGGTGAGCGAGTGCAATGTCGAAAGGTCGCCGCGCATGACAATGGTGGCGACCCCGAAAAAAGACAGCACGACGCCGATGGCTTCGATGCGATGCAGGTGCTTTTTCAGGAATAGCCACGAGAGGGCGATGGTGGCGATGGGAATGAACGAATTCAGCAGTACGGCATTCGTTGCTGCCGTGTATTGCAGCGCGACATAGGCCAGCGTGTTGTAGCCGCCAACGCCGAGCACGCCGAGGATCAGGATCGGCTTCCACCCTTGCCTGAGCTGCGGCCATTGTGCGCGCAGGTGAGGCAGTGCCAGCGGCAGTACGAGCAGGAGGGCAATCGTCCAGCGCCAGAAGGCCAGCGTCATCGGCGGAATGTCACCGCGAATGGCGCGGCCGATGACCATGTTGCCAGACCAGAAAAGGGTAGTCAGCGTCAGCAGCAGATACGGGTGTGAAAAGCGCGAGGACATGCAGCGGTGGCCTGGAGTAAAAGGATGTCGAGGGGGCATTGTATAATTGCCTCATGGTTTCCGTCGTCCATTCCGTCGCCGCCCAGAGCGACATCGAACATTCCCTGCAGACCCTGAGCGAAGGCTTGACTGCCGATGAGTCGGCACTCATTCGTGACGCCGAGGTTTTCGCCCGTGAGGTCTATGGCGAGCACCAGCTCGGTAGTGGCGAAGGCGTCTGGTCGCATGCGCTGGGGATGGCCCTCATTCTCGTTGGCTTGAAACTCGACGCAGCATCGCGCCTGGCTGCTTTGCTGTTTGCCGTTCCAACCTATGACGAGCGGGGCATTGAACGCATCGAGGCACGTTTCGGCCATGCCGCCGCGCATCTGGTCGGGGGCATCTCGCGCCTGAACCGGTTACGCCCGATTACTCGAGATTCGGTAGCCGATGCCGCCGAGAGCCCGCAGGAAATGAAGGCGCAGATCGAAGTCCTGCGCAAGATGCTGCTGGCCATGGTCGAAGACATTCGTGTGGTCCTCTTGCGTCTGGCGTCGCGTACGCAGACTTTGCGCTACTACGCCTCGAGCCCGGATGATTTGCGTGCCGAGGTGGCGCGCGAGACACTCGAAATTTATTCGCCGCTGGCCAACCGGCTGGGGGTGTGGGAGCTCAAATGGGAGCTTGAGGATCTTTCCTTCCGTTTCCTGCACCCCGATACCTACAAGAAGATTGCCGGGCAGCTCGACGAAAAACGGACCGAGCGCGAACAGTTCATTGCCGATGCGACGGAGCGACTGCGCACCGAACTCGCGGGCGTCGGCATCATGGACGCCGAAGTCTATGGGCGACCGAAGCACATCTACAGCATCTGGAACAAGATGCGAAAGAAGGGGGTCGATTTCGCCGAAGTCTATGATGTGCGGGCGCTGCGGGTCATCGTCCATGACATCAAGGAGTGTTACACCGCGCTCGGCATCGTGCACAACATCTGGACGCCGATTTCCAAGGAATTTGACGATTACATTTCAAACCCCAAGGGCAATCACTATCGTTCGCTGCATACCGCCGTGCGCTGCCCGGACGGACGCAGCCTCGAGGTCCAGATTCGTACCTGGGAAATGCACAAGCACGCTGAACTTGGCGTTGCGGCGCACTGGCGTTACAAGGAAGGCACGAAGAAAGGGAACGAGGACAGTTACGACGAGAAGATTGCCTGGCTACGGCAACTGCTCACCTGGAAGGATGAAGTCGCCGATTCATCGGACTGGGTGGCGCATTACAAGCAGGCTGCACTCGACGAGACCATCTACGTGATGACGCCGCAGGGGCGAGTCGTCGACCTGCCGCGCGGGGCGACACCGGTGGACTTCGCTTATCGGGTGCACACCGATCTCGGTCATCGATGCCGTGGCGGCAAGATCGATGGCGCACTGGTACCACTGAACACTGCGCTGGAAACGGGGCAACGTGTCGAGATCGTCGTCGCAAGGGAAGGGGGGCCTTCGCGCGACTGGCTCAATCCTAACCTTGGCTACCTGATTACTCATCGTGCCCGTTCCAAGGTGCGGGCCTGGTTCTCCAATCTGGCCCTCGAAGAAACGCTGTCAGAAGGTCGTGCTGTCGTCACCAAGGAACTGCAACGCCTTGGGCAAGGCGGTGTGAATATCGAGGATCTGGCTTCCAAGCTGGGTTTTGCGAAAGCCGACGACCTGTTCATTGCGGCCGGACGCAACGAACTCAGCATGCGCGCCTTTCAGGTAGCAGTACGCGGTTCCGATATGCCCGTCGAGGAGCGGGGCCTGCCTGAGCCCCGACGGCAAAAGACGCCGGAAGGTGATCACGGCATTCTCATCGTCGGTGTGGACAAGTTGCTGACGCAGCTGGCTCGTTGCTGCAAGCCGGCGCCACCAGACGAAATCAGCGGCTTTGTGACGCGTGGCAAGGGGGTATCCATTCATCGTGTGGATTGCCCGAACTTCGCCAATCTGGCTGCGCTGCATCCGGAACGCATCATCGAAACCGATTGGGGCGGCCACCCGGAAGGGGCCTTTCCGGTCGATATCATTGTTGATGCCCATGATCGCCAAGGCTTGCTGCGCGATGTATCAGACGTTTTTGCGCGGGAGAAGCTGAACGTTATTGCGGTCAATACGCAGTCGAAGCAGGGGAAAGCGCATATGAGCTTCACCGCTGAAGTGACCAATCTGCAGCAGCTCAAGCGAACCTTGAGTCAGGTACATGAGGTCGAAGGTGTAGTCGGCGTCCGGCGCGCCTGAGTGAAGTGCGAAGCACTTCACGAACAAGTACTCTCGGGGTGCGCCTGAGTGAAGTGCGAAGCACTTCACGAACAAGTACTCTCGGGGTGCGCCTGAGCGAAGCGCGAAGCTCTTAGCGAACAAATACTCCTGGGGTGCGCCTGAGCGACGCGCAGCGTGAAGAACCCGGGGCCTAAAGGCTGCCCGGCTTGAGCGCTTCAATCAGCTCGCATTGTGCACAGTGCGAAACCGTGCGGGGCGAGCGGCGCTTCTTCTGGTAACTGCCGCTGGCCTTCATTTCCCAAGCCTGGACGTTATCGGCGAGGTAGGTCTGCAGTCCTTCAGTAATGACCCGGCGTTTGAGCTTCTTGTCGAGTATCGGGAAGCCCAGCTCAATCCGCCGGAAGAAATTGCGTTCCATCCAGTCCGCACTCGAAAGAATCACGTTCTCCTTCCCTCCCGCGTAGAAATAGAAGATCCGGTGATGTTCGAGAAAGCGCCCGATGATCGAGCGCACGCGGATGTTCTCCGAGAGTCCCTTGATGCCCGGTCGCAGGGCGCAGACACCGCGGACGATGAGGTCGATCTTGACGCCAGCCTGCGATGCGGCATAGAGCGATGCGATGGTCTCTGGCTCCAGCAGGGAGTTCATCTTGGCAACAATGCGGGCGCGTTTGCCTTCGCTGGCGGCCTGAATTTCAGCCCCGATTGCCGAAATAATGTTGGCATGCAAGGAAAAAGGGGCCTGCCATAGATGCTTCAATGTCTGCGCGCGGCCGAGACCGGTGAGTTGCTTGAACACCTCATTCACGTCGGCACCGATATCCTCGTTGCAGGTGAGTAGTCCGAAATCCGTGTAAAGGCGCGCAGTGCGTGGGTGATAGTTGCCGGTACCGAGATGCACATAGCGGCGCAAGCGGCTGCCGTTCTTGTCTTCTTCCCGGCGGACGATCATCAGCATCTTGGCATGCGTCTTGTAGCCGACGACACCGTACACCACGTGCGCACCGACTTCCTCCAGCTTGGTGGCCCAGCCGATGTTTGCTTCCTCATCGAAGCGCGCCATCAGTTCGACGATCACTGTCACTTCCTTGCCGTTCTGAGCGGCGCGGATCAGCGAGCGCATCAGCACCGAATCCGTTCCCGTGCGATACACGGTCATCTTGATCGCGACCACTTTCGGGTCGGTTGCTGCCGACTCCAGCATTTCGATCACCGGTGTGAAACTCTGGTAGGGGTGGTGCAAAAGGATGTCGCCGGCGCGAATTGCCGAAAAGATAGTCGGCTTCTTGCTTAGTGCGTTCGGTGTGCCGGGGACGAAGCCCGAGAATTTGAGGTCTGGCCGGTCCACACTATCCGGAACCTGCATCAGGCGAACCAGGTTGACCGGGCCGGCGACGCGGTAGAGATCGCTTTCGGCAAGGCCGAACTGATCGAGCAGGAACTGGGTCATGCGTGGCGAGCAGGTCTCTGCCACTTCCAGGCGGACGCCATCGCCGAAATGGCGTTGTGGCAACTCCCCCTGAATCTTGGCGCGCAGGTTTTTGACCTCTTCTTCGTCAACGAACAGGTCCGAATTGCGCGTCACGCGAAACTGGTAGCAGCCCTTGATCTCCATTCCGGCAAACAGGTGACCGACGAATCCATGCAGGATCGACGAAAGGAAAACGAAGCCGTGTGGGCAGCCGGCAAGCGCTTCGGGTAAACGGATGACACGGGGAAGCAGTCGCGGCGCCTGCACGATTGCAGCGCCCGAACTACGCCCGAAGGCATCCTTGCCCTCTAGCTCGACCGCAAAATTCAGACTCTTGTTGAGGACGCGCGGAAACGGGTGGGAAGGATCGAGTCCGATCGGTGTCAGCAACGGCATGACCTCGCGGACGAAATAGTCGAAGATCCATTCGCGTTGCGCTTCCGTCCAGGTGTTGCGACGCAGGAAGCAGATGCCTTCGTCTGCCAGTCGGGGCAGTAGATCGGTGTTGAACAGTTCATACTGCTCGGTGACGATGGCATGAGCTTCGTCCGACATCAGCCGGTAAGACTCGGCCGCCGTTTTGCCATCGGTGCTGCGGACATTGGAGCCGAGCTTGAGTTGTTCCTTGAGGCCTGCGGCACGAATCTCGAAGAACTCGTCGAGGTTGCTGCTGACGATACAGAGGAAGCGCAGACGTTCCAGCAATGGGGTCGTGGTTTCCTGCGCCTGCGCGAGAACGCGGCGGTTGAAGGCAAGCAATCCAAGTTCCCGGTTGAGGTAGTGCTCTGGTGGGAAGCGCTGCTTGCGTGAGCGGAGCATGGTCGGGCGAGTGGTCATTTTCATCAAAACGCTGAGTCGTTGAGTCGATCATTCTGTTGCAGTTATGTTACGCGATTATTTCAGCGAATTCGCTCGCTGTGCGGCTTAGCCCCTCTCAAGGTGGCGGAAGCGGCAGTGCTAGAATGGCAGCATCTTCCGATTACAGGCTGGGACGCAGGTGGGTTACGAACTTATAGCGGCGGTTGACCTTGGCTCCAACAGCTTCCGCCTGCAGGTGGGGCGTGTCCTCGATGGCCAGATCTATCCACTGGATGCGATCAAGGAGCCGGTGCGACTGGCCTCCGGTCTGACCTCTGAAAAACATCTCGACAAAGCCTCGCAGGCCCGCGCCACAGCGGCATTGGCGCGCTTCGGCGAGCGTTTGCGTGGATTTGCGCCAGAGGCGGTGCGGGCGGTGGCAACCAACGCCATGCGCGTAGCAAAGAACGCACTCGATTTTCTGCCCGAGGCCGAGAGCGCGCTGGGTTTTCCGATTGAAATCATTGCCGGTCGTGAAGAAGCGCGGCTGATTTACCTGGGAGCCGTGCATTCCCTACCGGCAGTTCAGCACAAGCGACTGGTCGTCGATATCGGTGGCGGGTCCACCGAGTTCATCATCGGCAAGCGGGTTGAGCCGCAACTCATGGAGTCGCTGTTCATGGGCTGCGTCAGCTACACGCTGCGCTTTTTCCCCGACGGCAAGGTCGACAAGCGGCGCCTGCGTGATGCCCAGATGGCTGCAGCAAAGGAAATTCAAACGATTTCCCACGACTATCGCCGCCAGGGCTGGCGGGAAGCGGTTGGCTCCTCGGGCACGGCAAGGGCCATCGCTGATCTGCTGGAAATGAACAAGCTCAATCCGGGGGGCGTTACCGGTCTCACGAAAGAAGGCTTGCAGCGTTTGCAGTCATTGCTGGTCAAGGCCGGATCGGTGCAGTCGTCCGGGCTGGCAGGGCTGCGTGCTGACCGCATGCCGGTACTGCCAGGCGGTATCGCCATCATGTCGGCGGTGTTCGACGAACTTGGCATTGAGCGCATGACTTATTCCGATGGGGCGCTCCGGCTTGGCGTGCTCTATGACCTGCTCGGACGCTTCCATCATGACGATATGCGCGATGCAACGGTCGAACAGTTCATGCGCCGTTATCAGGTCGACGCCCGGCAGGCAGAGCGGGTTGATCGGGCTGCCCGTCTGATCCTTGAGCAACTGGCGGGAAAGCCGGTTTCAATGGAACAGGAAAATGATTTCCAGTTTCTCGGCTGGGCGGCCCGCATGCACGAGATCGGTATTTCGGTCGCCCATAACGGCTATCACAAGCACGGCGCCTACATCCTCACCTACGCCGACATGCCGGGATTCTCGAAAATGGACCAGGCCCGCCTGGCGCTGCTGGTTTTCGGTCATCGCGGCAAGTTGGAAAAAATTACTGCACTACCTGCTGGCGACCCGAACTGGAAGCTGCTGTGTGCGCTGCGCCTGGCCTCCTTGCTGCATCGCTCGCGCGATGGTGCAGCGCTGCCGAATCTCCGCATCCGCGCCGTAGTTGACGGTTTTGTCCTCGAACTCCCCAACGAGTGGCTGGCTGCCCACCCCTTGACGGCGGTGGCTTTGAACGAGGAAGTCGGTGTCTGGCAACGGGTGGGGCAGGCGTTGCGTATCAAGCACCGCAGCCCGGAGCGTGATGCCTGAGATGGTCGAGCCAGCGACGTTTGCTGCCGATGTACGTGACGGCCGGCGGGTTGTGCGCCTGGCCGGATCATGGACACTGGCTTCGCTGCCGACCCCGTTGTTCGAGTTTGAGAGTTTCGAGGGGCAGCTGCTGGCGATGGCGGAGGAAGAGCCGGCATGGGATCTGACGGCGGTAGTGCGGCTGGATTCGGCTGGGGCATTGCTGCTCTGGCGCCTCTGGCGCAAGCGCTGGCCGGCAGAGGCGCTTATTCCCGACGAGCACCGCCATGTCCTGCAGCGTGCCGCGTCGGTGCCGCCGACGAGCGCCCAGGCGCCGCTGAAACCGCGTCCCGGACCACTTGAGTGGCTTGGCGGTCTGACACTTGCCCTGCGGATGCATCTGCGTGACGGTATTGCACTGGTCGGCCAGGTCCTTCTTGATATCGCCTGGCTGTGTGCGCATCCGCGCGAGATGCCGCTGCGCGAGTTATCGGCAACGATCTACAAAAGTGGCGCGCTGGCGCTGCCCGTCACTGCGCTGGTCGGGTTTCTCATCGGGGTCGTGCTGTCCTATCTTTCGTCGTTGCAGTTGCGCTTGTTCGGTGCCGAGATCTTCATCGTCAACATTCTCGGCATGAGCATCATTCGCGAGTTGGGGCCGGTACTCGTGGCTGTGCTGGTTGCCGGACGCTCAGGCTCGGCGATGACAGCGCAGATCGGTGTCATGCGCGTGACCGAGGAAATCGACGCCATGGCCACCATGGGCGTTTCCCGTTCGCTGCGCCTGGTGCTGCCGAAGGTCTTGGCGCTGGCGCTGGTGATGCCGTTGCTGGTGGTCTGGTGCTCGGCGGCAGGCATCCTTGGCGGGCTCGTTGTGGCCAATCTTCAGCTCGATCTTTCCTGGGGATTCTTCATCGACACGCTGCCACGGGCCGTGCCTCTGGCAAACCTGTGGATCGGTCTTGCCAAGGGCTTTGTCTTTGGCCTCTTGATCGGCCTGATCGCCTGTCACTTCGGTCTGCGGGTAAAACCCAATACCGAGAGTCTGTCGACCAAGACCACCAGTTCCGTGGTCACCTCGATTACCGTCGTCATCCTCGTCGATGCCGTATTCGCGATCTACACACGCGATCTGGGGATGCCGCTGTGAGCTCGCCACCGGTCGTCGATGTGCAGGGCGTGTGGACCCGCTTTGGCGAAACCGTGGTGCATGAAGATATTGATCTCGTCGTTCATCGCGGCGAAATGCTCGGCCTGGTCGGCGGCTCCGGTAGCGGCAAGACGACGCTGCTGCGTGAGGTGGTCGGGCTGCTCAAGCCGACGCAAGGCGAGGTTCGGCTGTTCGGCCATTCGGTCTTCGGTTCCGACCCCGATGTCCAGCGCGACCTGCGTCGTCGCTTCGGCATGCTATTCCAGCACGGGGCGCTGTTTTCGGCGCTGCCGGTATTCGACAACATTGCTTTCCCGTTGCGCGAGCTGAAACGTCTTGACGAAGAACTGATTCGCGAACTGGTCTGGATGAAACTGGCGATGGTCGAGCTTGAACCTGCCCATGGCTTGTTGATGCCGGCCGAGCTGTCCGGCGGCATGGTCAAGCGGGTTGCCCTGGCGCGGGCGCTGGCACTGGAGCCCGAGCTGCTGGTGCTCGACGAGCCGACGGCCGGCCTTGACCCCGACCGCAGTCAAAATTTCGTAAAATTGATCCGCACCCTGCAGCGCGAATTGAATTTCACTGTCATCATGGTCACGCACGATATCGACACGCTGGCAGGTCTGGCGAACCGTGTTGCCGCACTCTCGGATCGGCGAGTGGTGGCGGTTGGAACATTCAAGGAAGTGCTGGCGGTGGATCATCCCTTCATCCGAAGTTATTTTGGTGGCGCGCATGCGGTGGCGGCACTTGAGCAGGCCGGTTAAGTACAGATTATGGAAAACAAGGCACACGCACTGATCGCCGGAATCTTCACGCTGTTGCTGCTGGTCGCCACGCTGGCTGCAATCTGGTGGTTTGGCGGCAAGCGCGAGGCCGTCAGCGAATACATCGTGGCGACGCGGCAGAACGTGACCGGCCTCAACCTGCAGGCGCAGGTGCGCTATCGCGGCATCCGCGTCGGTCGTGTCGAGTCGATCAAGCTCGATCCGGAGGATTCTCGCGACATCCTGATTCGCGTCACTATCGCCAAGGATGTACCGGTAACCCAGGGTACGATCGCCAAGCTCGGTTATCAGGGACTGACCGGTATTGCTCACGTGCTGCTCGAAGACACCGGCAAGAACCCGGCATCCCTCGAACAGGGTGCAAAGCTGCCGCGCATACCGATGCAGCCATCGCTGATGCAGGAGTTTGCCGATTCCGGCGGTGCGGTTCTGCGCCAGGCCAGCGAGTTGCTCGCCAACATCAACCAGCTGCTCAATACTGAAAACCGTACCCGCATCAGCAAAACGCTGACTAATCTGGAAACCGGCAGCGCCAATCTGACGGCGACGCTGGCTGAGGCCAGGGCGGTGCTTGCCGACGATCGTATCAAGCGCCTTGGTCCGGCCATCGCCAATATCGAGGGCGCGGCTGCTGAAGCGCGCAATGCGCTGCACGAAGCGGGCAAACTGCTGCCGCACATGATCGCGCTGACCGAAAAACTCGATCAGATGGTTGGTGAAACCAATGGCGAAGGATTGGCAGCCTCCAGCGCGCGCATGGGCGAACTCGGCCGCGAACTGACGCTGACCTCACGTCAGCTCAACCGTATCTTGCAGATGCTTGAAGCAGCGCCGCAGAGCGTCATTTATGGCCCGCCGTTGGCGGCCCCTGGCCCGGGGGAACCGGGATTCGCACCGCCCAATAAGTCAGAGAAACCATGATCCGGAAAATTACAGCCCTTGCCCCTGTCTTCCTGCTTGCTGCTTGCATGGGCGGCGGCCGCTCATCCAGTGACGTAGCCATCTACGACCTTGGTCCTCCAGCCACCGTGCTGGCCGGGGCGGCGACCGCGAGTACGGGGGTGGCCATCGAGATTCGCCTGCCAGGCTGGTTCGATGCGACGAACATGGCCTACCGCCTTGCGTATCAGGACTCGCAGCGGCTTTTCAGTTATACCCAGGCGCGTTGGGCCGGCACACCGGCAACCCTGCTGCAGCAGCGCCTGCGCCAGCGTCTTGCCGTTGTTTCCGGCGGCGCAACCTGCACCCTGCGCCTCGAACTGGATGAATTCAGCCAGGTGTTCAGCGCATCAAGCCAGAGCACCGTCCTGATTCAGGGTGAAGCGCTGATGCTCGGCAAGGGGCGGACCTTGCTGGCACGCCAGAAGATCCGTATCGAGGCACCGGCCGGCAAGGATGCCGCATCCGGTGCGCTGGCCCTGAGTGCGGCAACCGATACGCTGGCCAGTCAGCTGCTGCCGCTGCTGGAAAAGAACTCGACCGGCTGCCGACCAGCCGTCACCGACACCACCCACTGAACAACCGTTTCTCACTTTTCGGAGACAGGCATGACTGACGAATCTGCTGTCCTTTTGCGAGAGGATCGCGCCGACGGCGTGACCGTGCTGACGCTGAACCGACCAGCGCAATTCAATTCCCTGTCGCTGGCCTTGCTCGGCGAGCTGCAGGCGGCGCTTGATTCCATCGCTGCCGTGCCGTCGATCCGCGTGCTGGTCATCGCCGGGGCCGGCAAGGCTTTCTGCGCCGGGCACGATCTGCGCGAAATGCGCAGCACCCCGGAAAAGATCTTCATGCAGAAATTGTTCAAGGCCATGGCCAATGTGTGCACCACGATGCAGCGCATGCCGCAGCCGGTCATCGCCCGGATTCACGGTGTGGCGACGGCGGCGGGCTGCCAGCTGGTTGCGGCCTGCGACCTGGCGGTGGCGGCTGACGTGGCACGCTTCGGTACCTCCGGCATCAATGTCGGCCTGTTCTGTACCTCGCCGGGGGTCGCACTGTCACGCAACGTCGGCCGCAAGATGGCCATGGAAATGCTGCTTACCGGCGGCCTGATCGATGCCCAGACGGCATTGGCGCGCGGGCTGATCAACCGCGTGGTGCCTGCGGACAAGCTCGACGAGGAACTGGCGGCGCTGGTGGCCAGCATTACCAACAAGTCGCCGCTGGCCGTTGGCATGGGTAAACGGGCTTTCTACGAACAACTGGAGATGGGCGTCGATGCTGCCTACCAGCTGGCGGCCGAATCGATGGCCTGCAACATGATGGCAGCCGATGCTGCCGAAGGCATCGATGCCTTTACCGAGAAACGTCCGCCGAACTGGAAGGGGTGCTGACTTCCGACTGATCAGCTGACGGAAGTGCGCGCGAAGGCAGGCGCCACAGCCAGGTGCCGACGCTGACGGCCAGTACAGCCAGAATGATCTGCAGCCACAGGTAGTCGCGTACGACCCAGATCGAAATGGCTATCGACAGCGTCATCAGCGAGATCGCTACCTTCTTCGTGCGCAATGGCATGCTGCGGTACTCCTCCCATTCGCGGATGGTCGGGCCGAACGTAGGGTGTGCCAGCAGTCGTTGGTGGAAACGTTCCGAAGCGCGTGCATAGCAGGCGGCCGCCAGCAGGATGAAGGGCGTCGTCGGCAGTACCGGCAGGAAGATGCCGATGATTCCCAACACCAGTGCAATTGACCCGAATGTCCACAACAGCCAGCGCACGACTTGCGAGTCATGCAGGCGCGAGGCGCGCGCTTCGGCTGTTTCCGCAGGGAGTGGTGCTTGGGGGGGCAGGGCCGGGTTCATCGTGCCGGTATTTTACCGGCCGGTGATCCGTTCTGCGATCCAGCGTTTGAATTCGGGCACTTTCGGGTTGCTGCGGTCATAGGCCATCAGGCTGTGTCCGAAGACATAGGCAAAGACCAGGATGCTTCTGGCACGCGCTTCGTCGTCAGAGAGGCCCAGGCTGACAAAGAGCTTGCGCGTGCACTCCAGACGATAGCTGTCGACTTCTTCAACGACTGCGCTGATCGCCGGATCGTGTCGCGCCCAGTCGCGCACAGCGAGTTCGATCGAAATGCCCTTGCGGTTGCGCACCGCGCTATAGACGTCGATGACGTGGTGAATCTGTTCCATCTCCTTGCCGGGTACGGCCGTCGATTGCTTCTCGATATCGCGCAGGCGGCCTTCCTTCCATTCCTGGAGAACGGCGTTGAGGAGATCCTGGCGATCCTTGAAGTGCCAGTAGAAACTGCCCTTGGTGACGCCGAAATTCTTTGCCAGAACCTCCACGCGCAGGCCAGCGACGCCTTGGTCGGCGAGGACTTCGATCGCAGCCTCGATCCAGTCGTTGCGGTCGAGCTGCGTGCGCGGGGTGCTGCTTCGGGTTTTGCGTTCTGTGGTCATCTGGTTTCGCTAAGCGCTTCCGGTCGGGGTTGGCTTGACAGCCTTTTTTCCATACGGTACCGTACGCACAATCCATACCGTAGAGTATGGCTTATTGTCTGACGCGGGTTCGGCAATGTCAAACGCGAAAGTGACATAATCGGCCCACGATCGAAGTCAACATCAGGAGAGTAGCCTTGAAAGTCCTCGTACCCGTCAAACGCGTGGTGGATTACAACGTCAAGGTGCGCGTCAAGAGCGACGGCACCGGTGTCGATATTGCCAACGTCAAGATGTCGATGAATCCCTTCGACGAAATCGCCATTGAAGAGGCGGTTCGTCTCAAAGAAGCAGGCGCAGCCACCGAAATAATCGCCGTTTCCGCTGGTGTGGCCGGTTGCCAGGAAACCCTGCGCACGGCCATGGCCATCGGTGCCGACCGTGGCATCCTGGTCGAGACCGATGCTGAACTGCAGCCGCTGGCTGTGGCCAAAATCCTCAAGGCGCTGGTCGACAAGGAACAGCCGAAGCTGGTCGTGCTCGGCAAGCAGGCCATCGACGACGACGCCAACCAGACCGGCCAGATGCTGGCTGCGCTGCTCGGCTGGCCGCAGGCAACTTTCGCCTCCAAGGTAGTTATTGCCGGTGACAAGGCAACCGTGACCCGCGAGGTCGATGGCGGTCTGGAAACGCTGGAGATGTCGCTGCCGGCGATCATCACCACCGACCTGCGCCTGAACGAGCCGCGCTACGCGACGCTGCCGAACATCATGAAGGCGAAGAAGAAGCCGCTCGACACGGTGAAGCCGGAAGACCTCGGCGTCGATGTCGCGCCGCGCCTGAAGACGCTGAAGGTCGCCGAGCCGGCCAAGCGCCAGGCCGGTGTGAAGGTCGCCGATGTCGCCGACCTCATCGCCAAACTCAAGAACGAAGCGAAGGTGATCTGATCATGGCCATTCTCGTTATTGCCGAACACGACAACGTATCCCTCAAGCCCGCCACGCTGAACGCCGTCACGGCAGCCGCGAAAATCGGTGGCGACATTCATGTGCTGGTCGCCGGTGCCGGCTGCGGTGCCGCTGCCGAAGCCGCCGCCAAGGTTGCCGGCGTCGCCAAGGTAAAGGTAGCCGATGCTGCCCAGTATGCAGACCAGACCGCCGAGAACATCGCCGCGCTGGTCGTTGCCAATGCCGCCGGCTACAGCCACATCGTCGCCCCGGCCACTACCGGCGGCAAGAACTTCATGCCGCGCGTCGCCGCGCTGCTCGACGTGGCGCAGATTTCCGACATCGTCGGCGTCGAATCCGCCGATACCTTCGTCCGCCCGATCTACGCCGGCAACGTGCTGGCCACGGTGCAGTCGGCCGATGCGGTCAAGGTCATCACTGTGCGCACGACAGCCTTTGAAGCCGCCGCCGAAGGCGGCAGTGCCGCCGTCGAAACCGTCGCGGCAACCGCCGATTCCGGCCAGACCAAGCTGGTCGGTCGCGAGCTGACCAAGTCCGCACGTCCGGAACTGACCGCTGCCAAGATCATCGTTTCCGGTGGTCGCGGTGTCGGCAACGGTGAGAACTACCACGCGCTGCTCGAGCCGCTGGCCGACAAGCTGGGTGCCGCGCTCGGCGCTTCGCGCGCCGCAGTGGACGCCGGTTTCGTGCCCAACGACTACCAGGTTGGCCAGACCGGCAAGATCGTCGCCCCGCAGCTCTATGTCGCGGTCGGCATCTCCGGCGCCATCCAGCATTTGGCCGGCATGAAGGACTCCAAGGTGATCGTCGCCATCAACAAGGATCCGGAAGCGCCGATCTTCCAGGTGGCGGACTACGGCCTCGTTGCCGACCTGTTCGAGGTCGTGCCGCAACTGACCGCAGCGCTCTGACGAGGCGGAGGCGGGGATGAACCTGCCGGACGGCCTGCTTTCCAGTCAGTGGACGCTGGCCGCGTGGCTGCTGTTCATCCCGCTCTTTTTCCATGTTGTCCGGCAGGCGCCCTGGCGGCGCCTTGCCGATAGCATTCAGCTCAACGTCTGGCTCGCGACCGTGGTGACACTGACGGTGCTGTGGAGCCTCAGCGCCGGTGTCAAACCGGGGCTTTCACTGCACCTGCTCGGGGCCATGGTTTTCACACTGGCCTTTGGTCCACATCTGGCCTTTATCGGCTTGTGCGTGGTGCTCGCCGGGATTTCGCTGAACGGCACCACCGGCTGGCAAGCCTATGCCGCCAATGCGCTGCTGATGGGCGCCGTCAGCGTGCTGGTGGCACAGGCCGTGCTGCGCTTCAACGAGCGTTTTCTGCCACGGCAGCTGTTTGTCTATATTTTTGCCAATGGCTTTTTCGGAGCTGCCGCATCCATAGCAGCGACCGCCGTGGTTGCCGCGCTTATGCTGGCAATTGCCGGTGTCTATCCGATCGACTACGTGCTGGAAGAGTACCTGCCCTATGTCTTGCTGCTGGCCTTTTCCGAAGCCTGGCTGTCGGGCATGGTGATCACCCTTTTTGTCATCTACCGGCCGGAATGGGTATCCACGTTCGAGGATTCGCGCTACCTTCGCGATCAATAGAACAGCATGGCCTTGAACTCATGAATCGCCCGCTATTGAAGCTCTTCGTCGCCGTCGTTGCCAGCCTGCTGGCGCCGCTCTCGATAGCGGTCGAATTCGGCCCGCTGCAATTGCGATCGACGCTCGGCGAGCCGCTCGTTGCCGAACTCGACGTACGCGCCCAAAGCGGCGATGTGCTGAATCCGAAATGCATCAAGGTTTTTGTCCCGAGCGGGAACTATCCGCCGCTGGTCACCAGTGTCGAAATTTCCTGGCAGTCCGCTGCCACCGGCCAGTCGCTGCTGGTCCGTTCCGCCGAGCCGCTTGCCGAGCCGGCAATGCGTTTTGCGCTGGAGGCGAATTGTGGCGCGGGGCGCAGCTGGCAGGAATTTGCCGTACTGTTGCACCCGGCAGCCAGGGTGGCGCTGCCGGTACACGGCGAAGAATGGCTACTTGCACCGGGGGAAACGCCGCTGTCGCTGGCGCAACTGCTTTACCCCGGTCAGCGTGGCACCCAGCGCCGCTTCATCGCAGCACTCGCAGCAGCCAATCCCGAGCTCGCCATTGATGATTCTGGCGCACCGACACTGGCTGCGGGTACGCCCTTGCAAATGCCCGATTGGCGGGCACTGGCCGGGGCGGGCAAGGTGGCACGCAGCGCGCCAGGGCGTGTTCTGGAAGCGCCGGAAGCGCGGGAAGCATTGGCGTCCCAGCCCAAAGTAGTTGCAGTGCGCCGGGAGGGTGACGAACCGCCTGCCGCAGCAGCGCCCATGCGCCCGCCTGCACAACGCGTGCGGGAAGCCCACCGCGATCACGGCGCGCTGATGGCGGCACCCCTGCGGCTATCGATGGTGCTTGCGCCTCGGCGGGATGCCAACGAGCAACTGCGCCAGATGTTGCGGCTGGAATACCGTCTGCTGATGTCGCTCAATGAGCAGTTGTCCGCCCTGCACGCGGGGCCGCTGCCGCGTGAGGCAAGCGTCGCTGTTCCTGCGGACGAGCCTCCGGTTCGCCTGCAGTCTGCTGCAAAACTGCCTGCAGCCAGCGCCTTGGCCGATACGGCAGCTCCCGCAACTTCTCCGGCAGCGCTCCCGGCGACGCCGCCGGTGGCTGTCCCGACTGTGGTTGACGCCCCCTTGCCGCCCGTAAAAATCCCGCAGGCACCGCCGGCAATCGTGCCGGAGGCGAGCGAAGATGTCTCCGGCTGGGTTTATTACGCCGGGCTGGGAGCGGGCGCATTGGTACTGCTGGCCTTCCTGCGCCGTCGCCGCGACCTTGCCCCGCCACAGGATTTCGTGGTCGCTGAAACGGTCGTCATGGACGCCGCTCCTGCCTCGACGGGGGAAATGGAGGCCCTGTTTGCAGCGCCGGAAGCGCAACCGGCCCAATTGGCACAAATGGCGAAAGCCGTTTCGCTGCCGCCCCCGGTAGACAAGGGTGACCCCAATCCAGTCATGGAACTGGCAGAGATCATGCTCTCCTTCGGACGTATCCAGGGCGCTGCACAGACGCTGCAGGAGTACATCGAAGCCAACCCGAACGAGGCGCTGCAACCGTGGTTCAAACTGCTTGAGGTCTATCGTGTCGGTGACATGCACGCCGAGTTCGATACGTTGGCGCAGCAGCTCAACCGCAACTTCAATGTCGAGCTGCAGCAGTGGGACACCGAGGCACCCGCTGCCTTGCCTGCAACGGCTGCGCCGGCTGTTCCTGTCGATTCCGAGCAACAGTCAAAGGCCTTGAGCCTGGAAGAAATTCCGCATATCTGGGAGCGCCTGGTGGCTTGCTGGGGCAAGCCTGAATGCCTCGACTTCCTGCATCAGCTGCTGCGTGACAATCGCGGCGGCCAGCGCAGTGGATTCACCCTGCCGGTGGTGCAGGAAATTCTGCTGCTGATCGATATTCTGGTAGCCAAGTCGGCCTCCGGAAGCAAGTAAACCAACCAAACCAAAGTAGACCAAAAGGAGAACCGAGAATGAGTGAATACATTGCACCGATCCGCGACATGCAGTTCGTGCTGAAAGAGCTGGCAGGGCTCGAACAGGTGGCGCAGCTGCCGGGTTGCGAAGAGGCAACGCCGGATCTGGTCGATGCCGTGCTGGAAGAGGCCGCCAAGTTCGCCGAAGGCGTGCTCTCGCCGCTGAACATCCCCGGTGACCAGGAAGGCGCCAAGTGGCACGACAAGGCCGTGACCATGCCCAAGGGTTTCAAGGAGGCCTACCAGCAGTTTTCCGAGAACGGCTGGACGGCGCTGGCCTGCGAACCCGAATTCGGCGGCCAGGGCCTGCCCAAGGTGGTCAACGCCTGCGTCACCGAAATGTGGAAGTCGGCCAACCATTCCTTCTCGCTGTGCCCGCTGCTCACCACCGGCGCCATCGAAGCCCTGGTGCTGGCCGGCTCCGACGAGCTGAAGGCGACCTTCCTGGAGAAGATGGTCTCCGGCGTGTGGACCGGCACCATGAACCTGACCGAGCCGAATGCCGGCTCCGACCTCGCTGCCGTGCGCACCAAGGCTGAGCCGCAGGCCGATGGCACTTTCAAGATCTTCGGCCAGAAAATCTTCATCACCTACGGTGACCACGACATGGCCGACAACATCGTCCATCTGGTGCTGGCGCGTACGCCGACGGCGCCGGAAGGCGTCAAGGGCATCTCGCTCTTCGTCGTGCCGAAGTTCATGGTCAATGCCGACGGTTCGCTCGGCGCCCGCAATGACGCCTATTGCGTGTCGATCGAACACAAGCTCGGCATCCACGCCAGCCCGACGGCGGTGATGGCCTTTGGCGACCACGGCGGTGCCGTCGGTTACCTCGTCGGCCAGGAAAACCGCGGCCTCGAATACATGTTCATCATGATGAACGCCGCCCGCTTCGGCGTCGGCCTGGAAGGTGTGGCCGATGGCGAGCGCGCCTACCAGCGTGCCGTGACCTACGCCCGCGACCGCATCCAGGGCCCGGACATCGGCGTTCGCGGTGGCGGTAAGGTGGCCATCATCAACCACCCGGACGTGCGCCGCATGCTGATGAACATGCGCTGCCAGGTCGAAGCTACGCGGGCGCTGGCCTACGTGGTCGGTGCCGCGCACGATGCCGCCGTGCATCATCCGGACCCGGAAACGAAGAAGCAGAACCAGGCCTTCGTCGACCTGATGATCCCGGTGGTCAAGGGCTGGAGCACCGAAGTCGGCGTCGATGTCGCCACCACTGGCGTGCAGGTGCACGGCGGCATGGGCTTCATCGAAGAGACTGGTGCTGCGCAGCACCTGCGCGACGTGCGCATCTCGACCATCTACGAAGGCACCACCGGCATCCAGGCCAACGACCTGATCGGCCGCAAGATGGCGCGTGAAGGCGGCGCCACGATCAAGGCCGTGATCGCCACCATCCGCAAGCTCGACGCCGATCTGGCCAAACAGCAGGGTGAGCATTTCGCCGTCATCCGCTCGCGTCTGTCCGCCGGTGTCGATGCGCTGGAGCAGGCGGCTGACTGGATTGTTGCCAATTACAGCAAGGATGTCCGTGCGGTCTCGGTTGGTGCCGTGCCTTTCCTCTGGCTCTTCGGGATCGTTGCCGGTGGTTGGCAAATGGCACGGGCAGCGCTGGTTTCGCAGGCAAAAATCGATGCCGGCGAGAAGGACGCGTTCTATGCGAGCAAGATCGTCACAACCCGCTTCTTCGCTGATCACCAGCTGAGCCGCGCGGCAGGACTGGCGAGTACCGTCATCGATGGTGCGGCAGGCGCGCTGGCGTTGGAAGACGCCGCTTTTTGACGAGCGATTTCGCCGCTGTGTCGAAGAAAACGCCCTGGTGCATGCACCGGGGCGTTTTTGTTATCAGTTCGCCTTTCCTGTGTGCGGAATCAGCGCACCGACGGCTTCATCCTGTATGACTTCAAATAGCCAGAAAATCCGCTTCTTTCGGCGCCGGATTCCCCAATTCGAATGTACGCCGGGATGTCATGACTGTTGCGGTCCGGTAACGGCGTCAACGGAAGAGGTAGCGCGACTACCGACGAAAAGCGAGGCCGAGCGTGCTGCTGCACTCGCTGCGTGGTCGTGCCCCTATCTCGGGGAAAACGGCTGCCAGGCCTACCTGGAGCGGCCGCTGATCTGCCGATTGTTCGGCACGACACGCCGACTCGCCTGCCCGAATGGCCGGGCGCCTGCGGAAATGATCGACCTGCGTACCGAGCAGGAAATCTATCAGTTCCTGGCGGAGACACGGCAGGTGCTGATCTAGGCGGCCTTGCTCCCAGCGCTCCTGCACGTCAGGGTTGGGCCAGCTTTGCGAGGGCGGGATCGTCCGGGCGTTCCGTGCGAAGTTCCTGCCAGTACTTGCGCGCTTCTTCCTTTGCACCTGCCTCCATCAGTAATGCCGCGTACAGCGCCCGGCGCGAGAATTCAGCGCTGGCGGTGGGCTGGAAACGCTTCAGGCGTTCGGCCTCCGCGCTTTTCAGCACCGAAAATTCGCCGCCATATTCAGCCAGCGGCCGGCCTTCGCGTTCAGTTCGAGCCTGCCAGACATAGTGCCCGCCGGCCTGCAGTTTTGCCTCGGTCGGCAGCGGAAAGGCGTTGACGTTGTGCACCGTGGTCTGCAGCAATAACTTTCCGGCACTATCGAGCAGGGTGATGTGGATGGCCGATGCTTCGCTGTTCGCCGGCCAGAGCAGGGTCGGGGTTGTTGTCAGAACCGCCGTGTTCAGTGGCGAGGCGGATACGGACTGTGTTGTCGGCTTCTTCTGCGCACCGCGCATCACGAGTGTGGCCTGGGCGACGCGGCCGGTCGCTATTTTCACCACCGGCAGTTTGCTTGCCGGCAACGCCACGGTTTCGACCTTGCCACCGTCGAGCGCACGCGGACCGCTTTTGTCGATCCGGTAACGGCCGGGGGCCGAGAACACATATTCACGGCCACTGTTAAGGTCCACCGCCACCAGGTGCGCACCGCTTTCTAGCGTGACGCTGCTGCCGTCGCCAAGCTCGGCCATCAGTTGCACGCTTTCTGCGGCCTGCCCGTCGTGTGCGACGCGACCGCCGATATCTGTCACGAGCACTCCCGCCGCGGCTGGAAAGGGCAGGCTCAGTGCAAAGGTTAACAGCACAGCGTATTTCTTCATTTCATTACTCCTGGTTTTCCATGGATTCAGGCAGCGGCCAGCCGAAGACCTCAATGGCTGAACGCCCCTTGACTGGCTTGAGGCCCAGCGGGGCCAGTTTTTCATGCGGATCGAGATGGGCGACGACAGCCGCCGAAAGCAGCAACGGGAAGCCAGAATCCTTGGTCAGACCTTCGATTCTGGAGGCGGTGTTAACGGTGTCACCAATGGCTGAATAGTCATTGCGTTCGGGCGAACCAATGTAGCCGATGACGGCAGGGCCGTAGTGCAGCCCGATGCCGATGGCAATGGGCGGATGCCCGCTAACGGCACGGTCACGGTTGAATTCATCAAGGGCCACCAGCATCTCGCGTGCCGTACCCAGCGCCTGCTGGCAGGGATTGGCGGTGGCGTGTGGTGCGCCGAAATAGGCCATGATGCCGTCGCCGATGAACTTGTCGAGTGTGCCACCGTGGTGGTGAATGGCCCGGGTCATGCGGCCGAAGTAGTCATTGAGCAGGGCTGTTACCGCTTCGGGAGCCATCGTCTCGCTCAGCGTCGTGAAGGCCCGGATATCGGAGAAGAGCACGCAGACATGTCGTCTTTCCCCCGCCCGCCCGGGGGTCAGGCGGCCGGCCAGCATTTCTTCCAGAACCGGTGGGCTGACGAGGCCGCCAAAGCTGGCCCGCAGGCGCTTTCTCTCCTGTGCTGCCATGGTCACAGCCAGGCCCGTGCGGGCACCGAGTGCCCCGAGCAAGGCGACAGCCAGTGGCGTTGCGGGTAGATCGATGCCGGCACGCAGTGCAAAGAGGCTGGCAGTGAACAAGCCGACGGTGAGTGAGATACTCAGGAGCCATACCAGCAGGCTGGGCGGCAACCACCAGGCACCGGCGAGAATGATGACACTGAGGAGTACCGCACTTGCCGGCCATTCAACAATCGTCGCCTCGGCAAGAACAGAGCGCAGCTGCTGGGCATGAATCAGCACGCCGTGTGAAGTTTCCGAGTTGGCAATCCATCCGGCAAGCGGTACCGGAGCCATGTGCTGGTCGTCGTGTTCAAGAACACTGCCAAGCAGTACGACGCGTCCAGCAAAGGTATTCTGCAGTGCCGTCGTATCACCGCTTTCCTGCCAGGCGATCACCTGACGCAGCGGCGTATAGGTGAATGGTTGTCCAAGGGCGTACTGAATCAGCCCCGTTCGCGGGACAAGGCCAAGGGCTCGAGCAAGCTGCCCGACGAGGGTTGGTACCATTTCCCCGCCCTTGCCGATCTGCTCGTTAAAACGACGGATGACGAGATCTTCATCGCGTGACAGAAAGATGAACCCGGTACCCTCGTTGCCCGCAAGTCGCTGGAAAGGGGCGTGCAATGGCCGTGGATTCCCGTCTGGCGCGGTCGTCAGACCGAGTACCAGTGGTGCAGCCTTTCGCGCGCTAAGAATGCCGCGCGCCAACGCCGCGTCCAGCCCCGGCTGCAGCCCATCGGCCGAATGCTGCGGCAGTACCAGATCGAGCCCGACCGCTCGGGCGTGGCCGCTCGCTGTCGCCTGCAGGAAATGGCCGATCTGGCGGTGCAGGATGGCGAGCGGTGTGCCGAATGTCTCAAGGTCGGCATCGTCGATACCGACGACGACCACCGCCTCGTCACCAGCAATGGGCAGATACTGCCGGAGCAGCCGGAAGGCGGTGTCGTCCCAGTTGTTCTCGATCTGCACGCCAAGGGGTGAGAGGGCGAAAAGAACCAGTGCAGTCCCGACTGCAATGAAGCCGATCCAGCGCTGATAAACGGTCGGTGCCGGTGTTGTAGCCAGCCGTTTCACGTCAGGCGACTCCCCGTTGGTATCCCGTGTGGGCAAAAGTGTGCATCTCAGTCGCCTACTATCATGAAGGGGGCCCAGAACAGCGGGTGTGCGTAAGCATGGATTGGCTTGTTGGTCTTCGGGTCAAGGTTGCCGGGGCCATCGGCCAGTGCAAGCATGGCTTGTTGCAAGGCTTCAGGCTTCGACAACGTCGGTGTCTCGCGCTGCAGGCGGAATAGTGTCGTCATCAGGCGGCGTGCCGAGCTCGATTCTACCGGCCAGTTGGAGACGAGGAGGGCGCGTGTGCCGGCATAGAAAAAGGCGCGGCCAAGGCCTGAAACAGCTTCCGCTCCGGCCCCGTCAGCAGCGCCGGTGTTGCAGGCCGAGAGCACCACCCAGTCGGCATTCAGTTTGAGCGACAAGATTTCATCCATCTCCAGTAGCCCATTACCATTGCCATTGACGAGTTCCGGCGCAGTCAACGCCAGTGCTGGTTGAGTCAGGCCATTGAGCTCGCCGGGCACCAGCCCGTGGGTGGCAAACATGACGACCTTGCGTTGGCTGAGGTCGGTTTCGAGCACGGATTGTTCGCTGGCTTTCAACTGCAGAAAAACATCTTCCGGTCCAGCCTTGAGTTCCCTTGCGATTTCGCGGATTTCGTCGCCGGTATCAGGGAGGCGTGGCAACAGGGCGATTTCTGCAGAATCGAGCGCGACGGTGTGCGGCATGCTGCGCAGATGGAGCGGCGCGCCACGCATGGCCGGCGTGGCCGGCCCGGGCGGTTTGATCCCCGCCGTTGCTGCGTCCGCCTGGCGCTTGCTGAATAACGGGTCACCAAAGCCAATGAAGCTGTGCCGCAATGGATCGCCTGCGGGCAGCTTGCGCAGGCTGACAAACGCGGTTACTGAGGGCAGCTGTGCGATGGAAAACTGGCGTATCAGCCACGGAGCATTGCGATAGGCGTCGAAAGGAACGGCGGTCTTTGCCGCTTGCTCGTGAGGATGAGTCGGCAGCAGCGACAGCGGCAGCTGGCCCAGCTCGGCGTGGGGAACCACCAGCAGCCGCCGGGCACCGACAAGATGGCTTTCAACCGGGCCGAGCAACTGGCGATAGAGTTCGTGAGCCAGCCGCAGGTCGAAGGCTGGAACGGTGTCGATGCTGGCCGTTTGCGGATCGAGCGCACCGCGCAGCCTGGCGATTTCCCCGGCGATCTCCCGGCGTTTCAGCGGGATCACGGAAAAGCGGGTTTCCCCTTCGCTACTGACCGCCCAGACATAACTCCTGTCCTCGCCCAGGTAGTAGGCCAGGAGAACTTCACCAGGCTTCAGCACTTTGCGTGTCTCGCTGGCAGTCACTGGCCGGGGATCAACCAGATTGGCGTAATCCGGAAAGGAAGCTTCGATTTCGCGCTTGAGATGCAATGCCTCGGCTTTCAGGCTGGCGATATCGTCGCCAAGTTGTGCCTGAATCTTTGGCAATTGCTGTTCCGGTCTCGCCGACAGGAGTTGTAGAAGGAGGTCGGACAGGGCCGCGATCCGTCGTTGCGCATCCTGTTGCCGACGGGCCAGATCGGCCAGCTTCGGGTCGTGCAGGGTGGTGCGTGCAGCACTCGCCGTCAGCGCCCGTTGCACATTGCTGCTGCGGGCAATGTCAGCGAGGCGGAACGATTCCTCGGCGGCACTGAAGGCATCTTCCGGCCGCTTGCCGAGTTCCGACAGGGTATGGATATAGCTTTCGAGGATGATGGTCAGCCGCTGCTGGCGTCGGAGGCTGCTGGTTTCGTTGTCGTTGCTGCTGCGCAGTTGTTCGATCAATGGTGGAACAGCGGTTTCGAACAGCGATCGCGCCTTGGAAAACTCGCCTTGCTGGGCGCTCGAAATTGCAAGAAACGCCCGTATTTCTTGGGTTTTCAGCGCGCTATCGCCAAACCGCTGCGTGGCAAAGGCCAGCATGCGCGTCGCCAGTCGCTCGGCCCCCTTGGCATCACCGGTGCGTAACAGGGCGAGTATCCAGTCCAGGTCACCGATGCCGATGCGGCGGACCAGCTCGGGATTCTGCTGTTGCACATCGGCATTCAGGTTGAAAATTTTCAGTGCTTCCGCGTAATGCCCCTGCGCAGCCAGCGCAGCGCCGTAGTGCTTGCGTGTGAAAATGACTGAAATTGATTCTGGTCTGGCTCCCGCTGACGTGTAGGCCTTTAACGCCTCTTCGCTGAGCTTGGCCGCCTCCGCATAACGCCCTTGCTCGGCAATGATTCGGCTGAGCAGATTGAGTCCGATGCCGGTATCGGTTGAAGATCGGCCAACGCGTTCGAGCGTTCTTCTCAAGGCGTTGCGCGCGACCATTTCGGCCTCGACAATCTGGCCCCGCTGCAGGAGGACGTTGGCCAATCCGCGTTGGAGAATTTCGAGATAGCGGAAATTCGCATTTTTCACGCCGGCGTTTCGGTAGGTCCGTTCGGCGATCGACGCTTCGAAGGCCTTGATCGCGCTGCGGTACGCCTGTTCGGCCGCCGGATAATTGCCCTCCGCACTGAAAATATCGCTACGGGCGCGTTCGATAGTGGCTGTCCATTGTTTGCCGAACCGGTTCCAACCCGGTACGCCGCGCAGTCTTGCGTAGGTCGTTTCGGCATTCCCGAGGTGGCGTCTTGCAGCACTGAAGTCGCCGATCTGCGAATACTGGTAGGTCAGCATCGAATCGGCAAGCAGCGAAATGCCGGAGAGGTTGCGCGGAACCTGAATCAGCGCAGTTTCCGCTGTGCGGATGGCATCCAGCAGATTGCCAGATGTTGATTGGGCACTGGACAGATAGATCAGTGCGCGCAGCGTTTCTTCATCGCCGGGCGGTGCATGCGTGATCGCTTTCTGCAGGTCGGCGATCTGCTGGCTTACCCGGCCGATGGTCGCAGCCGCCTGAGCGCGCTGGTTGTAGAAATCGAAGAGCGCACCTTGATGAATATCCTCGGGTGGAGCGGCATCGGCAATTTGCAGGGATTTTGCGGCGATTTCCGGATCAAGTTTGTAGTGATCCAGCAGGCGGGTTATATCGTCGATGGTGCGTGGCGGCGCTTTGATCGTCTCCGGCGCAGTGTCTGGCAGCGGCGGTGACGCCAAAGCAGGCTGCAAGGCAATCGTCGTAGCCAGGAGTATCAGCGCTGACACAGCAAAAAATTGGCGTCTGGCTCGAATCATGGGCAACATCGTTCCGTAAGGGTTCGGGCTTGAAGCGTCTCGCCAGGAGCAAGGAGCGCTGCCAGCATTATGGCGCCTGCCTGCAGCACCTCCAAGCCCGTTTGCATCAAGGATACTGGCTGCCAGCGCAGGGTGCGCCGGATGACTGACATTCAAGCTAGAATAAGCCCAACAATTCCCGGAGAAGGTCATGACACCAGCCGTACAAGCCGCCATTGATGCCTTGACGCCTTATGCGCAATCGATGGAGGCGGATGAGCTGAATTTCGCTACCAGCGCCGATGTCAGCTTGCGGGTGATGCGGGCAGTCGATAACCCCGAGGTCGGCATGGAGGATCTCTCGCGCATCGTCATGGCCGAGCCGCTGCTATCGGCAAAAGTCGTGCGCATGGCCAATTCGGTTGCGCTGAATCCGTCCGGGAAAAATATTACCGATCTCAAGCAGGCAGTGATGCGTGTTGGTATTGCGCCGATCCGTTCGCTGGCGATGGCGCTGACACTCGATCAGTTGCGCCATTCGCAGCGCATGTCGGCCTGCCGCCAACTGGCCAACCGGCTGTGGGAGCGCAGCATTCATGTTGCCGCGCTTTCCTATGTCGTGGCACGTCGCCTCTCGTCGCTGCCGGCCGATGAAGCCATGCTGGCGGGCATCGTCCATGATCTCGGGCGTTTCTATCTGCTCGGCATCGCTGCCGAAAAGCATCCTGATCTGCTCAATGATCAGCCGTCACTGGTGCAGGCGCTGGACGCGCTCGAGCGTGATGTCGGGAGACAGTTGCTGACCGTGCTGGGTTTGCCGGCCAGCATCATTGAAGCAGTCGATGAACGCGGTACTTTCGGTGGCAGCATGCCGCCGGAGACGCTCTCCGACGTTCTCTTCCTGGCCTGCTGGCTGGCACCACCGACAAATCCGTTTGAAGATGCGGAAGAGCGCGCCGGCGCACGGGCACAGGAGGGCGCAGTTCTCGGGCTGGATCGCCAGACTGTTGCTGATTTTGTTACCGCATCCGGCGACGAGATCTACTCCATAGCGCTGGCACTGGAAGCCTGATCCGGCACCCGAAAAAAAGCCGCCACGAAGGTGTGGCGGCTTTTTTTCGTCCGGTGCCAGGCCTTACATGTTCGGGTACGTCGGCCCTTCGCCACCTTGTGGCACCACCCAGTTGATGTTCTGCGTCGGGTCCTTGATGTCGCAGGTCTTGCAGTGCACGCAATTCTGCGCATTGATCTGCAGCCGGGGATTCTGACCGGCCTCATCGCGCACGATCTCGTACACCCCGGCCGGACAGTAGCGTTGCTCCGGGGCATCGTAGTCGGCGAGGTTCACGCGGATCGGTACCGAGGCGTCCTTCAGGGTCAGGTGGCAGGGCTGGTCTTCCTCGTGGTTGGTGTTCGACAGGAACACCGAGGATAGACGGTCGAAGCTGACTACCCCGTCGGGCTTCGGGTAATTGATCGGCTGGAACTGTGCCGCCGGTTTTAGCTTGGTGTGGTCCGGGCCGGAATGATGCAGCGTCCACGGTGCCTTGCCACGGAAGAGCATTTGGTCGATACCGAACATCAGCCCCCCGACTTGCATACCCTTGGCCATCCACGGCTTGAAATTGCGGGCGCGATAGAGCTCATCGTAGAGCCAGCTCTGCTCGAATTTTTGCGGGAAGGCGGTCAGCTCGTCGCGCTCGCGTTCGGCTACGAGTGCCTCGAAACAGGCTTCTGCTGCCAGCGAACCGGATTTGATCGCGCAGTGCGAACCCTTGATACGGCTGGCGTTGAGGAAGCCGGCATCGTCACCGACCAGCGCGCCGCCCGGGAAAATCAGTTTCGGTAGCGACTGCAGGCCACCGGCAGTGATTGCCCGAGCACCGTAGGCGATGCGCTTGCCGCCTGCAAGAAACTTGCGGATATCCGGGTGTGTCTTGAAACGCTGGAATTCCTCGTAAGGGGAGAGGTAAGGGTTCTCGTAGCCGAGGCCAACCACATAGCCGATGCTGATCTGGTTGTTTTCCAGGTGGTAGAGAAAGCCACCGCCGTAAGTGTCCGGGTTCAGCGGCCAGCCGCCGGTGTGGATGACCAGACCTTCCTGATGCTGTTCCGGCGTGATCTCCCACAATTCCTTGAGACCGATGCCATAAACCTGTGCATCGCGGCCATCGTTGAGGCTGAAATGGGTCTGCAACTGTTTGCCGAGGTGGCCGCGGCAGCCTTCGGCAAAAAAGGTGTACTTGGCGTGCAGCTCCATACCCATCTGGAAGGCCGGGCCTTCGCTGCCATCTTTCAGGCGGCCCATGTCACCGGTGGCTACGCCCTTCACCGCACCCTTTTCATCGAACAGCACTTCGGCACCGGCAAAGCCGGCATACACCTCGATACCCAGCGTTTCCGCCTGCTGGCCAAGCCAGCGACAGACGTTGCCGAGCGAGACCACGTAATTGCCATGGTTCTGGAAACAACCCGGCAACAGCATGTTCGGCACCTGCTTCGCGCCAGTCTCGGAGAGGATGAGGAAGCGGTCTTCGCTGACGGCAGCGTTGAGCGGGGCGCCGTCTTCCTTCCAGTTCGGGAAGAGTTCGGCGAGGGCGCGCGGATCCATCACGGCGCCGGAGAGAATGTGGGCACCGATCTCCGAACCTTTTTCGATCAGGCAGACCGAGATTTCCCGGCCGGCCTCATTCGCCAGTTGCTTCAGGCGGATTGCCGAAGCCAGACCTGCAGGGCCTCCCCCGACAACCAGAACGTCGAACTCCATCGATTCGCGCTGCATGTTCTCTCTCTCCATGGTTTTTGTTATGCTGCATCCGGTAAAACAATACGGTATCGTATGGTAGCAATCTTAGCAAAAATCCCCAACTGATCAAGTACGAGAACTAGAGCATGGACACTAAAAACGCCAAACACAAACTGATCCACACCACGCAGATTCCCATTCGCTGGGGCGACATGGATGCCTACGGCCACGTAAACAACACCATCTATTTCCGCTACATGGAGCAAGCCCGCTGCGAGTGGCTGGAAGAGCAGGGCTACAAGGTAGCGCCTGAGGGCCATGCGCCGGTGATCATCAATGCCGCCTGTACCTTTCTGGTGCCGATGACCTATCCGGGAACGGTCGAGGTGCGTACCTTTGCCGGCCATCTCGGTCGCAGCAGCCTGGAAACCATTTATGAGATGCGCATTGTCGGCCAGGAGACGGTCTTTTCCCAGGGTTCTGCGAAAATCGTCTGGATGGATACGGCAACCGGGAAATCGGTGCCGATCCCCGACGAACTCAGAGCCTTGGTCGAATAGTTGCCGTTGCTGTAACCGCATGTTGAGGAGACAAAATGAACACTACCCATAACGACCAGCCCTTGTGGATACCCGGCCACGAGCGGGCAGCAGCAAGCAACATGGCGGCTTTCATCAAGCGGGCAGGGCATGCTGACTACGACGCCTTGTGGCAATGGTCGGCTGACAAGCCCGAAGCCTTCTGGCCGCTGCTCTGGGATTTTTGCGGCGTCGTTGGCGAGCGCGGCAATACGGTCCTGCAGCATGGCGATCGCATGCCCGGCGCCGAGTGGTTTCCCCAAGCGCAACTCAACTACGCCGAAAACCTCCTGAAGCAGCCTGATGCCACCGATGCGCTGGTTTTCTGGGGGGAGGGCAAGGTCAAACGCCGACTTTCCCGTGCCACGCTTTACGCTGAAGTCTCGCGTTTCCAGCAGGCGCTGAAAGCCGTTGGCGTAGTCAAGGGTGACCGCGTTGCCGGCTATCTGCCGAACCTGCCGGAAACCATCATCGCCATGCTGGCCACGGCCTCGCTCGGCGCCATCTGGTCTTCTGCCTCACCTGATTTCGGCGTCCAGGGCGTGCTCGACCGCTTTGGCCAGATCGCCCCCAAGGTGCTCGTTTGTGTCGATGGCTACTGGTACAACGGCAAGGCCGTCGACTGTCTGGAAAAAAACGCGGAAGCCATCGCCCAGCTACCCACTGTCGAGAAAGCTGTCGTCGTCGGCTACCTCGCTGAAGCCCCCGACGTGGCAGGCATTCGCAACGGCGTTTCCTATGCCGATTTTGTCGGCGCCTACGGTGCCGAAGAAATCCGCTACGAGCGCCTGTCATTCAGCCATCCGCTCTACATCATGTATTCCTCCGGCACGACCGGCGTGCCCAAGTGCATCGTTCATTGCCACGGCGGCGCACTGCTCCAGCACCTCAAGGAACAGCAACTGCACAGCGACGTAAAGCCCGGCGACCGCGTCTTCTACTTCACCACCTGCGGCTGGATGATGTGGAACTGGCTGGTTTCAGCGCTCGCCTCCCGCGCCACCCTGCTGCTCTTCGATGGCTCGCCCTTTGCCAAAGGTGCCGACGGAAAAGCCGGCAGCATCCTCTTCGACTACGCCGACGCAGAAGGCATGACCCACTTTGGCACCTCCGCCAAGTTCATCGATGCCATTGCCAAGGCCGAACTGCAACCGCGCTTGTCGCACAAGCTCGACACCGTCCGCGCCATCTTCTCCACCGGCAGCCCCCTGGTCCCGGAAGGCTTCGACTACGTCTATCGCGAGATCAAGGCCGATGTGCTGCTCGCTTCCATCTCCGGCGGTACCGACATCCTCTCGTGTTTCGTCCTCGGCAACCCCGTGCTACCGGTGTATCGCGGCGAAATCCAGTGTCGTGGTCTGGGCATGGCGGTTGACGTATTCGACGAAGAAGGAAAACCGGTACGCGGCGAAAAAGGCGAACTCGTCTGCACCCGGCCCTTCCCGGCAATGCCGGTCGGGTTCTGGAACGATGACGACGGCAGCAAGTACCGCGCGGCCTACTTCGAACGTTTCGACAACCTTTGGTGCCACGGTGACTTCGCAGAAATCACCGCACACGGCGGCATGATCATCTACGGCCGTTCTGATGCCACCCTCAACCCCGGCGGCGTCCGCATCGGTACTGCCGAAATCTACCGTCAGGTAGAAAAACTGCCGGAAGTTGTCGAGTCATTGGTGATCGGTCAGGACTGGCCGCCGGAAACCATTGGCGACGTACGCGTGGTGCTCTTCGTCAAGCTGCGCGAAGGGGCCGTGCTCGATGACGCGCTGGTCAAAAAAGTGAAGCAACAGATCCGCGACAACACAACCCCCCGGCATGTGCCGGCGAAAGTGCTGCAGGTCGCCGATATCCCACGCACCAAGAGCGGAAAGATCGTCGAACTGGCGGTTCGCAACGTGGTGCACGGGCGTGCCGTCAAAAACCTGGAAGCCCTTGCCAACCCGGAGGCGCTCGACTATTTCAGCGGACGGGTTGAACTGCAGAGTTGATGGGGCAGGTGGGCGGATGAGGCCTTTCACGGTATTCCATCAGAGTATCGTGGTCCGTCCCCTATTACGCGTGAACATTCCCGTTGCAGGGCGCAGGCTTAAACCGTGGTCCGCTATTGAGGCGATACCGCCCATTACCCGATCGGTAAATATGAAACCGAGCCACGGCTCAAACACTTAAAAATTCCCGATTGGGAAATATTGCTTGCATATAGGCCAGTTGTGGCCAATACTTTCCCGAACGGGAAATGGAGCGAGCCATGACAGCTATTCGATCACCTCAACAACTCGGCGCTGCGCTGCATGCGGCTCGCAAGCAAATTGGGCTGACGCAGCCCCAGTTGGCTCTTGCGGCGGGGGTTGGTGTGCGCTTCATCGTCGACCTTGAGGCAGGCAAGCCCACCTTGCGACTTGAACACGTGCTGCGGGTCATTGATGCCTTGGGTGGAGAGATCCAGTTGAGCGGATTGCCATCCGGTGTAGCCGACGATCGAGATGAGGGGCGCGACCATGGCGCATGAGCTGGAGGTCTGGCTTTTCGCCCGTCGTGTCGGCACCCTGGCCTTGGTCGACGGGCACTTGAGCTTTTGCTACACCCCCGAATGGTTAATGCGTTCAGACGCTGTCGCCTTGTCTGCCTCGCTCCCTCTGCAAGCGGAACTGTTCGATGACCGTAAAACGCGTCCGTTCTTTGCCGGTCTGCTGCCAGAGGGGCAGATGCGCCGGCTGATCGCACAGCAGCTCCAGGTTTCCGGCCAGAACGACTTTGCACTGCTGGACCGCATCGGTGGCGAATGCGCCGGGGCGGTAACCTTCCTTGAGCCGGGACAGGCATTGCCAGTGCCTACCCGCAATGACAACGTTCAATGGCTGAGTGACGACGAGGTCATTGCCATCCTTGATGAATTGCCGCGTCGCCCCATGTTGGCAGGCAAAGATGGCTTGCGGCTTTCCCTGGCGGGCGCACAAGACAAACTACCGGTAGTTTTCGATGGTGTCCGCATCGGGCTGCCCCGCAACGGCGCACCCAGTTCCCACATCCTGAAGCCCGCCATTCATGCTGTTGAAGACAGTGTGATCAACGAAGGCTTTTGTATGGCGCTGGCCGAGGCGATGCAGCTCAAGCCTGCAAGATCAAAAATACATCAGGTATTGGATCGCTCATTCCTGCTGGTTGAGCGCTACGACCGCATGACCGATGCACAGGGGAACCTGCAACGCCTTCATCAAGAGGATTTCTGCCAGGCGCTTGGCGTCGTGCCCGAAATGAAATACCAGAACGAAGGCGGCCCCGACCTGGCGCAGTGTTTCGAACTCGTTCGCCGCATCACGCGCCCTAGCGCGCCGCAAATCCTGCGCCTGCTCGACTATGTGATCTTCAATGTGCTGATCGGCAATCATGATGCGCACGCCAAGAATTTCTCTCTGTTGTACTCAGGAAAAACCCCCGTTCTGGCGCCGTTCTACGACACACTGTCGACGGCGGTGTATGCAACGCTGACGCCGAAGATGGCCATGAAAATCGGCAGCAAGTACAGATTCAGCGAAGTTCAGGCTCGGCACTGGGAGCTGTTTGCAGAAAGTGCCGGCCTCACCAAGGCCCAGGCCAAACGGCGCATTCTGGAGTTGGCAAAGTCATTGCCAGCAACTGCGCGCAAGCTCCAATCCGCCCCTGAACACGGCTTTACAGGGAATGCTTTGGTTGAGCAGATCAATGCCTTGATTGAACAACGCTGCGCCCTGACGATTCGTCGGCTCACCGACCCCGCCGCCGAGCCCTCTGCCTGAACCGCCATACGGACGCGGGCTCGATTCCAGGCGCGCGTCAGGCCTGGGTTTTTGATGCGGTAAAGCAAAATTGTGGTCTGTCCCCTATTGCTCTAGGTTAGGAGTCTGGCTAGACGGGTTGATCAGTGACTCCATTCAGAAAGATCTGCACGATCAATCCAGCATCTACTCCACTCACGGTGTTTGGACCGTAGAACTCTCTTATCGAGTAATCGACTGTGGCTGATATTCGACGCTTGGTTCCAAAGTCGTCAAACTTGAAAGTTACAATCTCACCGCGCGAAGGAATATCGATAGGTTTTGGAAAAGATAGAGCCTCACTTTTTTGCATGCCTCTATAGGGAAAATGCAGTACAACTGGAAACACGCCTACGGGCGCCTGCATTGCTGCCTCAGCACTACTTCGGTTTAACAAAGGAAGTGGCTTTTCGGTGGCCTTGATTTCTGAATTTTCATTTGAACTCATATTGATCCCTTCACAGCAAAAAACAGACGCCTAACGTGGAAGTGAGGGGCGGCCGGAGCGAAGCGCAGGGAACCACAAGCGCAGCTTGTGGCCGTCCCGCTCGACTGCCGGGTTAGCGATTTTTCGGCAAAGAATCGTCATTGTTATTGGTGCTCAAAGAGGCGCTAAATTTTCCGTAGTGGCCATCAGCCTTTACGGTCCACATTTGATCAGCCTTAGAAACATCAATATTCCTAAGGAGAGGTAAACTCCTGCTCGCTGAATAATCTTCCATCTACCTGCCGACCAAATCGCTAAGATCCTTCGACCGTTTCGTGTCACGAATAACGATCTGCGCGGGCTGAATATGCTCTCCGTCAGTACTGACGAATGTGTTAATGAAGTCTAAACACAGCACTCCGTCGACGTTATCTACCCCGTTCATCATTTTGCGGTTGGCTGCATCCATAAGCGCCAATACCGAGATGTCGCTGGGAATGTGGTTTTCAATGATTACCAAACCCAGCGCCATAGGTAGTTGCAATTTTTCTTTCGTTTCTTTGATCTGTCTGTTGGCCTTGCTCAAGGCATTTTCAATGGTGTTGTACAGATCTCGCTTTAGATCTTGCTCTGAGCGAACCCCTTTTTTTGCGACATTCTCAACGCGTTTTTGAACATCAAAGTTCACCAAGTCTTTGAACTCACAAACTGTCGTTTCTTCAAACAACAAAAAATCAGATTTTTGGCTTCCGTCAGGAAAGGCGTTCTTAAAGCGCTCGCCGTCTAGGCTGACTGCTTTTGAATAGCCGTTCAAAAAGTCGAGCATCATAAGGATCGCTAACGAAGGTGTAGAAAAATCATCCCCGCATCATGCCGGGAGTGAACGCCTTGATCAAGCCATGGTCATATCCTTGAAGGAGGGACGCCATGGCCCGCTACAAAACCATCGATACCAGCCC